>CAYURP010000089.1:0-1518 GCA_964447175.1 uncultured Ignavibacteria bacterium | reverse complement strand
CATAAGGGCTTCAAACTCAGAAAAGCAAAGCCCCGCAAGTATTTGTCCTCCTCCGGAGTGAAGTCGACATCCCTCAAAGGCATCTCTTTTTCCAAAGCTTCTTTACACCGGGTTAAAAGATCGAATTCCTTTTTGTCAGCATCAGATTTTGCTATCTGTATTGATTTCTCCAGTTTGGTCATCCTTTTCTCGATTATATCTAGATCGATCACTATCATATCCAATTCAAAACACTGGATGTCCCTTTGGGCATCGATTTTCCCCTGGGGGTGAACCACGCATTCATCCTCAAATACCCGGACCACTAAAGCCAGGGCATCCACATCCCGTAAGTGCCCCAAAAATTCAGCCTCAGAAGCTTTTTCCTTCACCTTTTCGGTCATTCCACATACGTCCACCCATTCCACCTCAGCCGGAGTAACCTTTTTGGGATTGTAAAGTTCAGCCAGCCTGTAAACCCGATCATCAGGTATTTTCACCACAGCCCGATTAGGCTCCTTGGCACCTGCTGAGAAATCACCAGTCTTTGCCCGGGCCTGGGTCAGGGCATTGAAAATTGTCGTCTTGCCCGAAAAGGGCAAGCCCACTATTCCTACCTGCATTTTATATCTTGAGTTGAGTTATGTTATCCACAATAAAATCAGGATAAAATTCCCTTTCCAACTGGTCTAATATTTCCTGGCTTTTATATTTTCCAGAGAGGACAAAAGCGGTTTTCATTCCCAGCTTTTTTGCACCCATTAGGTCCGATAAAGGATCATCTGAGATCATCAAAGAGCTTTCCGCAGTAGTCCCAAATCCTTTTAAAACTCTATTGTAGAATACCTCGCTGGGCTTTCCCAGAACCACTGCTTTTTTACCTGAGGCATATTCCAGCGCTTTAACCACAGCCCCAACAGATGGCGCCAGAATGCCATCCTTATCCTTAAAGATCTTATTAGCGTGAAGAGCCACCAGGTGAGCATCATTATCCACCAGAGTTGAGGTAGCGATTTTCAGTTTATTGTAATTCAGTTTATCATCCAGACCCACCACCACTGCAGTAATCCTTTTCCCGTTATGAACCTTGATCCCGTTTTCCTTGAGATATTTTTTCAAACCGTTGCTTCCGATCACAAAGCAATTTGAAACGTTCTCTGATTTCAGCCAGTCCAAGGCAACGCTCATACAGGAATAAAGGTTTTGCTGGTCCAGCTCGAACCCGATCCTCCATAAAACGGACAGAAGGTCTTTAGGTTTATGAGTAGTGTTATTTGTAACCAAAGCAAATTTCTTACCCATAGATTTAAGATTCTCCACCCACTGTGCCGCTCCCGGAATGGGAGTATAGGATTTATCCTTGACTATAGTTCCTTCTATATCAATCAGATAAGACTCAATCATACAAATTTATTTTAACCAAAAAAAATTTTTTTGTCAACCATAATAATCACAAAAGTATAGAGTTTTCAAAATACACAGAGCCCTCTGAAAAAATATCCTTTGACCAGTTAGTAGACCCATGTTGCCCTCAACATG
>CAYURP010000088.1:0-1702 GCA_964447175.1 uncultured Ignavibacteria bacterium | reverse complement strand
GGGGTTTATGGAGGGATATCCACTGGCTACACTGTGGGATGTGACTTAAGATGTATCTTCTGCTGGGTGGAGTGGTCCCGCGATTTCCCGGAAGAGCATGGCAAATTCTACACGCCTCAGCAGGTCTTTCAAAGGCTGGTTTTCAATGCTAAGGAAAAGAGGATTTCCAAACTTCGCATCTCCGGAGGCGAGCCCACTTTGGGCAAAGAGCATCTTTTAAAGGTTCTGGATCTGATAAATACCACCAATTACTCCTTTATTCTGGAAACCAATGGAATTCTGTTTGGCGTGGACAAAGAGTATGTTGAAAAACTTCGAAAGTATAAAAATGTATATACAAGACTATGCTTAAAAGCCAGCACACCGGAGGGATTTCAAAGAAGAACCGGGGCAAAAGGTGAGTTTTATGAGCTTCCGTTTAAAGGAATAGAGAACCTTATGAATGCAAAAGTGAAATTTCACGTGGCCTGTATGAACGATCCTGCCTTGATGACCCGAGAGGAAAACCAGGCAATGATGAAAAGATTAAAAGAGCTTAAATATCAGGACTACCTGGAGGAGGAGGTGTGCGATCCATATTACACCTCAATTAGGAGATTGGAAAAAGCAGGGTATCAGATTTTTAAAAGGAGAGACAGATGAAGATTTTAGTTTTCTCTGACTATCATGCTAAAGGGGAGATTCTTCCCGAATTTATCAAGGCAATAAAGGATTTGAGTTTTGACGTGATTTGCTATGCCGGAGACATTCTCAAATGGAGGGGCAAAGCCACAGAATGGGCTGATGCCCGAAAGAAGAATAGAACACCTGATAAAAACAAGCCCGGCATAAAAGAGGAAATCGAGGAAAATGCAGAGGTCTATAAAAAGTTTTATACAGAAATTGGCAAATTAGGTAAACCAACTTTTCTTATCCCAGGAAATGTGGATGCGCCCATATCCCAGTATCTGAGGATGGGATTAGAGGCAATGGAGAATCCCAATCTTCACATAATTCACCACAGTTTTTATATTTTTAATGATTGGGTAATTGCAGGCTTCGGCGGAGAGATAACGGAGAGCGAGGGAGAGGACTTTTTTGTTCTCAGGTATCCCAGATGGGGAGTGACTTATGGACTGAATTTTCTTAACAGTTTGTCCCAGAAAAAGATTTTGTTATTGCATACACCGCCTATAGGCAAACTTGATCTGGACAATGGATTGCACAAGGGTTCAGAAGTCGTGAATGACTTAATCGAGAAAATCAAACCTGAATTGGTTTTCTGTGGTCATGCTCACGATGCCCAGGGGGAGGAGAAAATCAAAGATTCTATAGTTATAAATCCAGGTGCCTTAAAAAGCAATAATTACGTTTTAATTGAGACTGATACAGAGAAAATAAAATTCATAAGATTTTAGCTGGCTATTGAATTCAGATGGGGGTAATTGGTAACGTAGTCCAATTTTAAAAGTTCTGGTCAGAAAATTTCAAATTTACTAACCACTAACCACCAACAACTAACAACCATTCGGTCTCCACATAACCGAATACAACTCAGGACCTACGGGGCTTCGTCCAATTTGACTCTTTAAATTCCACTTTTTTTACCCATTTCCAAGCGAGATTGTATGTATAACCTATCAAAAATTCTGAAATGATTACGAAAACGCAAAAAAATGCTTGACAAGAATACCTTTATCAGTCAATAGAGTATCATACCATA
>CAYURP010000087.1:0-1807 GCA_964447175.1 uncultured Ignavibacteria bacterium | reverse complement strand
ATACGGGCGAAGGGATTCCTCAAAAAAATCTTAAGATGATATTTTCACCTTTTTATTCTACCAAAGAGGAGGGTACCGGATTGGGGCTTTCCATAGTTGAGCGTATTGTGAAAGCTCACGGTGGCAATATTGATGCTAAATCCCAGCCGGGTAAGGGGAGCAGCTTTATCATAAGCCTTCCTAAAAATAGTTGACAAAATTAAAAGATCAATTTAATTGAGTATGACAGGTCACTCCTGGGAATGAGGGAAAAGTCATGACTTCAGTTTTAATAGTGGACGACGATCTGGCTACAAGAAAAACCCTTAATATTTTGCTCAAACGTAAGGGATATGAGGTCACTTTAGCCTCAAGCGGGGAAGAAGCATTAGAGATCTTAAAAAAGGAAGAATTCGACCTGGTCCTTACCGACCTGAAGATGGGGGAAAAATCAGGAATAGATGTTATAAAAGGAGTGAAAGAAGTCCATCCGGACACTGAGGTAATTTTGTTAACTGCCTACGGGACTATTCCTTCGACAGTGGAGGCAATCAAATTGGGGGCATTCGATTACGTTACCAAACCCTGCAGAAATGAGAGATTGCTTTTAACCTTGCAAAAGGCTCTGGAGAAAAAAGAGCTGATCTCCGAGGTAAAATATCTCAGATCGAAAATTCAGAATAAAACGGATTCGTTTGTTTACCGCTCCAAAGCTATGGAAGGAATAATGAAACTTGTAAAAAAGATCGCCCCCACCGATGTTACCGTTTTAATCCAGGGGGAATCCGGCACTGGAAAAGAGCTTCTGGCAAAAGCCATTCATGATAACAGCAGCCGGGCAGATAAACCTTTCGTTGCCATCGACTGTGGAGGTGTACCTGAAACCTTATTGGAATCAGAGCTTTTTGGTCATAAGAAAGGAGCTTTCACAGGTGCTGTATCCAACGGGAAAGGTCTGATCAGGGAGGCTGATGGCGGAACTCTGTTTTTGGACGAAATCTGTGACACCACCCCCTCCTTTCAGGGCTTGCTGCTTAGGGCTATCCAGGAAAAGGAGATAAGAAGAGTGGGGGAGAGTCATTTCAACAAAATTAACGTCAGAGTGATCACAGCCACAAATAAGGATATAGCTTTCCTGGTCCAGCAAGGTAAATTCAGAGAGGATCTTTACTTCAGATTAAATGTCATGCCCATTAATATTCCACCCCTGAGAGAGAGAAAAGAAGACATTATACCTTTAGCTGAACATTTCATTGAGAAATATTCCAAAAAATTCAAAACAAAAATCAAAAGGATCAAATCCCAGGCTTATTCTCAACTAATTAATTATCACTGGCCGGGAAATGTGAGGGAACTGGAGAACACCATCGAAAGAGCAGTTGCCCTAAATGAGAGCTCCTCTTTAGATTCCACTGATTTGCTCTTCATAGTAGCAGACAAAGGCTGGCTCTTTACTGCAGAGGTTTCAAATGAAATCTCTTCCCAAAAGCAGAACAATAATTTAAAGGACAGGGAAATGGGCCACATAATGAGTGTCCTGAAAAAAAACAACCGGAACTATACCAAAACAGCTAAAGAGCTGGGCATCGGCAGGACAACCCTCTGGCGAAAAATTAAAGATTATAAGATAGGAAATCAGATCCTGAAGGATAGTGTTTCATAATGATACTTCGTGTTTCACATTGGAATAGATATTATCATCAGGGAGATCTGAGGCTTGGATAGTAATTTCAAAATTTAAATATTATATTTTTGTCCTATAACCACTTAGCCATTGGCTAAGTGGTTTTTTGTTTTTCTGGCAAAAATTTTGATGTTCTTAATCTAA
>CAYURP010000086.1:0-2766 GCA_964447175.1 uncultured Ignavibacteria bacterium | reverse complement strand
AAAAAAGATGCGGATAACGCTTATCTATATTACAATTTTTATCGAGACAGATTTCCCACAGGCGTAAGCGATCAGGAAAAACTCTTAGAGAAAATCAGATCAGTGCTATCAGAGAAAATGAAAAATGAAGAAAGACAAAAGAGAACGGGCACTAAGTATACCATACAGGTGGGATTGTTCTCCAGCAAAGACCAGGCTCAAAAAGAGCTCAGAAGATTCCAATCTCAGGGGTATACCACGAATATGGTGGAGCTTTCAAAAGAAAAGGGAGTCCAATGGAGAGTGGAAGTGGGGATTTTCGATTCCCAAAAAGACGCTGAGAGTTTTAAAAACCGCCTGGAAAAGCTTTTGGGAAAAACCTATAAGGTGATAAGCAGGTAATGGAATGGAGAAATCAGACACGCCTTTGATGAACCAGTATTACCGGATAAAATCTCAATATCCCGGTGAGATTTTGTTTTTCAGAATGGGTGATTTTTATGAAATGTTCGGGGAGGATGCGAAAATCGCCTCCAAAATCTTAGGTATTGCCTTAACCTCCAGAGCACACGGTAAAGCTGAAAAGATCCCTTTAGCCGGGGTGCCCTATCATGCCGCAGAAAGATACATTTCCAGATTGATAAAGGCAGGCAAAAAGGTGGTGATCTGCGAGCAGGTGGAGGATCCCAAAAAAGCCAAGGGGATCGTGAAAAGGGATGTGGTGGAGATAATCACTCCCGGTACCATTACCATTGACAACATCATAGATGAAAAGAGCAATAACTTTTTAGCCAGCTTAGTCCAGGGTGATGATAGGATGGGGCTGGCTTTTATCGATCTGACCACTGGCGAGTTTAAAATCGACCAGGACGAAAGATCCAGGATACTGGAAAGAGTATTCACTATATCCCCCTCAGAGATTCTATTGCCTGAGGGGTGGAGCGCTGAGAAAATAAAAAGTTTGAAACTGAACAGCCAGGATATCACCATCACCCCAACCGAATCCTGGAGGTTCAGCTATGATTTCGCTTACCGCACTCTGATAGAACATTTTAAAAGCAAATCTTTAAAAGGATTTGGCTGTGAGAACATGGATCTGGGAATATCCGCTGCTGGTGCAGTTTTGTCCTATCTCAACCAGACAAAGAAAACCTCACTTGATCATATAACCAGGATCACTCCAGTGGCTCATACTGATCTAATGTTTTTGGATTCAACCACGCTCAGGAACCTGGAGATATTTCATTCCTGGGGAAGCGGTGATAAAAAAACCACCCTCTTTTATCTGCTTAACAGAACCAAAACCCCGATGGGCTCACGTAAGCTGAAAAACTGGATTGCCCGACCCCTTCTGGATATAAAAGAAATAGAGAAAAGATATGATTCCGTGGAGGAGCTGATAAAAGATAGAACTCTCTCTGAGGGCTTCGGAAAAAAAATGGACTCCATAATGGATCTGGAAAGACTTTCAGGCAAAATAGGATATGGCAAAGCTAATCCTAAGGATTTAATAGGATTAAAAGAGTCACTTAAAGTTATACCCGAAATAATAAAAAATCTTGAGCCGACCAAATCGGAGCTTCTTCAATCGATAAAAAACAAAATACCACAGACCTCGGATCTGGTCGAATTTGTAGAGAAATCGATTTGTGATGAACCTCCGGTGGTTTTAACTGAGGGAGGGATAATCAAAAAGGGTTATGATAATGACCTAGATATTTTAAAAGAAGAAATAGCCGACAATCGGAAATGGATAGCCAACCTTCAGCAAAAGGAAAGGGAAAAAACTCAGATTCCATCCCTGAAAGTAGGATTCAACAGGGTTTTTGGCTATTTCATAGAAGTTACCAAACCTCATCTATCCAAAGTGCCTCAGGAATATATCCGCAAACAGACCATGGTCAATGCGGAAAGGTTCATTACCCCGGAGTTAAAACAAAAAGAGGAGATAATCTTAGGTGCTGAGGAAAAGATAGCCCAGATTGAATACGAGCTTTTCATGGATATCAGGGCAAAGGTGGGTGAGAGAACCGAGGATATTCAAAAAACAGCAGATCTTTTAGCCACTCTGGACGTCCTTTTAAGTTTCAGGGAATTAGCATTGGAGCAGAATTATATCCGTCCGGAAATAGATGACTCAGAGGAGATAATAATAGAGGACGGTCGCCATCCGGTGGTGGAAAGGATATTAGAGGGGGAGTTTGTACCCAACGACACCAAAATCGATAAGGATCAAAAAATTCACATTATCACCGGACCCAATATGGCAGGTAAATCGACCTATTTACGTCAGGTGGGATTGATCGTGCTTATGGCTCAAATGGGCTCCTTTATCCCGGCAAGAAAAGCTAAAATAGGTATAGTGGACAGAATCTTCACCCGCGTAGGGGCACTGGATAACATAGCCCTGGGCCAATCCACCTTTTTAATGGAAATGGCTGAAACGGCTAACATCTTAAACAATGCTACCCCTAAAAGTTTAATCCTTTTGGATGAAATAGGAAGGGGCACCTCGACTTTTGATGGTCTGTCCATTGCCTGGGCAGTAACCGAGTTCATTCACAACAATCCAAAACTTTGTTCCAGGACACTGGTTGCCACGCATTATCACGAGCTCACCGAGTTAGCCAAATTCCTGCCAAAAGCAAAGAATTTCAATGTGGCAGTAAAGGAGTGGGAGGATGAGGTGATATTTTTGAGAAAGATCGTCCCCGGAGGCTGTGACGATTCCTACGGGATACACGTAGCTAAACTGGCAGGCATACCCAAAGAGGTCTTGGAACGAGC
>CAYURP010000085.1:0-3746 GCA_964447175.1 uncultured Ignavibacteria bacterium | reverse complement strand
CTCTCCGGGTTCAGTCCCTGGATGAGGTAATGGCTGGAGCTAGATTGTGTGAGTGGCCCATCGAGCCCCACGATATCCTGAGAATTAAAGGTCCCAACGCGGTGCAGGAGTATCTGGTAAACGAGATCCAGGAGGTTTATCGATTACAGGGAGTCAAGATTAATGATAAACACATAGAGGTTATAGTACGTCAGATGTTGCAAAAGGTCAAGGTGGAAGATATCGGAAGCACCAATTTTCTCGAGGGAGAACAGGTTGATAAAAACAAGTTCAAAGAGGAGAATGAAAGGGTGATCGCTGAAGGTGGTGAACCTGCTACCTTCCAGCCCTTGCTTCTGGGCATCACCAAAGCTTCATTAACCACCGATAGCTTCATCTCCGCGGCTTCCTTCCAGGAGACCACCCGAGTACTTACCGAAGCTGCTATAACTGGTAAAACCGATTACCTTTTGGGATTAAAGGAAAACGTGATCATAGGGCACTTGATACCTGCCGGAACCGGTCTGGAAAGATACCGAAGCGTTCAGATAAAGGCAAAAGAGGAGGAGGAAAAAGAGGAGGAAGAGTTGGAGGCCATTGAAGAAAAGACTTGACAATTTTTTATTTTGTTTTAAAATGTTAATTTAACCTTTTGGAGGAATAAAGTTGCCAACCATCACCCAGCTGATCAGAAAAGGCAGGAGAAAGACCATTAGGAAGATATCCACTCCAGCCCTGAAGGGCTCACCCCAAAGAAGAGGCGTATGCACTCGGGTATACACCTCTACTCCTAAAAAACCAAATTCCGCTTTACGAAAAGTAGCCCGGGTGAGATTAACCAGCGGATTCGAGGTAACCGCATATATCCCGGGAGAAGGGCACAATCTTCAGGAACACTCCATAGTCCTGATCCGGGGAGGAAGGGTAAAAGATTTGCCCGGAGTGAGATATCATATCATCCGGGGGACTATGGATACATCCGGGGTGGCAGATAGGAAAAAAAGCCGATCCAAATACGGAGCCAAAAAGGTTAAAAAATAAAAGAGAGGGATTCAGTTCATATGCCCAGAAGAAAAAAAGTGGAAAAAAGAAGACTTTTGCCCGATCCAAAATTTAAATCGGTTTTAGCCTCTCAATTCATAAAGAACCTTATGCGAAAGGGCAAGAAAAGCACAGCAGAAAGGATTTTCTATCAGGCTATTGATCTGGTACAGAAAAAAACGGGTCAGCCGGGGATGGACCTTTTTCAAAAAGCCCTGAATAATGTTAAACCCATTTTAGAGGTAAAGTCAAGAAGGGTGGGAGGGGCTACTTATCAGGTGCCAGTGGAGGTCAGGTACGGGCGTCAGACAGCCTTATCCATACGCTGGTTGATAAACTTTGCCAAGGAAAGATCAGGGAAGACCATGGCGGATAAATTAGCGTCTGAATTTATAGCTGCCTCTAAAAACGAGGGAGGAGCTATTAAAAAGAAGGAGGATACCCATAAGATGGCTGAGGCTAATAAAGCCTTCGCCCATTTCAGATGGTGATTGAATTAACAAATACAGTGAGGATCAGTTATAACAGATCTCCACACCCTTGCTCTAAGACCTGTTTTTTAAGTGGAGCTTTTTTATGTTAAGAAGCTTTCCTTTGGATAAAATAAGAAATATAGGATTGATGGCACATATAGATGCCGGCAAGACCACTACCACAGAAAGGATTCTTTATTATAGTGGTAAAACCCATCGCATGGGAGAAGTGGATGAGGGAGCTGCAGTGATGGATTGGATGGACCAGGAAAAGGAAAGAGGTATAACTATTACCTCTGCAGCTACCACCTGTTTCTGGAATAATCACCGAATCAATATAATAGATACTCCGGGACATGTGGATTTCACTGCTGAGGTGGAAAGATCTTTGAGGGTTTTGGACGGTGTGATTGCTATCTTCTGTGCAGTGGGTGGGGTGGAACCCCAATCAGAAACAGTCTGGAGACAGGCGGATAAATATCAGGTTCCCAGAATTGCCTTTATTAACAAAATGGATAGGGTAGGTGCAGATTTTGAAAAGGCCATAAAAATGATCAGAGAACGTCTGGGAGCCAGTGCTATACCCATTCAATTGCCTGTGGGTCAAGGGGATATATTTACCGGAATCATTGACCTTTTAACCATGCAACTCAGACTATATCACGAGGAAACACTGGGCGCTACTTTCGAAGAACAGCCCATACCTCAAAGCCTGATTGAACTCTGTAGAAGAAGAAAAGAAGAGCTTTTAGAATCGTTATCAGATTATGATGACAAATTGCTGGAGAAATTTATCAACGAGAAACCTATTGAGGTGAAAGATATAAAATCAGCCTTGAGGAAAGCCACATTAGATGCGAAAGTTGTTCCAGTTCTTTGTGGCTCAGCTTACAAAAATAAGGGAATACAGAAGCTTCTTGATGCGGTGGTCGATTTTCTTCCCGCTCCATCGGATTTACTGCCAGTTAAAGGGAAAGATCCATTAAAGGACAAAGAGATAATTAGAAAGCCATCAGATGAGGGTCCCTTTTCAGCTTTAGCCTTCAAGATAGTGACTGACTCTTATGTGGGAAAACTTACTTACTTGAGAGTTTACTCTGGAACTCTGAAGGCAGGTTCTGCTGTCTTGAACAGTTCCAAGAATCGAAAGGAAAGGATATCCCGACTTTTACAGATGCACGCTAACAAAAGGGAGGATATCCAGGAGGTCGGGGCCGGAGATATAGCTGCTGCTGTGGGATTAAGATTTACGCAAACCGGGGATACTCTCTGTGATTCAAAATCTCCCATAATACTGGAGATGATGAGTTTCCCCGAGCCGGTTATCTTCATCGCCATCGAGCCTAAAACCAAAACCGATCAGGAGAAACTGTCGGAGGTTCTCCACCGGCTCTCGGAGGAGGATCCCACATTTAAAGTTAGAATTGATGAGGAGACCAATCAAACCATAATATCCGGTATGGGAGAACTGCACCTGGAGGTTTTGGTGGAGCGAATGATCAGGGATTTCAAAGTTCAAGCTAATGTGGGTAAACCTCAAGTGGCCTATAAGGAAACCATATCCTCAATCCAGGAAGGCGAGGGCAAATTCATTAAGCAGACCGGGGGACGGGGACATTTTGGCGTGACGAAAATAAAAGTTGAGCCTCTGCCTCGGAGTAAAGGTTTCATCTTCGAAAATCAGGTTTCTGACGGAGCCATCCCTAAAGAGTTCATTTCGGCTGTTGAGGCCGGGATAAAAGAAGCCCTGGAGAATGGTCCCCTGGCAGGTTATCCGGTAGTTGATCTCAAAGCAGTTCTTCTGGACGGGAATTATCATGAGGAGGATTCAGCCGATTTAGATTTTAAAATAGCTGGTTCCATGGCTCTTCAGAATGCGGTGAGGAAGGCCAGACCTAAGCTTTTGGAACCGTTGATGGATGTTGAAGTAGTGGTTCCTGAGGAATATTTGGGCGAGGTGATTAACGATCTGAACAGCAGAAGGGGGAAAATTCTGGGGATTAGACCCCGGGTGGATGCGCAGGTTATCTCAGCTGTCGCTCCCCTCTCTGAGATGTTTGGATACGCCACAGCTTTAAGATCACTTTCTCAGGGAAGGGCAATTTATACCATGGAGTTCTCTCGTTATAAGGAGGTTCCAGAGAATATATCGGAGAGAATAATTACCAAGATAAGAGGTTTTTAAAAGAAAAAATCCCAAAATTTTGGAGGTATTAGATGGCCAAGCCGAAATTTGTGAGGACCAAGCCGCAT
>CAYURP010000084.1:0-3855 GCA_964447175.1 uncultured Ignavibacteria bacterium | reverse complement strand
CCCTTTATCTTTATCCCTCCTACATAAATTTTACACAAAAGAATTTACACTATATGCCTTAAAAAACCATTTTATGTAGAGATTAATTGTCTTTCGTAACGCCAAATTATAGTCTAATCTGGTATAGTTTAAGGGATTATACTCCAAAAATAAAAGTAAGCAAACCAGTATAAAAAATTCTGTATGAAACATCAGAAAAAGGCCAAAATCAGGATAAATTTGTGCAATTTTTTGAGATTTTTGACCGAAAATGGAAGATTCGCTGCATTTTTGTTTTTATAATTTTTTGAAATAGAATAACTTAAAAAAAATAGTTAAAGTTTTTATAAATCTCTCTTGACAGAATCAGGAAATCTACGTATTTTATTAAATTAAAAAGGAGGAGAAATATACCCCTGAGAAAGGGGGTCGAATATGAAATGACAGGTATTACAGTAAAGGATAATGAATCATTTGAGAAGGCTCTGAGAAGATTCAATAAATCCTGTGAAAGAGCAGGGATTTTGGCTGAGATTAAGAAGCACCAGCACTTTGAGAAGCCATCCGAGCGCAGGAAGAGAAAGATGGCTGCGGCAAGGAGAAAGACCCGCAGAAGAGACCGCTATTAATTGTTGTTGCCTGGATGTTTTTCAAGGATAGACAATTTCGGATAGCAGTTAAAGATGAGCCTTAAAGAGAAGATCACTGAGGATATGAAGGCTGCCATGAAAGAGGGGGATAAAGTTAAATTGAACCTGATCCGGATGCTGAGATCAGAGATCAAGTATAAAGAGATTGATATAGGTTCGGAACTGGATGATGATGGGACCGTTGATGTCCTATGCTCAGCTGTTAAAAAGCGTAAGGAGTCGATTGAGGAATTCGAAAAGGGAGGAAGAGAGGATTTGGTAGCCCGGGAGGAAAAAGAGCTAAAAATAATTTATGGTTATTTACCCCAACAGCTCTCAGAGGATGAGCTTCTGAAGTTAATAGATGACAGCATCGCGGAGGTGGAGGCTCAGAGCCCTAAAGATATTGGAAAAGTTATGAGAGCTATTATGCCCAAGGTAAAAGGGAAAGCTGAGGGGAAAAAAGTAAATCAAATGGTGTCATTGAAGCTTCAGGAAGATTAGATTACCAGAGTAGAAAGTGAAGAGGTTCCCCAAAATCCTGATCCACAGAACTCGTTACCCCAGGGGTAACGTTTTCTTTTTAAAAACATCTTTTTACGGAGGGGAAAGAGATGGCCTTAGTTGATTTGATCTTAATAGCCCTTCTGCTTTTTGCCTTGATTGCCGGGGCAAAGAGAGGTCTTTTCAGCGGAATCAATGGTGTGGTAGGATTGGTTGCCGGGATCATCGTTGCTGTAAATTATTCAGACACGGTTACCCACAGGGTTATGTCTCATATGAGGGTCTCTCCAATAGCAGTGACCGTTCTCAGTATTCTTTTCTTCTTCGTTTTAGTCTATTTCTTCTTTAAAGTTCTGGGTTATTTTTTTTACAAATTTGCTGAGCTTAAGCGCCTGGGCAAGATAGGGAGTGTGGGAGGTGCTATTTTAGGTGTTTGCCAGGGCTGGATAGTCATTGGGTTTTTGCTGATACTTTTGATGTTTGTGCCTTTACCCCAGGGTTTTATAAAAGCTCTGGATAGCTCCCTTTTGGCTCCTATGATGAGAGGAACCATTCCCTTTATTTATGAGGAATCCGCACCCCTGCATCCTCAAAATCCTGATTTCATTAAGAAGGTTGAGGAAGCTTTAGACGTGAATCCGGTTGGTAGCCCCCAACAAGGTGAGGAGGACGTGGTTCGGGAGGACATGAGTCGGGCTCAGGAGATCATCAAATATATGAAGAATTATTTTGGATCTTAATGAAAAAATGACCTACCAGATTTTCTGACTTTTATGCCTCAATGGATGATCACACCTTAAAGGTATTAGAGCTGGACAAAATTATAAGGATGCTGGAGACAAGATGCTTCTCCGAGCTGGGCCGAGAGCTGGTTCGGAAACTTTGTCCTTTAAACGACAGGGGAAAAATAAAGGGAAACCTGGAGCAGACTACAGAATTCAAAGAGATTCTCTCCTATGAGGATAAATGCCCGGCCCTCACAGTAAAAGACACAAGAGCCTCATTGAAAAAAGCAGGGGTGGTAGGAACTTTTCTGGAGCCAGGTGAACTGCTGGACATTCAGGAGAACACCTTTATTTGCCGGGATCTTTTGAAGTTTATGAAGGAAAAGGCAAGGAAATATCCCAGGATAGATGGTTTAACATCGGAGCTGAAGAGTTTTGATAAGCTTTCCGCTTCAATCTCCAAGATGATCGATAAGCAAGCCCAGGTCAAAGATAATGCTACTTCTCAACTTCTTTCATGTCGGCGTAAAAAGAAGACCTTGAGAAACAGGCTTTTGGATAAACTCCAATCCCTTCTGGGTTCCAGAAAAGCCAAAGGACACAGACAGGATGATATTATAACCATCAGGGACGGAAGGTATGTGATTCCCATGAGCGAGGCGCAGTTTAGAGCTTCCAAAGGAATTGTGCATGATCGCTCTGCTTCCGGCGCCACCCTTTTTGTTGAGCCTCTGGTAACGGTGGAACTAAACAACGAGCTGAGAGAGCTTGAGCTCCAGGAGAAAAGGGAGATTGAAAGGATTTTGAAAGATCTCACCTCTCTGGTCCGGGAGGTGAGAAAAGATCTGGAAAAAAGCCTTGAGATCTTGCAGATTCTGGATTTTATCCAGGCTAAAGCAAATTTCTCAATCAATTTTAAATGCACCCAGCCTATTTTGAATGAAAGCGGATACCTCAATCTGGTTAATGCTCGTCATCCTTTGATCACACCTCAAAAAGATGTGGTTCCACTGTCTCTGGAGTTGGGAAGGGATTTCACCACACTGGTTATCACCGGTCCCAACACCGGTGGGAAAACGGTTGCTTTGAAGGTTATTGGACTTCTGAACCTGATGGCTCAATCGGGCATGCACGTTCCAGCGGATCCCGGAACTGAGGTGAGCATTTTCAATAAAATTTGTGCGGATATAGGAGATGAGCAATCCATTGAGGCATCTTTGTCCACCTTCTCCTCCCATATTTCCAGAATCATAAAGGCGATAAAGGAAGCTGACTCCCAGAGTTTGATACTTCTGGATGAGCTGGGCGCCGGAACCGATCCCAAGGAGGGAGTAGCTTTGGGCGAGGCAATAATTGATGATCTTACCCAGAAAGAGGCCAGGACGGTGATTACCACTCATCACGGGGCTTTGAAGGTTTTGGCTGAGACCTCTCCTAAAGTGGAAAACGCCTCCCTGGAGTTCGATAGAAAAACCTTAAAACCCACTTATAGATTTCAGATGGGATTCCCGGGTGCCAGCTATGCTGTAGAGATAGCCTCCAGACTGGGCATGCCCAAAACCTTGATCAAAAAAGCCTCTGAATTGGTGGGAAGTAAAGAACGGGATCTGGGTACGCTTCTGGAGAAGGTGCAGAAAAACCTGGACGTGGTCAGGGAAAACAGAAAAAAACTGGAGGAGCAAAGAAAAGTCTCAGATGAGCTTTTAAACCTCTACCGGGATCGGCTCAAAAAATTAGAGGCGAATAAAAAGGAGATGAGAACTAAAGCCTTAAGGGAATCCAAAGAGATAGTGGAATCCACAAGAAAAGAAATTGAGAGTTTAGTAGCTCAGATAAGAAAAACTCAGGCTGAGAAGGAAACGATAAAGCAAGCTCAAGAATTCGTGAAAGAGAAAAAAGAGGAAATTGAAATCGAACTTGAAAAAATCGAGAAAAAGGTCGTCAAAAAGAAAGGGGAAATCAAAGAGGGGGATTTGGTCTGGATTGAATCCCTTGAAATCGAAGGAGAGGTTTTGACC
>CAYURP010000083.1:928-4130 GCA_964447175.1 uncultured Ignavibacteria bacterium | reverse complement strand
CATTTCCACATTTTCCAATCCGGGTATAGTTCTTAAAGCCTTAAGCTGGACATCTTCAGGCATAGAGGTAGCAAATCCATTTACATAATATTCAGTCGTGTTCTCACCCTCAGGTTCCAGAAATATCTGATGCCTCGGCTTATCTTTGAATTTAACTATCTTATCCTCAATAGATGGACAATATCTTGGACCTACTCCTTTGATTACCCCACTATATAGTGGTGATCTGTCAAGATTGTCCATTAGAATTTTATGTGTATCAAGGTTTGTATGTGTCAAATGACACAAATACTGCCTTTTTGACAGTTTCTTTGTTCTTAATGAAAACGGCTTTGGATCCTCATCACCATATTGGGGGATTGTTTTAGAAAAATCTATGGTTTTACCATCCAGTCTGGGAGGGGTACCAGTTTTTAACCTACCCACTTCAAAACCATATTCTTGGAGCTTATCTGACAAATTAAGGGAAGGAAATTCACCTGCCCTTCCGGCAGGGAATTGGCTTAACCCTATATGAATCAGGCCATTAAGAAAAGTCCCGGCTGCTAAAATGACAATACTGCACAAATATGCAGTATTGGTAGGTGTGAGCACGCCCTTGGCTTTTCCATTTTCTATTAGAATCTCTATTACATTCCCCTGTTTGAGCCAGAGGTTTTTTTGATTCTCCAGAGACTCTCTCATTGTCAATCTATATTTCACCCTATCGCATTGAGCCCGGGAGGACCACACTGCAGGACCTTTTTTCTTGTTCAGCGTCTTGAACTGGATCCCCGTTTTATCTGTGATAACCCCCATCTCGCCTCCCAGTGCATCGATCTCTTTTACCAGTTGACCCTTGGCCAGGCCGCCAACAGCAGGATTACAGGACATCTGGGCAATAGTCTCCTTATTATTAGTCAAAAGAAGTGTCTTACAATCCATTCTTGCAGATGCCAAAGCCGCTTCACACCCGGCATGCCCCGCCCCAACCACTATAATATCAAATCTTTCGTCGTAAGTGATCATATCAAATATAAGCTCTACACAAACCTATCTTATTCATTTGACTTGTTACTCTACAAGGCGTATAATAAAATACGTATTTTTGAAAAGTCAACTCTAAATAAAGAGGCTAAAAAATGATTCTTCAGGGTGCTCGACATTTTACAAAATCAGGTAGACCGAAGCAACGACGCAAATGGGATTGGTATGAGTTGGTGGGAGAAAACGAGCAAGAAAAGAAAGCTCTTGAGGAGACAACACAGCTAACTCGAATTGATCGCAATATGCTCATAACAGATTTCGACCCAGCCATCGAAGATTTGAGACGACTTGGCAAAAGTAGAGCTGTTCTCCCTTTTAAAGAGAAAATAGAAAGAATTCAAGATTAATTCATTTGTTCCTGAAGTAAGTAATCTACCTTTGTAGACGATAAGAATAGTTGATTTTTATTCTTCCTCAACTTCACACAACACCGAATGAAATGGATTAAAAACTATCTCTTTTATCTCTTTATCTACTAAGGGTAATTTAATCTCATTTGCAGGCTTGTCAACCATTATACGGATGATGGAGTAGGATTTGTCCTCGAACACCACTACTACTGGAACAAGCATTTTGAAGTTTGTGGAGACATTCTCCTGCTTGACTTTCATAGTTACCTGGAATTTGTCGTCGACCCTGTCAACAGAATATGAATAGATGTATTTGGGTATCTCTATTCCATATACCCACTGCTCGAAAAACCAGGTCATATCCTCGCTTGTATGCTTCTCAACTATACTCTTGAAATCCTCTGTTGATGCGTTCTTGCCATAATAGGTCTCAACAAAGTCCTTCATCATCTTGATGAATTTATCATCGCTATAATCTTTGAAATCCATCATCATATTTCTTAGCATATGCATAACGTAGGCGCCCTTTTGATAGACTAAATTAAAATAGTCCTCTGACTTGGAGGAGGAAAGCCTCTGGCCCAGCCACAAAGGACCTGCTTTGGTCCCATCGCTCCACAGTGTTTTCGCTCCACCAAGTTTATCCAGTCCATACCCCACATATCCGCCCTTAATTATCTCCTCTCTCCATCTTCTAAGAGTGCCAAAGAACCTCTCATTATCCTTCAAAGACATCTGGGCAAACCACAAGCCTGAGTATTCGGCAAATCCCTCTGAGAGCCATTGATCGTGATAGGTTTTCCAGCCAACTATGTGCCCCCACCACTGGTGAGAGACCTCGTGTGCTCTGAAGGATTCGTACTCGAATTTCTTTTCCCTTTGAAAACTTACCCAGGAAAGGTGCAGAAGCCCAGGAAATCCCTGGCCATGCGATCCCGGGATCTCAGTTGCAGCTATCTTTTTAAAAGGGCACTTGCCAAAATTCTCCTGAAAGAAGTTCATCGAGTTAACCACGTCCGCAGCGATGTTCTCCTTCATATGAGCGTCCTGAAGCAGAATATCTGAGCCTGAACCATACTTTGAGATAAGGCGCTGGTAATCCTGGGTGATCTTGCGATGGCTTTCCTTAACATAGTAAACGTCCACCTCAGGAATTCCGGAGTAGTCCAGTTCGTAGATATCGAATAGACCCAAATTAAAAGAAGCCACCGGAACCGGAAACTCTTCCTTCCAGTAAGTGATGATATAATCCTTCTCTTTTTTCTTTTTGTCTCTTTTGCCGATAGTAACGAATTCGAAATCTTTTGGTGTCTTAAAATTAAGATCAAAGGTTGATCGGGTCCAGTATCCATAGCGAGGATACCAGTAAGTAGCGGATTTGATATAGAAATCGCCATAAAAATTTCGATCCAGAATATCGCCAGAATAGATAATTTTCAGCTTTCCTGTCTCCCCTTTTTGCAAGGGATAAGGCAGAATCACAGTAGTCTCATACATATCCTTTTCCCGGATAAATTCAAGTGAGTCCCCTGCTTCATTCAAAACAGCTGAGATTCCCAGCTCATCTGAAAGATCAAAATTCAGAACTCTGAAACTCGATTGCAAAGCTTCAATCTCCAGTTCCACCTCAGCATTCAGATTCCATTTTCGATCTATCTGGATATCCATATTGTAATGCTTTACGTTGATCTCGTCTTTATCCTCATCAGGTGAAACACCTCCTTGATAATCTCCTTGCTTATGAAAAGAGCAGACCAGATCGCATTTCTGGAATGCTCCTTTGGGAGCTTGCTGGATTGAGCTAACTTCCTCGACCTCTTCAGGAT
>CAYURP010000083.1:0-918 GCA_964447175.1 uncultured Ignavibacteria bacterium | reverse complement strand
TGCGGGAGTCTATGAGGTTGATCTCCGCATAAAAGAATCCATCAGAGGAATCTGATAGAAGGTCAGCCAAAATCCGGGTATTTATATTCATTTTAAGCAGGTCTTTAATTCTATCCTCAGAGCTATTTTTTATCCTCTTGGCTTTGCCCGGAACCTCACCTGAGACAAACTCAATTTTGCTCAGCAATTTCTCCGCAGTATCATCAGTAAAGCGAAGATATAATTCGGTGAAGCTTTTATTAAGAGTTTCAGAGCCGGTAAATCTTTTAAGTTGATATTTTTCTATATCAGTAGGTGGGGCGAATTCGAAAACTCCGTCTCCAATAAAGACAGCACCAGTTATTTTGTTCTGAATTGGCTGGAAAATACATATTTGACCATTAATCAGTCGGAATTCTGCCACATCCTTTTTTATAGATAAATCCTTTACACCGGCAATTTTGAGCTCATCTAAGTTTAGATCCTTGAGTTTACCGTACAGTTTCAGACCTTCATCAGAAAAAGCCTGGGAAATACAAAAATTGACTAACGGGAGGAGAAATAAAAATAGGAAAGTTAATATCTTATATGGTTTCATGCTATTAGAAGATAATAAGTTATATTTGATCCCGCAAAGCTAAAAACCAACTCCAGCACCCACTGATATTTGAGTCGTTTCAATTAGCCCAGAGGATAATAGATGACTGTCCCTGATGGAGAACTGAAGAAGGTAATCATACAGGGATATGCATACTCCAGCAGTCAGAAAATGCTGATCGTATTCTCCAACTTCTTCCACCCAGTATGCATTCTTGTCTCGATAATCAAACTTGCTGAAATAGCCAGCTTGTAAAGCTAAATTTTCATTAGTTTCCCATTCAAATCCTAAATGAATATCCCATCTGTCAACCAGATCTTCTACTTCTGAATTATCATAGA
>CAYURP010000082.1:0-4446 GCA_964447175.1 uncultured Ignavibacteria bacterium | reverse complement strand
AAGCTTGCAACTGGCTGTCGCTGAATATGGCTTATGATCTTTCTTCTGTAGTACAGGACAAGTCACTTTTCGAAGATCAGATCCTAAAACTTGGCTTTAAAGCTCAGACCTATCGCGCTATAGACCTTGATCCCCGCCTTTACCCGGAGAAAAGTAAGCAGGTCAATAGCTTTGTTGTATCTCAAAACCTGGATCGTTTACTGGTTACCATAAACAGCAGATGGGCTGATATCTATTTGGGCAGGCAGGCAATTGCCTGGGGTGCAGCTCATGTAATCAATCCCACTGACGTCATAGCTCCCTATGCTTTCAACGAACTGGACGTGGAAGACCGCAGAGGTGTGGATGCCATCCGGGTAAGGGTACCCATCAGCCTTTTACAGGAGATAGATGCAGGGTATGTTTTCGGGGAGGATTTCAAATTTGAGAATAGCGCCATGTTCTTGCGAGGAAAGTTTTATTATTGTCGCACCGACTTTTCGCTCCTTTTAGCAGGTTTTCAGGAGAATTTAATGCTGGGATTTGATATGACTCGCTCTCTCGGCGGAGCAGGAATGTGGATCGAAGGAGGTTACGTCTTTGCGAGTGCCTTTTCTTCTGATAAGAGAAAAGGCAGCCAGGATTATTTTCGCAGCAGTATGGGATTAGACTATAGTCTGAGAAATGGCACTTATTTATATATTGAATACCATTTCAACCAGGCAGGGGCAAGATATTCCGAGGATTATCTGGACAAATTTGAAACCACAGCCTACACCGAAGGTTCGGTTTATCTAATGGGGCAGCACTACCTTGCCCCAGGTATTTCTCACCAGATAACCCCCTTAATCACATTCACCGGAGAAACCTTGATTAATCTTTCTGATCCCTCACTTTTTTTAGCCCCGCAACTGGAATACAATATCGCTGAGAACGTCTATCTCTCAGCCGGTGCATATTTGGGGCTGGGGAAGAGTCCTGAAATGATGAATAACTATTACGGTGAGCCCAAACTACAACTGGATTCGGAATTCGGCAGCTATCCTGACTTGTATTTCACTTCTTTTCGGGTCTACTTCTGATTTAAAAGGTAAACCTTCAGGTTATTGTTTTTGGTTCTGTCAGGCCTTGCCCATTTGGCTGTGATCTGACAAGTAGTTTAATACCAAACCATGAGTAGAACCTGACACAACAAAAAAGAAAGTTAGTTTAATAAAACCTCCTGTGGTGAGATATTTAATAACTGCAATTCAATCTAACAATCGGGAATACTATCACCATTGGGATCACAGGGTGCTTTTCCTCCTTTGAAAAGATAGTTCACTAAATAAACTGCATCTACAATATCAGGAACTCCATCACAGTTAACATCACCTGCTTTAAGTGGAATCGGTGGAGGACCATTTTTGAAAAGATAGTTAACCAAGTATACCACATCTGCAATAGTCACTTCTCCATCTCCGTTACAGTCCCCACATATATAAACATAGAAACTCCAGGTTTCAGTAGACCATCTTTCGGCACCCCACTTATCATATGCTTTCACTTTCCAATACCAAAGCCCGATATCAAGACTATCTGTGTAAGTGGTGTCAGACAAGCTGTCAATAATTATAGTTGAATCAGGATAGAAAATAACAGAACGGCTGAGATATAAATCATATAGAACACTGTCATCAGGTCTGGGGTCAATGGCAGTTAGCCAATTAAAAGTTAATGGTGTTCTCACTGAATCGTCAGCCAATGGTAAAATCAGTGAATAAGAGCTGGGCCGTGAGATTATTAAGTTCAGGAGAATGGAAACATTATTGCTACCGTAATTTGCAGTAACAACGTCCAGATCAGTATCCCTATCTAAATCAGCACAAAAAACAGACCATGGATTACTTCCTACACCATAATTTCCTGTAGTTTGGAAACTTACATCCCCATTGTTCTCTAAAATGGATACGCTTCCACTACCTTCATTTGCCACAGCCAGGTCCACATCATTATCCCCATCTAAATCAGCACAAAAAGCATCAACAGGATTATATCCAGTCCCATAGTAGTGGATCACACTCTGAAAAGTCCCATCCCCATTGTTCTTTAAGAAGGAAACACCGTAGTTCGCGCACTTTGCTATCGCGATGTCAAGATCAGTATCCCCATCTAAATCAGCACAAAAAACAGAAACAGAATAGTGTCCTACCCAATAATTAATGGTACTCGGAAAAGTCCCATCTCCATTGTTCTTTAAAATAGAAACATCGTCGCTAAGCTCATTTGTCACGGCCAGATCCAGGTCTGTATCCCCATCTAAATCCGCACAAAAAACATCACAAGTGCCCATTCCTGCACCATAAGTAACTGGACTCGGAAAAGTACCATCCCCGTTATTCATTAAGATGGACACATAGAAGCCACCAGCACATGCCACAGCCAGATCCAGGTCTGTATCCCCATCTAAGTCCGCACAGAAAACAGATCTAGGACTATATCCGACCCAATAATTAACTGCATTCTGAAATGTGCCATCGCCATTGTTCCTCAGGATGGAAATGCTATGGCTGTTTTGGCATGTAACAGCCATATCCAAATAACCATCCCCATCTAAGTCCGCACAAAAGACAGAATTAGCACCAGTAGCTGTACTATAATCAACCTTAGTCTGAAAAGTTCCATCTCCATTGTTCTTTAAGACGGAGACGCCAGTTCCCCAACTTGCTACCGCTAAGTCCAAATTTGTATCCCCATCTAAGTCCGCACAGAAAACAGAAAGAGGACCACCTCCTGCTTCATAGTCCACTGCTGGAGCAAATGGAATTGAATCAGGGTTTGTTATTGTAAATACTTGAGCAAAGGCGGGGATGTAAATCAAAAGCAAAATCACTAAGATCAAACATTTGAGCCTCATAAAACCTCCTGTAGTTGATTATTTGAAGCTACATTAAGATTACCTCTTTCCCCCTCAAGGAAAGCATCGAAAGCATCCTACTTTTGCCCTATAAAGTAAAGGATTGTTTTTTAGATGTCAAGAGGATTTTGCTTGATCTTCAAGAATATTTTTGGTCTATCAGGTTACACACATGTCAAATCATAAGTAAGACCTGACACAACAAGAAATTTTAGGGTGATTATACCTAACTTGAACTAAAGCAGGTTGGTTTTTCTTTGATTTTATTGGTTATATTGGGGATACTTGGAAAAGCTAACTTGTTGAGGTATTTTGATAAACGGTGGATTTCAAAATAGCGGGGGCAGGATTTGAACCTGCGACCTTCGGGTTATGAGCCCGACGAGCTACCAGACTGCTCCACCCCGCGGTCGAATCTACATTATATCATATTCTATTCTTTTGTCAAGCCTTTTCATCCTTTTTCCCTGTTTTTTTTGATTTCACTTATGGCTTCATTGTGTTTTTCCAAATTGGATGAAAAGATATGTGAGCCATCACCCCTTGCTACGAAATATAAATAATCAATGTTGGCAGGATATAAGGTGGCTAACAAAGATGCTTTTCCGGGATTATTTATCGGTCCAGGGGGTAATCCAGGATAGATGTATGTGTTATAGGGGGAATCATATTCCAGATCCTTTAATACCAGGGGACGGTTCAAAGGGGATAAAATATAGATCACTGTGGGATCGCACTGCAGAAGCATCCCTCTTTTCAACCTGTTGTGATAAACTGCGGAAATTAATGGTCTTTCCTCTGGTATTTTTGCCTCAGCCTCAACTAAAGAGGCTAAGGTTATGACCTCAAAGAATGAGAAACCAATTTCAGAAGCTCTTTTTTTTAGACTGTCGTCTAATTCCCGGTTTAGCTCTTCAACCATTAGCTGGATGATTTTCTCTGAATCCATTCCCCAATACAGATTGTAAGTATTGGGAAAAAGATAACCCTCCAGACTTTTAACATTAAGATTCAAATTTTCAATCAAGGTAGTGTCAGTGCACTTCATAACAAATTCCAGAGAGTCCACACCAACCTTTCTTTTCAGGATGCCAGCTATCTGTTTGAAGTTTAACCCCTCTGGAATAGTTACCTCTGATAAACTCACGTCTCCTTTGGCTAACTTGTGTAAAATTGAATAGGGAGTTGCCCCTTTTTGGAAATCATATCTTCCCACGTGAAGGCGACGGTCGACCCCGAATAATTTTGATGTCAGAGTGAAAAATGAACGGTTGAACTTCACCCCTGCATTATGAAATTCGTTCATAACTGAATTAAAGTTTTCGCCCGGATCTATGAATATAGCAGTGGATGCAGTTTGGCTTTTCCAATCTACCGGAACCATAAACCAGTAGATGAAAGTTATCAAAAATAAAAATCCGAGGATTATTCCAGCTGATAACAGGGGTTTGGTTTTTATCTTAGATATTAAAAGAAAAATCTGTTTTCCGGAAAAGAGGATCAAAGCCGAGATTAAAAGGATTATGGCGGAAAGGAATATAGCCGTCGTGGACAAGATGAAAATGATCCAC
>CAYURP010000081.1:0-4545 GCA_964447175.1 uncultured Ignavibacteria bacterium | reverse complement strand
ATCAGCTCTCGAGAACAACCCGATAAAATAATAATCAAAACAGGTAACCAAACAAGCTTTTTTATCATCTTCACCTCCAGGTTCGGTGATAACTCGTTGATATATATATCAGTTCCAAAAACTTGTCAAGGGTTTTTTTTAAACTTCTCTATAATATCATTTACAATGCTTTTTTTGTCCATATCAAACCAGGTTATATCTTCCTCCTTTTTAAACCAGGTTAATTGACGTTTGGCATAATTTCTGGTGTTTTTTTTGATCAGATCTACCGCTTCAAAGAGGGATAGGTTGCCTTCCAAATAAGAGAAAAGTTCTTTATATCCCAGAGTTTTCAAAGGTGTCGACTTTTTGGAGTAACCTAAATTCTCCAATTTTTTCACCTCATCCAAAAATCCTTCATCCATCATCTGATCGACCCTATTTTCTATTTTAGCATAAAGTTTTTTCCGATCCAGATTCAATCCCATCTTTATAAAATTAAATTCGCTTTTATTATATTCCCCCTGTTTTTGAAGCTGGGATATAGGGATTTTGGTTAACTCAAATACCTCCAGAGCTCTTATAACCTTAACCAGATTATTGGGATGAATCCTTTTGGCTGCCTCAGGATCGACATTACTCATCTTCTTATGCAGGTATTCTTTTCCTTTTTGTTGAGCCATTTTTTTTAGCTTCTCCCTTATTTTCGAATTCCCTTTAGGACCTTTAAAAAATCCTCTGGTTAATGCTCTGATGTAAAGTCCACTGCCACCTGCCACTATGGGCAATTTACCCCAGGTGATCAGGTCTTTTATTATCTTTTTAGCTTCTCTGGCAAAATCTGCTGCAGTAAATTTCTCGTCCGGATCAACTATGTCGATTAGATGATGGACTATTTTCCCCCTTTGTTCAGGTTTAGGTTTGGCAGTGCCTATATCCATAAATCTATATATCTGCCTGGAATCGGCACATATTATTTCACCTTTTATTTTATCGGCAAGTTCAAGGGAGATTTTCGTTTTGCCCACACCAGTTGGACCAAGAATAACCAGGACTTTTCCAGAAGGTTTTAGCATTGAATTGGCTATTTCTTCTTAAATCTTTTATCTAACTCATTTAAAGGAATTCTGATCATGGTGGGTCGGCCGTGAGGACAGGAAAAAGGGCTTTGAGTTGACAGGAGTTTTTTATACAAAGCGTTCATATCATCCAGCCCCAGCCTTTCCCCAGCTTTTGTGGCAGCCTTACAAGCAAAGGACTGGGCAATTGATTTCATCCGGGTTGAAGTATCGGTAGTTTCAATCTGGAGTTTTAATCTCTCCTCGAAATCAGACAGGACCTCCTTGAGAAAAACCGTCTCCGATTGATTTTTTAAAAGAGAGGGAACCGCACTGATCATCACCGACTTGCCACCAAAGGGTTTTATCTCAAAACCTAATTTTGCAAAAAGATCCAGGTTGTTCTCCAGCACAAAGTATTCCGAGGGGGAAAGCTCAACCACAGAGGGGAATAGCAGCTGTTGCGAGATTGCCCTACCTTTAATTAGGTTAGAATAAGCCTCCTCGTATAGAATTCTTTCATGAGCTGCGTGCTGGTCGATTATTATGAGCTCGTCTTTATCTTGAGTGATTATGTAGCTGTCAAATACCTGCCAGTAATTCTTTTTCCCCTCTAAAATTTCAAAAGGTTTTATCTTTTTTTCTTCTATTTCCTTATCAACTTCAGATGATTTTTCTGAATATATCTCAGATAGAATCTGCTCCTGGTGTGGGGTGAATCCTTTTTCCCCTCTGTTAAACTCTATTTTTTGTTTATGAGATTCCGAAGCTCCTTTTTGAGATGTAACTTCTGTAGGATATTTTGTGTTGACCTTTTGACTTGATATGTTTTCAGCTGTTTTTGGAGGTTCTTTAATCGGAGTAAAAGTAGGTGTAACCTTTAAATTTCCCAGAGTTTTCTTTACAACAAGATGAACCAGATTATAGATCTGATGCTCCTGGGTAAATTTTATCTCTCTTTTGGTGGGATGGACGTTCACGTCGATTTTTTGAGGATCGATATGCATTAAAACCAGTGCAATGGGGAATTTACTTTGAGGCAATAACTCCCCGTACCCGGTTCTTATGGCGTGATTTATAAAGCGGGAGATGACTGGTCTTTGGTTCACGAAAAGATATATTTCCGCCCGGTTGGATTTTGCGATCTCCGGTTTTCCCAGAAAGCCTGAAACTTGAGGATCTCCAGACTCCTGCTTTATCTGCACTAAACGGGAGAGAAAATCTTTTCCCCACAGATCCTCGACCCTCTGAAAAAGCATATTCCTTTTTTTCAAATTGAAAAGCTCCCGGTCATCCGATCTCAGCCTGAAAGATATCTCAGGATATGCCAGAGCATAGTTTGTTACCAGGTCGATTACGTGTTTGGTTTCGGTGATTTTGCTTTTCAGAAATTTTCTTCGGGCCGGGGTGTTGTAGAAAAGCTCCCGCACAGCAATGGACGTTCCCTCAGGAGCACCGATTTCTTTTTTCTCTTTAATTTGTCCCCCTTCAACTTTTATCTGGGTTCCGGCTAAATTACTTTTGGTTTTGGTGATCAACTCCAAAAAAGATACCGAGGCAATTGAGGGGAGTGCCTCTCCCCTGAATCCCAGAGTTTCGATCTGGTATAGATCATCTACAGATCTGATCTTGCTGGTGGCATGCCGGAACAAAGCTAATTCAGCATCCTCAGGGGACATTCCGACTCCATCATCTAAAATCCTGATGGATTTGACTCCTCCAGATTTGATTTCGACCAGAATGTTTTGAGCGCCAGCATCAATAGAATTCTCCACGAGTTCCTTCACCACCGAGGCCGGCCTTTCCACCACCTCGCCCGCAGCGATCTTATTTACCAGATCATCGGGCAATATAACTATGTTGTTTTTCATACTTCTAATATGACGAATGATTGATGATGGATGACGGATAAAATCCTAAGTTCTAATTTTCCTTTTAATTGATGAAATAGAAACTCCCAATTGATTTGAAAATTTAATTTCTTCTGTCATAGAATTTATCTATTAACTCCGCGTAGCGGAGGGTTTATTCCTCCGCTGCAGAGCCCTAAAGGCTCTGCTACGCGTTGTTGTTTTTTGAAGGCTTTTCATTCTATTTTGAACTGTATTTCCTTAATTTTTGCAAAGCTAACAATATTAACTCTATTAATATGTTCTTAGAAATCCTTGCATGTTCTTTCTCCGAAACCAAATGATGTCTTCCAGTATCAGAACAAAGATCATAAACGGACTTATACAATTGAGCTTCCTTATGATCAAAGAAATCGACATTGTTCTTCTTTAAATATTGAATTGTACTTGCAACATCGTTTTTATTGCCACCAAACTTTTCTCCCGTTATTTTTTCAATTCTCCTTATTAGCTCCAAATTGAAATCTAAAATGAAGCTTCCAATTTTTGATATACATGTGGCAGCTTCTTGTTTGTCCAGTTCTCCCTTCCTGAAGTAATCCTCTATTGCATTCAAACCATCGGAGAACTTTGGATCAAAACCCAGTTCGCCTAAGATTTTCAAGCTTCGTTGCTTATCTTCATTTATAACAGGATTGATATCTGCAAGTTTAAGCTTAAGACTTCTAAATTCTACTTCTGTTATTTGTTTATCTATAATTGATGATATTTTTATTAGTGAACTTTGTTCTTTATGCTCAAACATACTTAAATCCAAAGGACCAGTCGTAAGCCATTTTTCCTTTTTAGTAGATAGGATTTCTTTGAATGATGCAATATCCTTTTCACTAATAGATTCATATTCATATCGGATTATCTGGCTTACCATTATTAAAATTTTCAAAACTTTAGATGTAGTGATAAATCTCTTACTTGAAAGTGCATCCGTTATCGAGATAAAGTATGATAGATTTCTAATTTTAAAAAGGAAAACTAAATAGAAATAAAGCAGATTTGTAAATTCGGAATTTTGTATCTTGGCGAGTGCTTTTGTAAAGATTTGAAGAAAATCATTTTTGCTAATTCCTTCGGATATTGATTTAAAATATAATGTTAACAATGTCTCATAATTTTCTGAGTAGATCTTTTCTTTTGTTGGGTCTGTTATAAATAAGGGTTGAGTGTCGAGTTTATCCACCAAATTATATTTAGTAATCTTCCCGTGTAAAAACCTACTGAAATTAAAACTTCCTAATTTATATCTATTCTTAAATCGAAGCTCTCTTTTTAATATTGTTAAAATCGAATTCTCGATGTACTTCTTATCCATTGCTAAAAGCCCCTAACTTATTCATTCGCTTTTTTCTTCAACTTCTCTAATTTGTTCAAAGCTTCCAGAGGGGTTAATTTTTCTAGGTCTATTTTTTTCAATTCTTGTGCGATCTGATTGTCTTTGGCTGAGAATATGCTAAGCTGATATTGTTGGACTTTTGGTTTTTGTTTGGGCTTAGGTAATTTCTCATATGAAAGCTCTCCCTGCTCCAGTTCCACAAGTATTTCCTTGGCTCGTTCCAAGACCTCTTTGGGTATGCCTGCCAGTTTAGCTACGTGTATCCCGT
>CAYURP010000080.1:0-4608 GCA_964447175.1 uncultured Ignavibacteria bacterium | reverse complement strand
TCCAAAGAGTCTTTCTTTAGTTTTAAAATATCTTTTTCCCTGTAGGGAAAATGGTCTGGAAATCTAAAATATCTTATAATATCTATACCCAGCTGGTCAAGTGTTTTTTCAAATGAAGAGGTATTGGCTATTCCTGAAAATGCAGCAACTCTTTTTCCCCTCAGAGCCTCAATATGGACTAAAGAATGATCGGAAAAGTCCTTAATGAAATCCAAGATATATGAACTCTCGATCTTCAGTGCGTCTGAGTTATACCTATTTAATACTCTTTTGATTTCCTCGACGTTTGCAGCCTGATCCGCCTGGTTTAAAACAAAAACATCCGCCCGCTTTAAAGCAGAAAACGGTTCCCTTAGGAATCCAGCTGGAAAAAGCTTGCCGTTGCCAAAGGGATTCAGGCAGTTTATCATTACGATATCTAAATCCCTTTTTAAACTCCAGTGCTGAAAACCATCATCTAAAATAAATGTCCTGGTATTGTATTTTGCTATAGCTTTTTTACCTGATTCGTATCTATTTTTATGGACGAATATAGACACACCAGTAAGCTTACCGGAGAGCATATAGGGCTCGTCCCCCACCTTTTTCCAGTTAATGTTTTTATCCTTGAGCTCTATCCTTTCTTTTTTTTGTCTTTTATATCCCCGGGTTAAAATGGCGATGCTTTCACCTTTACTTTTCAATATATTCCCCAAGTATATGACCATGGGAGTCTTACCTGTTCCTCCCAGGGTAATGTTCCCCACAGAAATGACCCGGGCGTCTAATCTTTTTGGCTTAATGAATCCGAATCTATAAAGAAAGACTCTGAAATAGTAAGCCAAAAGATACAAATAGGACAATAAGATAAAGACAAAAGATAGGGGAAAGGAGGATTTTTTGTTTTTGTGAAATTCCTCCCATTTTTTTTCAAGGTTCATTTATTTTTTTATTTATAAGATTTAAAATAAGATCTACGGTTTTATCTGATGAGCCCTGTTGCCTTTGGATAAAATCAAAAGCCTTCTGGCCTATCGTCTTTCTTTTAACTTCATCCTGAAGAAGCTGGGATATCTTAAGGTAAAGCTCCTCAGAATCTTTTATCAGAATACCTCCACCTGATTTCTTTAAAAGCTCTGAGGATTCTTTGAAATGATCCATATAGGGACCAAACAGAACCGGAACCGAGTATATAGCCGGTTCTAAGATGTTGTGTCCCCCAAAAGGTATCAAGCTTCCTCCCACAAAAGCTACCTCAGCAATTGAATACAAGGATAAAAGCTGGCCAATGGTATCCAGTAAAATGACATCGAGATTTCCCTTTGCCTGGGACTTTTTTTCCATCTGTGTTTTTCTCTGGTATTTAAATCCAGCCCCGATTAATTCATTTTCCACCTGTTTTATCCGGTTCAGATGTCTGGGAGCTAAAATTAAAAATAGATCAGGTATGTCCTGCTTTAACCTTTTGAAAACGTCCAGCAACATTTTTTCCTCACCCTGTTCTGTGCTTCCGGCTACCACAACTTTTGATCCTGGAGGTATGCCCAGCTCTTCTTTTAGATCGTCTCGACTTAAACTCAGGTTATCCGGGATGGCTATGTCGTATTTCAGATTCCCCAATACTTTGACCTTCTCAGGATTTGCTCCTAAAAGCAAAAGCCTTTTAGCATCCTCCTGGGTTCTCATACAGAAAAGGTCGTAAAAAGAAAAGATATGAGAAAAGAAACTTCTAAACTTGAGATATCTTTGAAAGGATTTAAGGGAAAGACGTCCGTTAATTAAAGCGATCCGGGCACCTGAGATCCTTGCCTCCCGTATCAGGTTGGGCCAGATCTCTGTCTCCACGATGATCAAAGCCTGGGGATTTATTTTGTTAAAAACTTTTCTTATTAAAAAAGGAAAATCCAGGGGCAAATAAAAAAACAGGTCTACTCCTTTTAAGCTCCCTTGTCCTTCCTTTTTCCCCGACTTGGTCAGGGTGGATACCACAATGGAATAATCTGGTTTTATATTTTTTATTCTGGAGACAATAGAGGAGAGGAGCTTGATCTCTCCAACAGATGCAGCATGAAGCCAAAGAACTTTTTTTGAGGAAAGCCTTTGTTCTGCTTTTCGGGGAAGTTTTCCCAGCCTCTCGGATACCCCGTGCTTGCCCGCTATTGCCCAGATATAAAGAAAGGGGAAAAGCAAAATGATAATTACTATCAAAAATAGATTATAGATAAAATACATAGGATGCTGAAGAGAAAACTTCAGTTGACAAGCATTTGATTTACAATCCCGGCTGCCTTTTTATAGGCGCCTTTCTGTCCTAACCTTTGTTTTACATTATTCAGTTCCGCTTTTATATCCTCATATCTTTTTCTGTCAGATAAGATATCAAAAGCCTCCCCTGCCACAAGTTCTGGTTTAGCCTGGTATTGAATGAACTCAGGGATGATTTTCTTGCCTGCCACCACATTTACCAGACCGATATAAGGAATCCGGATCATGCTTTTTGCCAGAATCCAGTTTAAAAAGCTGGTCTTGTACAGGATCAAAAGAGGGGTCTGGGCTATAGCTGATTCTAAAGTTGCGGTGCCCGAGGTGACCAGAAGAAGGTTTGAGAAATGCATTAGATCGTAGGTTAAATCCTGTTCCAACATAATTTCAAGCTCAAATTGATCCAGAATCTTTTTTAAAAGGTCTTTATTAATAGTGGAAGCCAGGCTTACTCCAAGTTTTCAGTTTTTAAATCTTTTTTTTAAAATAATGCAGGTATGGAGCATCACCGGCAGGATTTTCTCCACCTCCTGGATTCTGGACCCAGGCAAAAGACCGAGCAGGATGTCTTTTTTCCCCACATTCATCCTTCTTCTGTATTCCTCCGGGTTTAAAGTCGGTTTCACCAGTTCCAAAAGTGGATGCCCGATGAATTCAACGTCCACTCCCGCATCATTGTATATTTTCTCCTCAAATGGGAAAAAGACTAAAATCTTGTTCACCAACTTTTTTATCTTTTCCAATCTTTTCCCACCCCAGGCCCAGATCTGGGGACTGATGTAATAGAGAATGGGTATTCCCTTTTTTTTAAGTTTCTGAGCCAGCCTTAAGTTAAAACCTGGATAGTCGACCAGTATTGCAAAATCTGGAGTTCTCTTTTCAGCAAAAGAGACAATTGAGTTCATCATTTTCCTGAAAAAATTAAGCCTCTTCAAAACCCCAGAAAAGCCCATTAAGGAGAACCTCTCCATATTATAAATTAGCTCCACTCCCGTTTCTCTCATCTTGCTTCCGCCTATTCCGAAAACCTCAATCTCCGGATTAAGTTTTTTCAATTCTCTTATCAGACCTGAAGCATGCAGATCGCCTGATGCTTCACCGGCTATAATCAATATCTTTTTTTTCACCTTATATTCTTTTTGTGCTCCTTGACTTTTTTTACAACCTCCAGTGCTACTCTCAAAGCTTCTTTGCCATCTTCACCGGTAACTATGGGTCTTTTTTTATCCCTCACTGCCCCAAGAAAGGATTTAAGCTCCGAGGTGAGCATATCCTCTTCTTTTATTGGAGGGATTTCATACAGGATGGTTTTTCCCTTATCCAGGGGTATATTCCCGATCACAGTTTTTTCGTGCTGTTTCACTTCATCTGATTCCACAAGCCGATAAACTTCCGTTTTCTTTTTCAGAAAATCCATTGAGATGTAGGTATCCTTCTGAAAAAGTCTCAGCTTGCGCATGGGTCGGGCTGAGATCCGGCTGGCAGTGACATTAGCCACGCATCCCTTCTCAAAAGTTATTCTGGCATTGGCAATATCCTCAGAATCGGATATCACCGAAACTCCGGCAGCCTCGATGGTCTTTACCTTATCTTTAACCAGAGCCAAGATCAGATCGATATCGTGAACCATCAGATCCAGAATAACTGCCACGTCCGTCCCCCGGGGAACAAAAGGAGCCAGTCTGTGGGACTCGATGAATTTGGGATCCAGATTCATACTTTGAACAGCTGTAAAAGCCGGGTTAAATCGCTCGATATGGCCCACCTGCAGGGTTAAGTTTTTTTCCTGAGCCATCCGGATCAGCTTTTCCGCCTGATCCACGGTCTGGGTTATGGGTTTTTCGATTAGAAGATTAACTCCCTTTTTAATAATTTCCTCTGCTAAAGTGAAATGAAAAGAGGTGGGAACTACCAGGCTTATCGCTTCGGTTTTTTCCAAGAGGTCATCCAATTCCTCGAAATATCGAGTATTAAATTCTTCTGATTTCTCTTTAGCTTTTAACAGATCAATGTCATAAATGCCTACCAGTTCAGCTTCTGGTAATTGGGAATAAATTCTGAGGTGATGTTGACCCAGATGCCCCACTCCCACCACCCCCACCTTTATTTTATCCAAATCCGACCTCCTGTTTGAATAATAAGTTGAGTTTATTGACTCAACTTTTCTTTAAGCTGTTTAAACCTTTTGAAATATAATTAGCCCAGGTTATTAAATCAACATTTTATCTGGGAAATCTCAAATGTAAAAATATGAAGGACTTGAAAGATTTATCTCGAAAGCACAAAACCTAAAAATTCATATCTTTTTTGTGATTTATCGCCAGGGAAGGATAGATTCATTTTGCTTGACTTGGGTCGATATTCGTA
>CAYURP010000079.1:0-5739 GCA_964447175.1 uncultured Ignavibacteria bacterium | reverse complement strand
TTATAAGCCAAAAGTCCAGGATGCTTTAAAAGCCATCCAGCTTCAACAGAAAGTGGCTAGGACCTCGGAAGCCGAAAAAATCTTTTGGCAGGCAATAGAATCAATGAGAAGAGACGTATTGCCAAAACTTTATCCTGAATCTAACAACCTGGAAGCTCAAATTCTAAGTACTATCATAGGGCTTAAACAACAAGTAAAAAATGGCATCCTTCCCGTTAAAATCATTGCCGACACTTTCAATCAAGGCAAATCCAAAGAAAGCCAGCTTACATATCGCCGGATTGGCGGTCTCCTTTCCTCCATCGGATTCAGAAAGGGGAGAACCCAAACAGGAACCTACGCCATCCTCTGGGATGACAAACTACTTTCTCAAAATACATTTTCTAATGCTTAAAAAAATGTAAAACAACCACCAGTATGTCCAGTAAGCCCAGCATGTCCAGCCGGTAGTTCAAGAGTTGCAGGCTCATTACTTCCATTTATTTTTCTATTCTAATATTGTATTTTCTCATCAAAGTTTGAAAATTTGATCTCTGCATGCCCACGTCTTTGGCGGATTTAGTTATGTTCCAGTCGTTTCTGGTTAAGGCGTCCAGAATGAAGGATTTCTCAATGCTTTCTACAGCAGAGCTGTGGGGCACCCGTCCATTAGCTTAAGCCTTAGGTATTAGCTCAGTTTTTAGATCATCATATGTCATGTTTGCGAGGTCGGCTCTGGAATTTGAATCAGAGTGTTCAAAGATTGGTAAATAGCGTACGGCTAAGGAAAAGACGAAAAATCCGGTCGCCACAATGGCTAAGGTTATGGAAATCTCCATCCAGGAGGGAAAATAATGAACACCAGATGATGCTTCCATACCGGTTACCGAGACATTGAGCCGGTTTAGCAGAAATCCGGTAATGGTACAAATTGAAGCATAATATAAACCTTGAGCAGAAAGTCTTATTCGCTTTATGGATAAAAGGACAATGGGGGCAATTACTCCTATTGTTGCCTCTAACCAGAAAAGCTGGGTCTCCATACGATTCTCAAAGATATGTACCCAGACACCACGTCCTGAGAAATCCTGAATTTTCAGGATGGCATACACGATTAAAGTAACCAGCATTACCCGGCCCAGATCAGCCAAAAGCTCCAGTTTCAAACGATGCCCAAATGCTCTGAAGCTCAAGTGAGACTCGAAAATCACCATGGCACACCCAGCTGCTAAAGCAGATAAAAAGAACAAAAACGGTATGATAGGAGAATACCAGAAAGGATATAACTTTTCCGGCATTATCAAATACAAAGATCCTAAAGAGGATTGGTGCAGGGTAGAGAGAATGACTCCGGCTATAACCAGAGGTATAGTCACCTTACGGATCCATTCCCTGGGCTTGCCCCAGCCCAAACGCTCAAAGGCTATGGGGCTGAACTCTAAAGCTAAAACCGTGGTATAAAGCATTACGCACCAGCCGACTTCAAACAACACCGAGTGAGGATTCCAGTATATCAATAGATGCCAGATTCTCCAGGGCTGTCCCAGGTCAAATAAAAGACCAAATATCATCATAATATATCCCAGAAAAGCAGTCAGGATAGTGGGTCTTAAGATGGGATAGAATCTTTTTATGTGAAATATGTAGACAATGGCTGCTATGGTAAACCCACCAGCTGCCAAGCCTATACCACACAAGATATCAAAACCAATCCACAGTCCCCAGGGAAACTGATCGCTTAAATTGGTAGATGCTCCCAGTCCCTTGGAGAAACGAACGATTGTGGCTATGATTCCCAGGATCCAGATTACAACCAAAACCCCTTTCCAGAAAGTGAATTTAAATGGCAATTTCATTTGTGACTCCTTTATGTTTTCTCTGCAGTCTTTTCCTTCTGTTCTGAGTCCTTTGATTTTTCTCTTAGCTCAGCAAGCTCCGTTCTTCTGTTAATGATCCAGTAGATGCCATAGAGAAAAACACCGCTGACCACCACGTAATTAGGAATCTTGGACATAATCTTCCAGGTCAGATCTGAGAGAGGCTCCTCAATAAGGTTGGCCGGGAATCCAAGTTTTTCAAACTCAACGTTGGATAGAAATAAAACGGATGTCCCTCCTGCCTCTTTCTCACCATAGATATGATTCACGTATGTTTCCGGATTTTCCTTTATCCTCCTCCGAGCTTCATTCAACAGTTCTTCCCGATCGCCAAAAATTGTGGCGCCTGTGGGACAGGCTTCAGCACAAGCGGTTATTTTCCCCTGTTTTTGTCTCTCTGCGCACATGGTGCATTTTCTGACCAGGGGTTTGGCGCTTTTCCATTCATAGGTTGGCACACTAAAGGGGCAGGCTTGTATGCAATACCTGCAGCCTATACATTTTTTGCCATGGTAGATTACCGGACCTTCAGGTGTTTTTTCGAAAGCCTTTACCGGACAGACCGAGGCACAGGTTGGCACATTGCAGTGCATGCATAATCTACGGTAATAGATGTCATCCTTTTCTTTCACCACCGTGTAAGCTGAGGGTGAAAGTTCGGTTTCCTCTTTATCAGGTTCCGGGAGATTATTGGCTTCCTTGCAGGCGTAGACACAAGCCTGGCACCCGATACATTTGGTTATGTCTATCAGCAGGGCTTTGGGTTTTGCCATTTGGTAACTCCTTGTTTATGATGATTAAGCTCTTCCCTCTAAGTCCACTATGCCTTTTTCCACTAAGCGATTGATTACCAGATCAGTGGGAACGGCATGGCCTTTAGATAAAGCTCTCATTACCGCATCGGATAGCTCATCCGGGGTAAAGGGTTTAGGCACGTAATCTGATACGCCGGACCTCAGAGCTTTAATGGAAGATTCAACCGAAGGGTAACCAGTGATCATTATCACCACAGTATTGGGATTTTCTTTCTTGACTCTTTTTGCAATCTCCATTCCATCGATTTCAGGCATCTTCCAATCAGCTATCACCACGTTGAATCCATTTTCTTTAACTTTGTTTAATGCTTCCTTTGCAGTTAAAGCGATGTCCACATTGTAACCTTTCTTAGCCAGAATCTTTTGGCAGCTGTTGCACACCACCTTTTCATCATCCACCACCAAAACGTTGGTTCCAGGCCTTACGGCTGGCCGGGCATAGTAAGACAGTGCCATTCCCTCCTCTTGCTCCTTACCTCTCCTGAGCAGCGCGTCAACGGTTATGGCTGCTAGGAAGGTCAATGCTACGAATAGGGCTACCATGTTACTCACTCCTCTCGTTGGTTATTGTTTCTTTTCATTTCAGTTAGCTCCTTTTGGGCTAAACTGATAAAATAAAGCTTTCATCATCAACCCCAGGCAAACGGGCAATAATGTTAAGAAAAAGAGTCGAGATGCAATAACAGACAGCAAGAATTTTGGTATACTGATTTTAACCTTCTGAGACTCATCTGCCTGGATCCTTGTTTTAATGTTGGCTTCTATATTTCCGGATGTTTCTTTGTTTTGCTGATCTAATCCGGACTTTCTATTTTTATCCAGAATTGAGGTATCCCCGGACCACTTCTGCAGATCCTCCTGTAAATGGGATGGTTGGATTTCAACAATCCAGCCCTTTCCAAAGGGATCTTTGTTGATCAATTCGGTATTGAAGTTGATCTCATAGTTGGTTCTGACCACTCGGCCCCGAATGGGAGCATATAGCTTATGTACTTGCTTATCAGAGGCTAAGATTCTGATGCACAGCCTTTCCTGCTCCACTTTAGTCCGGGTAAAGGGTAAATCCACATAAAGAATGTCTCCCACCCTTTCCCGAAACAGGTTATTAACTCCGATCCTGAGCATTCCGTTTTCTAACAACTTAGCCCAGATATAATTCTGATAATGGAAAAGGTCCTTTCTCTGGGTTTTTCTCTCATCTAAAGCTTTGTCCAAAGCCTCATTTAAGATCTCAGGACTGAAAGGTTTGGGAAGATAATTGGAGACGCCTAATCTCATAGCTTTAACTGCAGAAGGCACAGAAGGATAACCGGTTATCATAATGAGAACAATGTCCGGATGATTCTTCTTAACAATTCGCAGGACTTCCATTCCGTCGATTTCAGGCATCTTCCAGTCAGCGATAAGCACGTCGTACTTGTCCTCTTCTACCTTTTTCAGAGCCTCCCTGCCGGTTAAAGCCACCTGAACGTTATGTCCTTCCTGGCTTAATATCTTTCTGCAGCTATTGCAGATAATTTGTTCATCGTCTACTACCAGGACATTTGCTTTGTAAGACATCTTCTTTCACCTTCCTCTCTTTTCATTTCCAACACATGTAAAAGCAATGGATATGCCAATTGTGATTTATTTCACAAAGTCCGTATTAAAATATCTTATAAGTGATTGATTTTTAATATATTACAATTTATAAAGAAAATTAAAGATGGACATATTTTGTAAGAATTGCAGAACCAATGCATATAATATATATGCATCAATTAACAATGCTTTTATTGGGGAATAAGAACTTAGGTGGTTTTTATGGTGTATATAATAAATATACAGTGTATGGATATTATATACGATTCTGGCTTATTTTGGAAGGATTTTACAGATTAGGATTGTTCAATTTGAGGTTGCAATTTACTGTAGATGTAAAAGTAACGTGCATCTTCATCTGTTACTAGGTTGTACAAAGTTTTTTTTAAGGAACTATACCCATAACAACCAGAGGTACAGCAGGGACTCCACGGCCCTGGCGGATTACGTTATAAAGCTCACCTTCATAATATGGTACACCTGAACTCATTTGAGCTTGGAGGGATTTCATTGGCAAGACTTCAACACCTACGTCAATTTTATCACCTACATAGAAAGCTAAATGCTTCACAAAAAGATCATAAGCTACAAAAGAATATTTCCCAAATTGAATTTCTAAGGCTACACGATCTTTTATATAGTCTGTCTGGTTATAACTAAAAATTGGAGTTTCGCCTGTGGATTCGATTTCCCTTTTTTGCTCTTTAGAATCCATTGTAAGAGTTTTACGTATTAATTTCTCATTCCTTGTCACCCAGTAGCTAACACGACTCTCTTGCCAGCCATGTTTTGTTAACAATTTCTTGAATTCTCTATTTAAGTCTTTTGGACTAAATAATATCCTTCCTACCATCGTCTTTTCTTTAGATATCTTAGTCTTACAAGATCTTGCATCTACTTTGGAAACAACTTTTTGAATTTCATCCCATAGTTCTGGCTTGTGTACTAATAGAAATTCCAAACCATTGAGATGTGAATATGTTTCAATAATTTTCATGTCTTATAAAGCACTCTTTTTTCTAAAAGTTTCATTTGGGTTGTATTTTTTCTCTTGACCCAGGGTGCAACTGTTAAGCTATTTCCTGCTTTTTTAGGATCAAACACTGGTTTATACATTGGACGTGTTTTTAGAGCACCGTTAATTTCTTTGATTATACGTTTGTGAGCTATGTCGACGTATTTTTTCACTACTTCTGCTCCTGCGCCTTTGCGATTATGTTTGATAGCAGCAATAATGGTTGTACCAACACCTAAAAAAGGATCAAGAACCCAATCATTTTCATTGGACATTGAGAGAACTAATCTCTCTATAAGTTCAACAGGGAATTGGCAAGGGTGGATCGTTTTTTCAACATGATTGCATTTTACATTAGGTATTATCCAAATATCTCCTGGATTCTTGCCATTAGGATTGCAAGAATATCTTCCGACCTTTGGTCCTTTGAAATATTTCTTTCCAGGATATTTTTGAGGTACTCTTACAGGAT
>CAYURP010000078.1:0-5868 GCA_964447175.1 uncultured Ignavibacteria bacterium | reverse complement strand
TTTTTCTGCTTTTGGAAGTTATATTCTTGATAGTTTCAAGCCGATGATATTTTAAGAGCTTGGTCAGCCTTCAACCTTAAACAAAAGACAAAATTGACAAGAAAACTTCTCATTTTGGCAGGTTTGATTTTAACAGGTATTCCCGCTTTTGCTCAATCTGTTGATACTGCCTGGGTGAGAGAATATAATGGACCTGCAGATACCCTGGATTGTGCTAAGGCTTTAGCTGTAGATGATTCAGGTAATGTTTTTGTTATAGGATATAGCGCTCAAAGCGCAACCTATCCTCATAATCTGGATTATGTAACGGTTAAGTATGACAAGGATGGAAACCAGCTCTGGGCTAAAAGATACAACGGTCCGGGAAACTACGAAGATCAGACTGCAGCTGTAACAACGGATGATTCTGGTAATGTCTATGTTACTGGATACAGCTATGCTGGCGGAACATACTACGACTTTGCTACCATAAAATACCTGCCTGATGGTGATACTGCCTGGGTTAGAAGATATAGCGGAATAGGTCAATTTGCTGATCGAGGCCGGTATATAGTGGCGGGGAGCACCGGTGACGTTTACGTGTCCGGAACAAGTGATGGCATTGGAATAGGGCCAGATTATGTTACTATAAGATATTATCCCAATGGAGATACTGCCTGGGTCAGGAGATACAACGGGCCCAGAAACGATTGCGATACTACCAGTGCCTTGGTGGTTGATGAGTCTGGCAACGTATATGTGACTGGGTTTAGTTTCGGGATTGGGACTTTATATGATTACGCTACTATTAAATATGATTCATCGGGAAACGAGGTCTGGTTAAGACGTTACAATGGACCTGTAAATAAAGACGACATAGCTCGGGATATGGAGGTAGATAGTTGGGGTAATGTCTATGTTACCGGACGAGGGAGAGAGGAGGATACATTTTTTGACTATCTTACCATAAAGTATTACCCAAACGGAGATACTGCCTGGATCAGAAAATATAATGGACCCAAAAACTACTGGGATTATGCTTACGATGTAGAAGTAGACAATTTAGGTAATGTTTATGTAACCGGAGCTACTCCGGGGAATTTGTTTCCTTATACCTTTGACTATGCTACCATCAAGTATGATTCATCAGGTAACCAGCTCTGGGTAAGATACTTCGATAGTCCTGAAAGCGGTTCAGATATTCCCTATGCTATGGTTAGGGACGGCTCTGGAAATATCTATGTAACCGGCACGGGGGGGACGGTTAAATATGATGCTGAGGGAAATCAATTATGGGCTGGATCGTGGGGTGGTGTGGATATTGCACTGGATTATGCCTGCAATATGTATGTTATCCACGGAACGTCGGATTATATGATCGCAAAGTATGTGCAATTCTTACGGGGGGACGTTAACAACGATAAGCTGGTGAGTATTGTGGACGTGGTTTATCTGGTAAATTATCTTTTCCAATCCGGGCCTGAACCTTTGCCTGCACCTATAGTTGGCGACTCGAATTGCGACGATGCGGTTAGTATCTCAGATGCGGTATATCTAATAAATTATCTTTTCAGAGGTGGTCCAGCTCCAGGTGATCCGGATAATGATGGTGCTCCTGATTGTTAACTTAAGTAGTTTAGAAAACCAAATTCCTGCTTCTATATAAAACTACAGGGCTGTAGTTGCCCAATTTATTGGGCAATCTATGCTCGATAAATCGAGCAACTACGCATATAATCCACTACAGGTCTGATATTTAACAATACAACCCAACGGATATCAGTAAAAGAAATCATTTGATTTTCTAAAAATATTTGTTAAGATGAGGGTTCTTTGAGGTAAAAGTATGTTTGAATTGTTAAAATTAGCCCTGGTTTTTCTGCTTATTGTTTTCTTGATCAATAAGAAGATATCTTTAGGTTTGAGTATACTTTCAGGTGGGGTTTTCCTGGGGCTTATATTTAGCCTTCCAGTTTTTGAGATATTTAAATACACTGCAATAGCCATAGTTGAATGGCCTACAATCCATCTTCTCATAACTGTGCTTTTGATTCTGATTTTCGGAGAGCTTCTGAAACCTTTGAAAAGCCTGGAGAATTTGAGTACAGGTCTGGAGAATTTGATCAGAAGCACAAAGCTTCTCTTAATGCTTTTACCGGCTTTAGTGGGGATTTTACCTATGCCAGCTGGAGCCATGATGTCCGCTCCCATGGTGGACCATCTGGGAGCTAAAAGGAATCTCTCACCAGAGGTCAAGATGGTGGTCAACTACTGGTTTCGCCACATCCTGGAATTCACCTGGCCCTTGTATTTAGGTATGATTCTTACTTCTTCTCTTTTGAGGATAAGTTTCAGAGAGGTGATTTTAGCTCAAATCCCTTTGAGTTTAGCTATGATATTATCTGGGGTCTTGTTCTGTTCAAGTAAAATAAGGACTGAGAAAAGCGATTTTCAGAAAAGGGGGCGATTCTTTGAAAACCTGGGATTGGTTTTTAAGGGCACCTTGCCGGTTCTGGTGGTAGTGGGATTGAATTTAGCCCTGAAGATTGATCTGGCTTTAGCTTTAGGTCTGACCATAATCATTGTTGGTTTAATCGGTAGAATCTCCATCACAAAATGGGTGGAGATGATAAGAAAAGCTATTACCCTGGAGATGGTTATCCTGATCCTTTCGGTTATGATCTTTAACAAGCTAATAACCGTTTCCGGAGCAATCCAGACCATACCCAGATCCTTAGCTGATTTCGGAATCTCTCCCATATTTGCCATTATTGCCATTCCCTTCACTGTGGGGCTTTTGACAGGTATGACCTCGGCTTTTGTTGCAATCTCCTATCCCGTGCTTTTTTCCTTTCTTTCGCCTAACGGGATTAACTATGGCTATATGATGCTGGCTTATGGAGCGGGATTTTCCGGGGTTATGCTTTCTCCAGTTCACCTTTGTCTGATCGTGACCAAGGATTATTTTAAAGCCAGTTTTAAAAAAATGTATGAAATGCTTTTACCTGCCTCACTTTTTCTGATTTTTATGGCATTGATTCTGGTCTTTCTGGGTTTCCCCTGGGGCAGGATTGGGTGATTTGGTTATTGGTTGTTAGTTCATGGTAAGAAATCCAATAACGCTTGCCCAGTGAGTAACAGAACGACCTCCCTTTTAGATATTGCTTGACAATTACTTGTGATCATTTATAATATGAACACTGTTGGGATATGTAGTCGCATGAAGAGCTAACAAGGATAGGCACAATCAATTGAAAGATGAAGCACGCTATGAAGATTCCAAGAAAAGACGAGCTTTTAAGGCTCTGCATTTAATATAAGACAGATAAAAGGATAGCTAAAGCCTTAGGTGTTGGAGAGTATCTGGTTTCATACTGGAGAAGAAAAAGGCAGAAATCAGTTGACAGATACCCTACGCGCAAATTGAAGATGGATCAAAATAAGCTTATCAGTTCTAGAAAAGCAAGCGTCCCGAATGCATATACTCCCAATGAGGTGGAGACACTGACACAATATTATCCGGCTTGCGAGAAAGAAATTATACTTCATCTTTTGCCCAAGAGAAGCTGGGCTTCTATACGAATGAAGGCAAGCAAACTTGGAATCAGCAGACGTACAGTGCCGACAAAAGCTCTAGGATTGTTTAAAACGTGGAATCAAGACTCCGCTTGGCTTTTTGGCGTGCTATTTCCGAAATCTAGTATTAAAAAAGATCCATACCCGCAGTTAGTATTTTGGTCAACAAGGAAATCCCTTGTAAAACAGGTTGCTTCAGCTTTAGGAATATGCAGCAAGGATGTCGGAGTTAAGTTTACTAATGTGAAGACTCAATATTTTGTTACAATTGAAAACAGAGAGCTCAGTCAAAATTTAGCACAACGCGGCTTGGTCCGTTTGAAGAAAATGCGAAAATTTCCTAATATTCCTAAGGAGTTTATATGGCACTTCTTGAGAGGCTTTTTTGATTGTGAGAGTTCAATAATTCCTTCAAGTCGTCGCTGGGGAGTTGGTTTCGCTCGAAAGGATGTAGTCGAGAAGGTACGTGACATATTTTATGAGGAGGCGGGAATAGAAAATCTGAGGACAGGATGCCCTTATAAGATTTTCTATTCACCAAAAGGTCATCACTGGTATTTCAGAATTGGTAGTGTAAACTTATTAAGACTTTACCAACGACTCTATGATGACATAGATCATATAATGTATGATAGGTCTAAAAAGAAACAGTTTGATAATTTATTAAATATCTCTCGATTGCAACAACGTTCATTTAAATATAATTTTAGGTACTAAGTAGTAATTGAGTTTTGTTATCTGTTCTGAAATCCTCTAAAAATTGCTTTACAACCTGGATCTTTTATTTTATAATTTATGTGAAAAAGATGTGGTTTTAGTTTAGGAGACAAAATAAGATGGAGGCGTTGAGCAATATATTTAATGAAGTTAGACGGATATTAGAATATCCTATTTTTGTTATGAACCAGAGGCCTATAACTATAACTTCCATTCTGGCTGGGCTGGTAATACTTCTGATTTTTATACTTCTGTCCAGGGGATTAAGGAAGGTCATAAAAACCAGACTGTTTCCCCGATACAAGCTGGATGAGGGAATCCAGCTTGCCATCTTAAAGGTTCTGCATTATTTGGTGGTAGGTTTGGGTATTATTGTAGCGGTCCAGTCAATCGGATTGAATCTCACCAGCCTGGCGGTGGTGTTCGGCCTTTTGAGCGTTGGGATTGGATTCGGATTGCAGAATATCGTATCCAATTTTATCTCCGGTTTGATCATTTTGTTTGAACGCCCTATAAAGATAGGCGACCAGATAACCATAGGTGATGTTTTAGGTAAAGTCTCGAATATCAGTCTCAGAGCTACCTTGATTCGTACCTTCGACAACATCTCCATCATCGTGCCTAACTCCGAGTTTATCACCTCTCAGGTGATAAACTGGTCTCACCGTGATCCCAAAATAAGAATTCACGTCAATGTGGGAGTAGCCTATGGATCGGATGTCCCGTTGGTTATAAATTCCTTGCTTGAAGTGGCTCAAAATCATCCCGAGGTTTTGAAAGATCCTGCGCCTAAGGTCTGGTTTATTGAATTCGGAGATTCATCCTTGAATTTCGATCTTTTGGCTTGGATACTTAGCCCTAAAAGAAGGCCTGATGTAATAAGCGATCTGAATAAGGGAATTGATGAGATCTTCAGAAAGAACAAGATACAAATACCCTTCCCACAAAGGGATCTGCATATTCGTTCCTCTGTTCCCATTTGGGGATTTGATAAAAATAAGGAAAAATAATTAGTCTGGAGGCAACTATGAATAAGAAAACTAAATTCAAAGAACTTCCGCCTGAGAAGTTAAGATGGAGTTGCGATCCCTGTGTTTTTGGCATAAAGGATACTGACGAGCTGGCACCCAGTGAAGCAATAATAGGGCAAAAAAGAGCCATTGATGCCATAAGACTGGGTCTGGATATGGAGAGCGTGGGTTACAATATTTTCGTCGTGGGTCTGGTAGGTACTGGAAGAACCACTACCATCAAGCATCTTCTGGAACGGTTGGAAAAGAAACAGAAATCGCCGGATGATTAATGTTATGTCAATATTTTCAAAATCACTACCATCATATTCGTACGAATCTATATAGAGCAAAGCACACAGATTAATCGGAACTACTTTTTTTAATTCTTCTTTTATAAAAGTTTCATTAAAAGTGTCAAGAGTTTCATTTTGATCCAAAACTATAAGAATATCATTTGCGTATTTCGTGATCATTGCTTTTGCTAAATAATCTTCATGTCCTTTAATTAAAGAAAATGTTAAAGCTATAAAAATTATTAACACTATCGAAATCGCAAGCAATGCATCCAAACTAAAAACAAATC
>CAYURP010000077.1:0-5965 GCA_964447175.1 uncultured Ignavibacteria bacterium | reverse complement strand
TCTTTATTCATTATGAAAAGGGAGCCCACAAGGGGCTCCCCTACATTTTCTTTATTGCGGGCTAAAGCCCGCCACTATATAAAACAAAAAACCCACCTTGAGACAAGGTGGGCTACCGAGTTCAAAACTCTACACTCTAAACTCTCTACTCTAAACTCTTTCAACTTGCTTCCAGCCAGTTTTTGCCGATCTTCATATCCACTATTATGGGGACATTCAACTCAATCGTGTTCTCCATCCTGTCTTTTACTATTTCCTTGATCCAGTCTAATTCATCCTTGTGCACTTCAAAAACCAGCTCATCGTGCACCTGAAGAATCATTTTGGATTTTATATTTTTCATTTTAAATTCTTTTGCTATCTCTATCATTACCACCTTGATTAAATCCGCTGCCGTGCCCTGGATGGGGGTATTTATGGCTACCCTTTCTGCAAACTCCCGCTTCTGCCGGTTGGATGAGTTTATCTCAGGTATGTAACGCCTCCTACCCAGAAGAGTTGTGGCATAGCCTGATTCTTTTGCCCGCTCAATTGATGAGTCCAGATATTCCTTTACCCTGGGATAACGCTTGAAGTAGACTTCGATAAATGCGGCTGCCTCCTGAGGAGTCATATCCGTGGACTGGGACAGTCCATAGGCTGAAACTCCATACATAATGGAGAAGTTGGTGGTCTTGGCTAATCTTCTTTGCTCATCAGTTACCTTGGATATCGGAACTCCGAAAACCTCAGAGGCTGTTCTTTTGTGAATATCTTCTCCTTTCAAAAAGGAGTTAGTAAGTGTTTCATCCTCTGAGAAGTGTGCCAAAATCCTGGGCTCGATCTGGGAATAGTCTGCGGATAAAATCACGAAATCATCTGATGGTGGAATAAATGCCTTTCTTATCTTTTTTCCCATCTCGGTCCTGATGGGAATGTTCTGCAGATTGGGATCAGATGAGGATAACCTCCCGGTTGCAGTTACAGTCTGATTGAATGAGGTATGTATCCTTTTAGTTTTCGGGCTAATCAGCCGGGGAAGAGCGTCCACATAGGTGGATTTCAATTTGGAGAGCTGACGAAAATCCAGAAGAATTTTGGGCAAGGGATGGATCTTTGCTAAGGTTTCCAGAACACCCCAATCTGTGGAAAGGGCTGTTTTCTTTTCGGTTTTCTTGACCGGAGGTAATTTCAAATCCTCAAATAAAATCTGAGAAAGCTGCTGGGGAGAGTTGACATTGAATTCTTTTCCGGCTATTGAAAAAATCTCTTTTTCCAGTTTTGTTAGCTCCTTCTGCATGGAATTGGACATCTCTTTGAGATATTCTGTATCGATGCAGACTCCGTTAAGCTCCATTTCTGCCAGAACACCAATCAGGGGAAGCTCCACTTCGTAGAATAAATTCTCTAATTTCAACTCCTTTAACTTGGGCTGGAAAATCTCTTTTAATCTCAGGGTGAAATCTGCATCCTCGCAGGAGTAAACTGTAGCATCCATTATGGGAACTTCTGCAAAGGATTTCTGCTTTTTGCCCGAGCCGATCAAATCTGTTATGGGGATCATCTTGTGATCCAGAAACTTCAAAGCCAAGTAATCCAGGTTGTGCTGGTATTCGGAGGGATTTGAAACATAGGATGCGATCATGGTGTCAAAGGTTATTCCCCGCAAATCGATCTGGTATTGCTCTAATATCTCCAGGTCGTATTTGAGATTTTGTCCTATTTTTTTGATCTTTTCATCTTCCAGCAGATCTTTCAGACCTTTGATCACCACATCCAGGTTTAAATTCTTATCCTCATTCTCGCGATGCCCCAATGGTATATAGTATGCCTCCCCTTTTTTAAAGCAGAGGGATATTCCCACCAGCTGGGCTTCCACCGGTGAGAGGCTGGTTGTCTCGGTATCTAAACAAAACTCCTTTTTCTCTTTGAGTTTTTCCAGAAGCTCTGAGAATTCCTTCTCATTGCTTATCAGCTTGTAGTTAACCTCCTCTTTTGTCTCCTCTGGCGTGATCTCCTTCAAAAAAGCGGAGAATTCCAATTCCTTGAAGATCTCCTTGAGTTTAGGGAGGTCGAATCCCTTTGTTTTGAATTCCTCAAGATTAAACTTATAGGGAACGTTGATATCTATGGTAACCAGCTTCTTTGACAGTCTGGCGATGTCCGCATGCTCTTTTAAATTGTTTCGAACGTTTTTTCTTTTGACCTTGTCCGCATTAGCCAAGACCTTCTCTAATGTGCCAAACTTCTGAATCAATTCCTTTGCGGTTTTCTCTCCAATTCCGGGCACCCCGGGAACGTTATCCGAGGTATCTCCCATTAAGCCCATTACATCTGTGACTTTGTCCGGAGGAACTCCGAATTTTTCACGGACGTTATGATGATCTATCGTTTCGATCTGTTCACCTGATCTGCGGGGATTTAAGATTTTTATATCCTCATCCACCAGCTGAGTGAAATCCTTGTCTCCGGTAACCAGGACCACCTCCATCCCCATTTTTTTAGCCTTTTTGGCTATGGTTCCCATCAGATCATCAGCCTCAAAGCCATCCATCTCCACCACCGGAATATTCATACCTTCGATTACCTCTCTTATCCTGGGAAGCTGGGATTCCATCTCCTCCGGCATCTTAGCCCGGGTGGATTTATATTCCTTGAAAATCTCGTGCCTGAAGGTTGGCGCTTTTGTGTCAAAGACCATGGCAATGTAATCCGGGTTTTCCTCCCTTAAGATCTTCATCATGGAGTTGGTGAAACCAAATGGGGCTGAGGTGTTCTCACCTTTGGAATTTATCAAAGGATTCCGGATAAAGGCAAAATAGGAGCGGTAAGCTAAAGCTGATCCGTCAATTAAAAAAAGCCTTTTTTTTCTGCTCATATTCTCACCTTAGCCAGACTTAGCAAGATAAAGTTAATTGTTGCTGGAGTCAACGAATTTCGAAGGTCCTATTGTTGGCTCCTTTAATGTAAAAATAAGAAGGGTGGGATGATCAACCTGGGGTAGGTTTGTGGCGATCTTAAATTTTTTCTGATTTGGTTGGAAGAACCTTTAACTGATATCCCATCGCTGTTTGCTTCTTTTTAACATATATTAGGACAAGAGATTATATAAATCCCCCACTTTTGGTTTATATTGGATAGAGATGGATGTTTAATGGGATTGTTTGTTTTAACAACTAACAATCCGGGATGCCGTCGTTATTTGGATCACCCGGTGGTGAGCCACCTCTGAAAAGGTAGTTCACTAAATAAACTGCATCTACAATATTAGCAACTTCATCACAGTTTACATCTGCAGACTGGATAGGTTCAGGAGCCGGTCCACTCTTAAAAGCATAATTGACTATATATACCACATCAGCGATAGTTGTCTCCCCATCTCCATTGGCATCACCATTTAGGAAAACGGATAGACTCCAGGTTTGAGTGGACCATGTTTCTGCACCCCACCTGTCGTAAGCTCTGGCCTTCCAGTAAAATATCTCAATATCAAGGGTATCAGAGTAATTGCTATTTAGGAGGCTATTATGGATGACTGTGGAATCAGGATGGAAGTCTGATGAAGTGCTGATATACAAATCGTACCAGACTACAGGATCCCAGGGATCAGGATCCTCAGCATCCTCCCAGTCAAGGGTTATGCCAGGATGTACAAAAGCACTATCCTCAGGCAAGAGGAGTGAAAACGAACCAGGAGGATTATTTGTGACGTTAAAACTCCAGGTTTGAGTGGACCAGGCTTCCAGACCCCACTTGTCGTAAGCTCTTACTTTCCAGTAAAATCCCCCGATCTCAAGAGTGTCCAGATAATTACTGTTTAGGAGGCTGTCAAAAACGACCGTAGAATCAGTATGAAAACCTGATGAGGCGCTGATATACAAATCATACCAGACCGTATCATCCTCTGGATCCTCAGCATCCTCCCAGTCAAAGGTTATGTCCGGAGGAACTAAAGCACTGTCCTGGGGCGAAATTAGAGAAAATGAATCAGGCGGGTGAATGCACTGGGGGTAGAAGTCTGCTCCATCACCTGATCCAGGGATCTCATAGTAGTCAGGGTAGCCAGGATTGGTTTCACAGTCAGACCAAAAGTTACCGGTGTCGGCAAGATTCCAATTATTATCAGTTGAAACGATGTCTTCATACGCATTTTCAATAACGTTATTTATTAAGCTGTTATTCCAAAAGAGGTTGAATCGCGAAGTATCTGACAGGTTAATCCCATTAAGCTGGTTGGAGTGAACAATATTGTTGGTAAAAGTATTATTATCACAATTTGCTAGAAGTGAAATACCATGGTTGTTATTATTCACCGTATTGTTTATAAAAACATTCTGGGAACTCGAATTAAGATATATTCCAGCGAAGCTATTATTGTAGACGACATTATTCATTAGTGTATCATTCGAACTGAATAATAGATCTATTCCACTTGTGAATTCTCTAATCATACAGTTTTTGATTGTCAGGTTGTGCTTGTCGTTGATGTAAATGCCAGTACCTGAACCAGTGCCGTCGATGATATGACCGTTACCCTCCAGAGTTATTCCATCAGCGTCCAGAATTATTCCGTTTCCGGGACAGTCTAATAAGTCGTGGTTTAATACAGCATCCTGGGTTATTGTATCTCCGCACTCGATTGAAATTCTACTTATGATTGGCACTACTGCAAAGTCCGTATCCCCTGCAAAGCGCATACAACCGGGAGCTGAGCAGGCAGGGTAATCTGTGCCAGCCTGATCAAATGCATATTTTACTGAGTAGCCCTGATTCATGTAATCGAAGAGCGTGTTTTGCCAGTCGATTGATTGGGTCCAGCAGTCATCACATATACTCTGATCCATGTGACAGTAGCCCACGGTGACGGTGTTTTCACTTGAGCCCTTTCTGAACTCATAAGAAAATCTATCATCAGTTGTGTCACACATACCTTCACAGCTTCCTATGAAGGCAAATGGCATCTTGGGGTAATCAGCAATCCAATCTTCAATTTCAAATGAGGTGGTATATTCACCTGAGTTCCCATTCACGCAACCGCTTATGAACCAGCCACTGCCACCATGGGCTAATTCATAAAACATGGCTGTCTGATTAGATTGAATATGATTTTGGACTTTGGTCTGGCTGGGCCACTCCACTGCCTCAGTAGAATAACCCATAGCGTTAAACCAAGTTTCAGCATTCTGGTACCATTCATTCCATGAATCACTGCAAGGATCAAAATAAATTGGACCGGAGAAGGAGAATGCGGTGTATGGAGGTGGGATACCGTAGCCCAGTATACTGCCTTCCACTGCATCAACCACCGTCATAATCAAATTTCCCTGGTTGGTGCTCCTCACAGCCCAGCAGGGATTCTCAGGCGTCGGCACGATCGGAAAAGCATCGGATTCCGGAGAGATTATATATAATTTTGAGAACAAGACCTCACCTTTGACTATGGATTCTGCCTGATCTTTGGTGATCCTTATTTCAGGTAATTTTTCAGGTAAATCATCTCGCCAATGGGTCTTTTTGACAATAAGCTCTTTGGTGTTTTTGTCAAATTGGTATACTATATAGTCCTTCTCCACAGTCGCATCCCCTATCTTTCTCAGATAATAGTATACAATTTTATTACCAATTTGGACCTCTTTGAACTGTTTGTTACCCGTTTCATATTTCTCAAGTAGATTCAAAGGCGCAGCCAAAGAAAAACCATAAAGAAAACTCGATAGAAACGAAACGAGCAAAATTATAGCGATACTTTTACTCAACATATCGGACCTGTACCTCAGAAAACATTTACCCCTTCTAACACAAAAGATAATTCATCAACTCTCACCACCTCCAGAGAGGCCTGAACTTTATCTTTCCTGCTTTGTGATTCTATTATTAATTTAATACAGAATACCTGATTTGTCAAGATGTAATCAGCACATCTCAAATCATGATTGTGTCAAGATAATTGTGTAAATTCATGTTTGGGCATATCCTGATTTTGGTT
>CAYURP010000076.1:0-6438 GCA_964447175.1 uncultured Ignavibacteria bacterium | reverse complement strand
GGCGATTTTGAATTCAATCTGGAAGCCTACAACATAACCGGCACCACCCAAAAAACAATAAAAGTGAAAGTTCCACCCCTCCTGTCCTCAGTTACTTTAGACACGTTAAAAATAGAAAAGGAAAAAACCCTGCCTAAAGAGGAAGTATTTTTAGCCTCAGGTGATATGCTCCAGGTAAGTCTTAAGGGGACGCCCGGATGTCAGGCTTTTTTCAAAATAGATGGTCTCACTTCATTTTTGCCCATGACCGAAGCGGTCCTCTCCTCCCAACCCTACTGGGGTGAGGGCGTTTTCGGAAACGGTAAAAGAGGAAAAAACTTTTTGCCTGAGGGAACCTATATTGGTTCTTACCGGATAGGGGCATCTGACCGTATCGACTCAGCCCGGGTGATCTTCAGGTTGTCCAAGTTGTTGCCCACAGCACCCCAGACTTTAGGCATACATCTTCCCCCGGAGACATTTATTGACAGCAGTAGAACCTTTGCCAGCATCTTCGATACAGCTGAAGGAAGAGTATCCATAGGATTAGGACAGGTGCCTCAGGTTGTGGAATTTATTGACCCCACCCTGATAGCCCGAACCGGCCCCAAATTAGGTTACACCCTGTTGTATCAGCCAGCAGGAATAAGAGCCATTACCACCGGCAAAATGGGAAAGTGGGTCAGGCTAAAACTTTCCGAGGACGAGGATGCCTGGGTGGAGCAGGACAGTATAAGATTACTTCCTCTGGGCACACCAGTTCCCTATTCTTCCATAACCTACATCCGAACCCAGAAGTTAGACGGAAAAACTCAGGTGGAGATACAGCTCAGGCAACGGCTGCCTTTCAAGGTGGAACAGGAGATGAATCCCTCATCTTTAATTCTGGATATATACTATGCCACCTCAAGCACAGATTGGATCAGGTATGACACCCAGGACAAGTTAATCAAAGGGATAAAGTGGTCTCAGCCCAAAAAGGACGTTTACAGGTTGAAAGTAGACTTGAATAACTCTCAGCCCTGGGGATATGATGCATTCTATTCTGAGAACTCGCTAATATTGGAGATAAATGATCAACCCAGGGTGGAAAAGAAATTAAAAGGGTTGAAGATATGCATCGATCCCGGTCATTCCAAAGATCCGGGAGCAATAGGTCCCACCGGACTGGACGAAAGAACAGTCAACCTGCAAATTGCCCAGAAGTTAAGATACATCCTGCAAAAAAAAGGAGCAGAGGTAATAATGACCCGATATGGAATGGAGCACGTTCCCCTTTATGACCGTCCCAAAACCGCCATAGAAAACGACTGCGACATTCTAATCAGCGTCCACAACAACGCCTTGCCCGATGGAGTCAATCCATTTTACAACAACGGAGTCAGCACCTATTATTATCATCCTCAGAGCCAGCCTCTGGCAAGAAGTATCCAGGAGGAACTAACCAGGGAGTTAGACATACCCGATTACGGATTATATTACGCTAACTTAGCCCTAACCCGTCCCTCACAGCTTTTATCCGTTTTAGTGGAGTGTGCTTTCATTATCCTGCCAGAACAGGAAGCATTGTTAAAAAGCACCGATTTCCAGACAAAGATCGTGGAGTCAATTTACCAGGGTATCCAGAATTTCATAGACAAACAAGAGTAATATTGGAATGTCAAGCTTCAGCTTGACCAAAAATAAATCAACAAATTAAAAACGTGTCGAGGTTGAGTGATTGATCAGCCAAAACACGCGTATGGCGGAGTGATTGTCCAACCAAAACACGCGTAGGGGCGGAGTTTATCTCCGCCCTTTTGGTTTATAGTGGATGGTTATTGGTTAATGGTTAATACCAGAACCTGACTTAAGTCAGGTTCTGGGTCGTTTCATTCGGTATCACAGGTTGTCCCCGTGGCCGGGCAGGCAATCTTTGATAACCCATCCGGGTAGATCTGGATCTCCCGACCCAGATCTAACAGGACACCCAAAAAGTCATCGCCCTTTTTCATCTCACCTGTTAAATAAACTTTTTAATTTACCTAAATCCTGAAGAATCTTCTTGACGCGGTCCGGGATTTTCATTATGCTAAAAGTTGAAGATGTATTTAAAAAAACTGGCAGGGTCGGGATCAAGAAGTACGGAGTTTATTGTTCGCGATAAGTGGTAAGATAATATAGAACATGAGAGGTTAGAATGTCTATACGTTTATTAATTGTCGGTTTCTTTAGTCTTATGATTGTTTCAACATCGCCATCGCATGCTCAGGACTCTGCACAGGATAGCCTTGAACAGAATAAACGATCAGAAGCCATTGCTAAGTTAAAATCTCAGAGTCTTATACGCACCCACACCACCGAACTGGGTTTAACTGAAGGTCAATTTCTCAAGTACACTGGAGACTCGCTTTTTCTGGTCAGTTATCTTGAGCAGAAGAGTGTATCTGTGCCGGCTATAGATGCGCTCTGGGTGAGAGGCAGAGCAACAAAAACCGGAGCAATTGTGGGCGGTGCCATCGGTGCTGTTGGCGGAGGATTACTCGGCATATTCGCTGTAGCCATTGGGAGTTTGGAATCAGGTGATGATCCAAATTATGTTTTTGGTGCTATCGGAGGAGGAATATTGGCAGGGGGAATATGCGGCTTGCTCGGTGCGGGAATCGGTGCTGCCATTCCCAAGTGGCACTTTCGTTACAGATCGCCAACTTTTAAGAAAGAATCGAAGGCAGAAAAAGAATCACTATCTTTAATAAAACCAACAAAAAATCATAAAATTGGAACAATAACGCTGTTGGGTGGGTATGCCAGGGACACCTGGAAAAGTGCGCCCAAAGGCTCTTTAGGTGGCCGTCTAAACTATGCAGCCCGAATCCGTCCAGCTTTTGAAATTGGGCCAGAGTTTGGTTATTACCGTCTTGGATCTGGATCCAGCTTATGGCATGTCTGCGCAGCAGCCCGCCTGAGCAAGACAAAAAAGACCAAACGTTATTACGGTATCACTGACCTCGGTTTGTACGATTGTCAAGGAAGCGATCACGCCCATTTATACATTGGGTTTGGACTTGGTGGGGGTATCAGCTTTCATTCCGAAAACAAGCCGTTTGCTGTGACTTTAGAAGGGCGGTGGCATTCGAATCTATCCAGAGTCGGATATGATAGCCCCTTTAGCTTCCTCACTTTTATGGGTGGTATTCAATATTCCTGGTAGCTTTGGTCTTTTAATTGAATATCACCGGGATTTATTCTTCAATCTAAATCTACAACCAACTTACCAAAATCCAGAAAATCATCGCCCTTTTCCATCTCACCTGTTAGAACTCATTTCAACTTAAGCTGATCTAATTAGCATCATGCAACTTTGCATAAATTTCGTCCATTCTTCTCGGCCGTAAATAGTCTGTGTGAAGGTTATGCTCATCATCCCACCAAACCTTGTGATCAAGAATCATAGGATTAAGTCAACAAGACGTTTCCTAAGGGGGCGTTGGAAAATCCCTTTGCAAAGATAGTTCATAATCTCTACCGCTGAAGAGAGACCTATTTCTACCTTCTTTTTGTATTCTTGAACTTGTATTTCGTCTTCATATTGGCGAGGATGGGTGATCTTGTCACGGAATTTCTTAAACTCTAGCAGTCGGGACCAACAAGGAAACTTGTCAAAATCGAAATCTGGGACAAATTTACAGATCAAGAATCTCAACTTATCTTCGAGCTTCTGGTACTCCATCTGTTCGGAGATTTTGAATTGACTACCTGAGATTTCGAATTTCTTATCCGTAAGGAAAGCTATCTCATACAACTCAAGATCCTTGCCGCGAGCAAGTGTCTCTCCAATAAAGTTAACAAAAGCCTCGACTGCGCTCATGGCACAAAACACTGATACTCTGTAGTATCGCTTTGCCTCATGTTCATTGTTTGTTTTCAAACCTTCTACAGCAAAGTAATTAGAATCCTCAAGATATTCTTCAAACATATTATATTCCCTTTAGAGCCTTCTTCGCATCTCGATCTCTCTTTTTTGCCTCGTATGTCTGAATAGCAGCATTTGCTATTTTCTGAGTGATGCCACGTTTGCTTGCTATTGTTGCTTGCAATAAGAATACCTCAAGCATTCGCCCTAGCTCCTCGTTGTTAATGCGAGCACCTAATCCACGATAGGTATCGGGATCTACACCCTTCAACCTAGCATTCAACAGAGCTTTTGCATTTAGTGGGTCCGCTGGATCATCGACGCTTACAAGGGCATAGTGGTTATTTAAAGCTTGTGGGTTTCGTAGAAGAAAGCCAGCTGTATATGCCCAACTAGCTACTACACACGGATGAATTGACTTGTTAGCAAATTCTAGGTGTTTGTCCGTGGATCTTGAAAGCACCCGTTCTCGCTGCAGCTTGTGGAGTTTACCGAATTGAGACCCCATCAATCGCAATGATTTATCCGACCAGTCTATGCTTTGCCGTAAACCGTGGTAACGCAAATCTATTCCAGGACCTGACGAGCAAACTACAGGAAGATGAAAATGATCCTCTTTCGCTTCTTTCCCAAGATAAAAATTCACTAGTATTGTCCGAGCTATGCGGACTGTGGGGATTCCGTGTGGGCTTCTTCTATCAGCAAAATTTTCTCCCATGCCAAGCAGACCTACTTTTTGACACCATGTTCTCAGATCAGTTCCTAAAAGATCCTCTTGCATCCTGTCCAAGAGATCGTTAGAAACAGCGATAGACGTATTATTGGCCATGGCAATATTGGCTTTCTGTTCCACCGATAGGTTCAAGTATACTCTGACACCATGTAAAATCAGCGGCTTCTCTTTGATAGCAGCCCTTATGGCCATAATTCGATGCTGGCCACCAAACACTTTTAGCGGTTTTTCTGGTCTGTAACACGTGTCGTATTCGACGACCAAGTCCTCAAAACTTCTACCACTTAACGCATCACTCTCCATCAATCTATATGCATAGGTATCAGTGTAAATCTCCCTGTTCAGCTTGTAATCTTCACTTTCTGTGGCATCAAGCACTGCGTCTAAATCTGTCTTTGATGCAAGGATTTTCGAGCGAAGATGACAATTCAAATAGTAAGCCTCACTTCTTTCATCAAACAGGAGCAAAACTTGCACTCTATTCTCTTCCTCAAAAGTTTTGAATGTTTTTAGAAATTTGTTTGCTTTGGCAATTACCCTAGTATCCGGGCTAAATTGACCCGGAATTGTAAATGATTCCTCGACTTTTTTCATTTCGGCACCTCCCATCTATACCTAATTGATTTAGGCTTTCATGTTGACACCCCGCGAATCAACTTCGGTCATTTAACCCTTTTTTGATTTGTGACCGTAATCATTTCTTACCAAATTGAAATAAATATACTATCTTTTTCTAAAATGTAAAGTTTTTTATAAAAAATCTTTGCCTTCTAGAAATTCATTAATCCGCTTATCTACCCAAAGAAGTTCTGATTTTATTTATTTCCTTTTAAATAATCGATCATCGGCTGAGTTACAAGAGGAACCAGATCACCTATCATATGGGGCATCAGGTTGTCCATTACCTGGGGCATCAAATCCGGCATCTGCTCTGCCATATAATCCGGCATGGGTATGCGCTCCTTAACCCGCTCAAGCATTGTTGGCATCACTTTGGGCATCATCATGGGCAAAAGCTTTGGGAAAAGTATGGGGAAGATCGGCTTCATCAGCTCCAGTGTAAATGGAATCTTACCCATAAACTTCATCATCCCACCCATTCCAAAGGGCATGGCATTTATCATCTCAGGCCACATGGTTTTCATCAGCTCAGCAAACCCTTGAGGGGTCATCAGATCGATCATTGCCTCAAAAACTGCCCACTGAGCTTTTACTTCTGGATGTGGATCAGGGAAATCATAGCCTAAAGCTGAGGAGGCAAATCGGGCCAGGTCTACTATTTCTATTGGAATGTTTTTTTTATCTATGCTGACCCGGAACTGAAATTCACAACAGGGACAGAGCGCCAAAACCTTTTCTGCTCCGGCCTCAATTGCTTGATCCAGGCGGGTTTTGCCTATCTCAGCGGCTACTGGTGGTTCCTTTATCAAGGTCAGGACTGATCCGCAGCAGTGAGCCTCATCACGATTATGATCCATCTCCACCAGTTTGACATTGGGAATGGCTTTAATTACATCTCGCGGGGGCTCGTACACTCCGGATACCCGACCGATGTGGCAGGAATCGTGCCAGGTGACTGTGGTCGGCTTCATAGTGTTTGGCGGAAACTTGAACTCGCCAGATTTGATCTTCTCTGAGATAATTTCGCTGTAATGCTTGGCTTTAATTCCATATTCCATGCCCAGCTTTTGGGTCCATCTGGGATAGTATTGACGCCACATCATATCGCAGGCAGGACAGGAGCAGATCACCGTATCAGCGCCAGCTTCTTTTACTGCCTGAATGTTCTTTTTCATTATCTCAGCGAACAATTCCCACTTGCCAGCCACCAGCA
>CAYURP010000075.1:0-6851 GCA_964447175.1 uncultured Ignavibacteria bacterium | reverse complement strand
GAGCACACTTAAATAGTGCAGGAGGTGCTGGTGCTGGTCGAGCCTATGTCTACTCAGGTCAGACCGGAGCACTTCTTTACACATTCACCGGAGAGGCTGCGGAGGACCGGTTCGGATTTTCAGTTTCCGGAGCAGGTGATGTAAACAACGACGGATATGCTGATCTGATCGTGGGAGCACACTGGAATGATGCGGGAGGTTATAAGGCTGGTCGAGCCTATGTCTATTCCGGTCAGACTGGTTCTCTTCTTTACACTTTCACTGGAGAGGCTATGAATGATGAGTTCGGAATTTCAGTTTCCGGAGCGGGTGATGTAAACAATGATGGATATGATGACCTGATCGTGGGAGCACACTTAAATAGTGCAGGAGGTGCTGGTGCTGGTCGAGCCTATGTCTACTCCGGTCAGAACGGAAGAATTTTTCACATTTTCACCGGAGAGGCTGCGTGGGATCGGTTCGGGTGTTCGGTTTCCGGAGCAGGTGATGTAAACAATGATGGATATGATGACCTGATCGTGGGAGCAGACGGGAATGATGCGGGAGGCATTAATGCTGGACGAGTCTATGTCTATTTAGGTAATACTTGGTCTCTTCTTTACACTTTCACCGGAGAGGCCGCGGACGACCGGTTCGGACATTCGGTTTCCGGAGCGGGTGATGTAGATAATGATGGATATGCTGATATGATCGTGGGAGCAGACGGGAATGATGCAGGAGGCAATAATGCTGGACGAGCCTATGTCTATTCCGGTCAGACTGGTTCTCTTCTTTACACTTTCGAAGGAGAGGCTACGGACGACTGGTTCGGATGTTCGGTTTCCGGAGCGGGTGATGTAAACAACGATGGATATGCTGACCTGATCGTGGGAACAATGCAGGAGGTTATATGGCTAAATGATGTTGGTCGAGCCTATGTCTATACCTGCCCAACTTTTCTCTGCAGCGATGCCACCGGCAATGGAGAAGTTAACATTTCAGATGCAATCTATCTGGTAGACTATCTTTTCAAAAGTGGTCCTGAACCTCAATGCCCTGAACCTTACATTTCCTGTTCAGATGCCAATGGAGATGATGAAACAACGATTTCAGATGTGGTTTATTTAATCAATTATTTGTTCAAATCCGGCCCACCACCGATTTGTTGAGAATAAGTATTATTCATTTATCAAAAATCTTTGAGATTATCACACACCTTTTTTATTTATTTCCTCCTGCCGTGGTCTACTTTTGAATCAAAATCAACTTGACATCTTAAACTTTAAGCATTAATTTAATAACTTAGAAATGCAAGATGCTTCTGGGCGGGAGAAAAAAGATAATTTAAATGAAGTTTCAAATAAACCATCAGAGGAGGAATTATGTCCTTCAAATATTTCTTAACAGCTATTTGCCTCTGTCTATTGCTGGTCTCAGCAGCTTTGGCAGAGGTGCCCCAGATGATCAACTATCATGGTAAGATAACCACGCCTCAAGGAACACTCATTGACACCACAATATCGATGACCTTTACCATCTACACGGACAGTATTGGCACAGATTCCTTGTGGAGCGAGACTCAATCTTCAGTGGTAGTGGAAAAAGGTATTTTTAGTGTTCTTTTAGGAAGTGTGACTCCCATTCCGGATTCTGTTTTTACAGGTGAAACAAGATATCTGGGAGTCAAAGCAGGAAATGATTCCGAAATGACCCCGCGAAAAGCTATTGTTAGTGTAGGCTATGCTTACAAAGCAGAATATGCGGATACTTCAGATTATGCCCAGGCAGCGGCAAGTGATGGTGATTGGACTCCGGACACTGCAGGTATTAACATCTACCGCCTGACTGGCAATGTCGGTATCGGCACGGCAGCTCCTGATGGAAAATTAGTAATAACAGGTATGGCAGTGGGCGTGGCACTGAAAATTAAAGGATCTGGGAGCACCAGTTATTTTCACAACGATGCATCTGGATTACATATAAAAAGCTACGACGACTCTAATCTCAGAGCTATCAAATTTCACACAGGATCAGACTGGACTCCAGAAATGGTGATTCAAAATAATGGCAACATCGGTATCGGTGTGGCTTACCCAGCTTATAAGCTGGATGTTGACGGAGATATAAATGTTGCCGGATCTTATAATGTTAAGAAAGGCGGAGTTAACTATACTCATCCGGATTATGTGTTCGAGCCCGATTACCAGCTGATGTCCCTTGATCAGTTGAAGAAATATGTTTTTGAGAACAAGAGCCTGCCTGATGTGATCTCAGCCGAGGATGTCAAGAAAAACAAAGGCTTCAAGATGGATGAGCTTTTGATTCAGATGCTGGAGAAGACCGAGGAGCAGACCTTATATATTTTCCAACTGGAAGAAAGAATAGCTGAATTGGAGAGAGGAAAGTAGAGAGTATAGAGTTAAGAGTATAAAGTAAAAAATACCAGCTCGGTAGCCCACCTTGCCCTCAAGGTGGGCTTTCATTTCGATATATCCCAACAGATTAAACGGATTTGTAGTTACTCTATTTATCGAGCGAGTTTGTAGTTTGCCGATTTATCGGCCAAACAAAGCCCAATAAATTGGGCAACTACAGCTCCCTAAAAAAGTGAGGGAGCCCCTTGTGGGCTCCCATTTTTTGAGAAGAGAGCGGGAGGAGACTTAAGTCAGGTTCTGGTTTTCACTAACAACCAACCACCAATTACCAAAAACCAACTGGGATTTGCCCTGAATTTATTAGAGAAAGATTTTATATTTATAATTCAGGAGATTATCCTACCAGATAACAGAGCCAGGCTGTAGCAAAGGCGCAGTAATTGCCAATGGCATATCCTATCAAAGCCATCAGAATGCTTGCCGGAACTAAAAGTTCGTTGTGATATGCCGCAACTATGGGGGCGGAGGCAGCCCCGCCGATATTGGCAGCGCTGGCAATGGCAGTAGTGTGGATGTCCACTTTGAGGATTTTAGCCCCCAAAACGCAGAATCCACCGTGAATGAATATCCAGATAAAAGCTCCGCCCACAAACCATACTGCCTGCTGGGCTAATCCTGCCACCTCAGCCCTGGCTCCCATATTGGCCACAAAAAGATAAACCAAAGCCATGGCTAAAGCATGGCTTCCAGGGATTCTCCTGGCTGGTGTGAAGGACAGACCGATGCCGAAAGTCGTGACCAGCAGAATTCTCCAGCTGCCCGAGGTCAAAACCGGAGGAATCTTGGGCAAAAACTGGGACAGGTACGAGGAGAGCCAGGCAACCAGAAGTCCCAAAAATAAAAGATATAGGATATGTCGCATCTCCATCTTACCCTTATCCATAGTCATACTCGAAGCTTCCGATTCCATCTGTTTCAGCCTCTTATCGCTCACTTTGGTGAACTTATGAAACCATTTAGCCAGGTTCTTTGAGCCCAGCATTATGGGAAGCCAGACAATGTATACCAGATTATCCCCCAGAACCGCCAATCCGAAATCTGTGCCTGAGGTTTTAAGCCCCTCGCTCACTGCAGCCATATTTCCGGTCCCTCCAATCCAGCTACCAGCCAGAGCCCCGAATCCCTTCCAGGCTTCCGGTCCCAAGCCTGATTTGACTATAAAATAAGCAATAGGTGCTCCGATCATCACTCCTAAAGTTCCGAAAAAGAGCACAAAGATTCCTCTGCCCATAGTTTTGAATGCACGCCCCACGTCCACGTCCAAAAGCATTATTGTCAGAAATAGGGGGAGGATAACGTCTCCCATCCACCCATACACATCTGATTTGGTGGCTATAACTCCGGTATTGGACATAATCAAAGGAATGGCATAGATAAAGAGAAGGGGCGGGAAGTAATTAAAAAGCTTCCATCCGGTTTGTTTTTCCAGAAAAAAGAAAAAAGAAGTTACACCAGTCAAAACAACCAGAATTCCTACCGGATTGGTAATAAAAGCTTCATTCATTATGATTACCCTCGAAGCTCAAAACAATTTATCTGGATATAATAAAAATGTGAGGGAAAATCAAGAATAATTCAAAGAACAAATATTATTCTATTACATATTATTCTATATGCAAAAGAGAATATTGAAAAGAAAAAAATTGGGCAAGGTGCCCAACCTACGAAAACCAAATCCGTCACCTCCGTAGGCAGGGCTCCCAGCCCTGCTGTATGTGTAGCCAGGCAAGGGTGCCTGGCCTACGATTCATAATAGATATTACTGCTATTTCAATGCTCCCAACTTTAAAATAAATTCTTCTTAAACCTCAAGAAATACTCTTGACACTTCAAAAACTACATTTATCTTTATAGAGAAAAGTCGGATCGATTGTTCAGGGGAAATCGTGCTTTTACGTAATTTCAAATGCTTAATCTTAGTGGTTGTGTTTTTCATCTTTGCATATACTCCAGTCTTATCCAAAATAATCCACGTCCCGGCAGATTCATCCACCATTCAAGGAGGAATCAATGGGGCTGTGGATGGCGATACGGTTCTGGTGGCAAGAGGGCATTATTATGAGAGGATAAACTTTTACGGAAAAGGAATTTTGGTGGCTAGTAATTTCGTCTTTGACAATGATACAACCACCATAGACTCCACCATAATAGATGCAGACACTTCAGTTTTGGGGGTAGCTGATACCGGTAGTGTTGTGGTTTTCGTTTCAGGCGAGGATTCCACATCTATAATACAGGGATTCACATTACAAAACGGCATTGGCACTCCTTATCAATATGATGACCGATCAGGTGGGGGAATCTACAGTCACTCATCCTCTCCTGTTATTAAGCATAATCTTGTAACTGGAAACAATGCTTTCGTCGGTGGTGGAATCTCCTGCCACTACTCCTCGTCCATTGTCAGCTTCAATGTCATAACTGAAAACTCTGCGGGCAAAACTGGTGGTGGAATCTCATGTCACGAATCCTCTCCTGTCATCAGTTACAATACCATAATTGAAAATTCTGCAGACAAGTATGGTGGAGGAATCTGCTGCTGGTTAAATTCTTGGCCAATCATCAAGAAAAATAACATAGAACATAACTCTGCCAGTGAGGGTGGTGGAATCTCCTGCCTTTGGTTCTCCTCGGCTTTCATTATCAATAATGAGGTAAGCTACAACTCTACCAAGGATGGTGGAGGGATCTGGTGTAATACATCTTCACCAACAATCACCAACAATATAATAACCCAGAACTCTGCTGAAACAGGAGGTGGTGTTTCCTGCTCCTACTATTCCTCACCTATCGTTAGTAACAACACTATTAACAGGAACTTAGCTAACTATTATGGTGGTGGAATTTACTGCACCCACTCATCACCCCTCATAAACAATAATATCGTCTCAAACAACCAGTCTGGCCACGGAATTTATTGCGAACCCGAAACCCATCCAGTTGTCTGCCATAATGATTTTTGGAACAATGCTTGGGGTACTTCTTATAGCTGTCCCGCAGGGGTTGGGGATACCAGTTGGGGAACTAATATAAATGGAATACCGTGTGATTCCTTTTATAACATTATAAGGGATCCATTATTTGTTGATTCTCTGAATGATTTTCATTTGCAGGAAGGCTCTCCCTGCATAGATGCAGGTGATAACTCCATTGCTCCTGATTCAGATTTGGACGGAAATCCAAGAATTGTGGACGGAAATGATGATGACTCAGCTGAGGTGGATATGGGAGCTTATGAGTATCAGCCTTTAGTGGGTATAGCAGAAGAAATTAAAACGTTTTCGATAAGTGATTTTGTTGTTCTGCAAAATTATCCCAATCCCTTCAATCCCCAAACTACAATCGAATACTATTTACCAAAATCCAGCTGGGTTAACTTAACTATCTACAATGTCTTAGGACGAAAAATCAAGGTGCTGGTCAACGATTTTCAGACCAAAGGGAAAAAATCTATAACCTGGGACGGAAAAGACCAAAAGGGAAGAATGGTGGCAACTGGTATTTACTTTTACAGATTGGAAACTACAGATTACGTTGAGTCTAAAAAGATGCTTCTGATAAAGTAATATTTTTCTTCTAAAAACAATCGGAGCAGAACGCTAATATTATCTCCTTAAATATCCTTAATTGCCAGCTAATATAGTGTAAATTGTTTTGTGTAAAATTTGGTTTGACGTGATAAACAGATAGGGCATATCCATTTAGAAAATGAAAGAAAGAAGGATATGCCCTATGAGAGAAATGGATTTCTCAGAGAGTAATTTAGGGAATCGTTGGTTAGGAGTCAAGGAAATTTGGAATGATATTCAGGGAGAGGTTAAAAGATTTATAAAGTTTCGCTTGGAGCGGGCAATGGTATTAGATCAGTCAGTTCAGGTTGGCTGTGGTAGTTATGGGCGGAGCGAGGATCGTCGGGGATATCGGAATGGGAGTTATGTACGGGATTTATTGACCAGTTATTGGTGGATAGAGGATTTGAGTCTGAGGTATTGGAGGGATATCGACGTCGTCAACGTCAGGTGGACCGGGTTTTGCTGGAGGCTTTTTTATTGGGACATTCAACTAGGAAAACCAGGCGACTGTTTAAGAGTTTATTTGGGGATAATATTAGTGCCCAGACGATATCCAACATTGTCCAGGAGTTAGACCAGGGGCTGCAACAGTTTCACCGGAGAGCACTGGGAGATGATTGTCAATTTTTATATCTGGACGGTTTATGGATCACCTTAAGGCGGCCGGTTAAGGTGAGAAAAGTGTTATTGGTAGCTTTAGGAGTTAAATCTGATGGCACAAAGGAGCTTTTAAGTTTTCAGTTAGCTCAAAGTGAATCTGAGTCATGTTGGTGGGGGTTTTTGAGTGATTTGAAGCAGCGTGGATTAAAAGGTGAGAACTTAGAGGTAATGGTTTCTGATGGAGTCAGTGGTTTGATCAAGGCCT
>CAYURP010000074.1:0-7125 GCA_964447175.1 uncultured Ignavibacteria bacterium | reverse complement strand
TGAATGTTCTTTTTCATTATCTCAGCGAACAATTCCCACTTGCCAGCCACCAGCATTGGAGTTCCGCAGCAGTTCTCCTTCTCCCCTACGTAGCCAAAGTCCACGCCCGCTGCATCCAGAAGCCTGACACTTGCCATGGCAATATCTTGTTCAACGTAGGAGGCAGTGCAGCCGGCAAAATAGACGTTTTTTGCCTTGCGACCTGTCCCGTGCTTTTCTTTTAAGTCCTCAGGAAACCAGGCAGTTCGATCCTTTCGATACCCTGCCCAGATGTCTCCTTCAGCGCGTAAGGCTGCTGCCATCATTTCAAACGGTGGGAAGGTCATTTTCTTGTCTTCCTCAATTAGCTTACCCCGAAGTTTCATCCAGGACGGTTCGATAGGCAAAACCGAAGAACAGCGCAGGTTACACAGCTCGCAGGTGGTGCAGACAATAATAGTGTCCACCATAAACTGGCTCCAATTTTCCCGACCTTCCATATACTCTCTGAGCCAGTACCATTTGCCCCGCGGACTTTGAGATTCCCAGCCTCGTCCGTAGAACTGGTCACACTCATCGATGCAATAACCACACTGGGAACAGCTATAAGCGTACCAGGCAACGTCAGCCGGTATACCCCGCACCGGCAGGGTTGGGCGTTCTCCTAACTCGGTTATGACCCGATTGCCAAAGGGTCTGACCACCGGCTCAAAAGCTCCGGCTAAACTGAGAGCACTTCCCACCACTCCCTTTTCTATAACCTTACCCGGATTCATTATCTTTTTAGGGTCAATCTCTTTTTTGAAGGCACGAAGTCGATCTGCGCGTTCCTTGCCTAATATCTGATCAGCTTTTTTCCCGAAATAAAGACCTGTAGCATAAGGACGGCCCCCGTATTTTTCGGCAATCTTTATTAAAGTAAGAACTAACGAGAAGACAAAATTGTAACTGAACTTGCGTTCATCGCTGGGTATGAAGCCCAGGATAACCACCTCCGGGCTGCCATCTTTGCCTTTCTGGATGATCACACCTTCCTTGACCACAGGCTGGTTTATTTTTCTCTCGATCTCGACCATCACGTCTCCTAAGCTGGAAAGAGGAACGATCACCTCAGCTGGCACCAGAGAGGGACCAAGACGTTTAACCACCATCAGTTTAAAACGGTTCTTCCACTCGTGCTGGGCAATACGATCGCTTAAGATTTCGCCCATACAGGATTTAAGAATCTCCGGAAGTTTACCCATAACCGAAAGTCGATCCCTTTTTCTGAAAGCCAGGGTCATAATATAAGAAGCTGGAAGGAGCACCCGTTCTTCAGCAGGATGACCGTAATGTTCCCTCAAAGGTGCCCGGTTCTTTAGTTCAGCCATTCGTGGATTTATGAAAATCAAAGACCAGATGGGAAGATCAGCGGCAATGATCATCTCTATCAGATGCTGTAAATCGTGAGGATCAGGACAGCCCACGCATACAATCTCTAATTCTTCGAGAGGCTGAACCTTTATGGTAACCTGAGTTATAAAACCGATAATGCCTTCTGTATCAGCTACCAGGTCAAGCTCTTCTCCTGCAAATTCCTTCAGCTCCCCTGTAGGCAGAACCACTCGGGCGCTGATAACGTTGTCTTTATACCAGCCCGCTTCATAAGATCCAATACCGGTGCCACCCTGAGCCAGCCAGCCTCCGGCAGTGGAAGAGGGGTAGCTGGTGGGGTAAAGCCGCAAGGTGAGATTATGTTTAACCAGCTCCCGATCCAGCGATTCCCAGACCACACCTGCTTCTACAGTGGCGGTTTGAGCTTTCGGATCGATGTTAAGAATTCTTTTCATCCGGTAGAAATCCACAACCAGACCCTGTTTAACCGGAATTACTCCCCCGTAGCCTGAGGAAGCCTTGCCTCGTGGAGTAAGAGGTATGTTATTCTGTACTGCCCACCGAACCAGTTCCACCACCTCCGCTTCTGTCTCTGGCTGAACTACTGCTTCTGGGATGGTATTACCTATGAGTGGCTTGAAAAGGCTAGGCATAGCAGCTATGTCATGCCCGTAGAGTTTACGTTCTGTCTTATGAAAATTCACCCGATTGCCAAACTTCTCTTCAAGCCAGGATCGAAGTTCTCTGCCCAACTTTATCATTACTAACTCCCTTTTTTAAAGAGCTAAAATGTTCAAATTCTATATTGTTTAAATCCCAACTGTCTTTCTACCCAATACGGACTAAATTGGTATTCTTTTTGTCAGACATTAATCATAAAGCTATATAACATCCTCTCATATCGGACATGACAAAATCTATACCTATGTAAATATCCTATTACTTATTTTTGGCTGTGAGATCTATCACAAAACTATATCCGTGCTTCTTAAAACCCAATTTTTCATAAAACTGGTGGGCCAGTTCTCTTTTCATATCACTGCTCAAAGTAAGCTTGTAGCAGTCTGCTTCTCTGCATAGTTCCATGGCAAACTGCATCATTTTTTTTCCGATGCCTTTCCCCTGCCAATCCTGGTGAACCATAACGTCATCAACGATGCCTGATTTTGCTCCCAAATGAGCCAGCTTATCCATCATAAGCAGACTGAAGGTTCCCACGATCCTGTGATCTGCTTTTGCCACGTAAATTTTATAATCAGGATAAAGTCTGATTCTGTTAAAGATTCTTTGAGCTTGCAGAATTGAGAGAACATCTTTATCCACGTCCGGCTGTTTGAAAAGGGAAAGAACCGAAGACAAATCTTTTTCTTTGGCTTCCTGAATTTCGATTTTCACCATAAAAAATCCACCCGCTAAGCCTGAAGTGAACATTCGTAATATTACGGTATCACAGGTTGTCCCAACCTGTGATAACACACCTTGGGACAAGGTGTGCTACCGTGTTTCTCATTACTGTTAACCGTTGACCGTTTTCCGTTTACTGTTAACCGTTCACCGATCAGCTTGTAGGCACGAATTCATTCGTGCTTTTTCATCTCCAATAAATCTGTACTTGCAAACTTTGTGTTATCGGTGAACCTGAAGGTTCACATTCCAATTTTCAGTTGTCTGTCGACACTTTTCAGTTTGCTTTTTTCCGTTTACTGTTAACTGTCCACTGTTTTCCGTTTACTGATCAGAATGGTCAGACGACCTCTACCAGCTCGATATCAAAAGTCAGGTTCTTGCCAGCCAGAGGATGGTTAGCATCCAAGGTCACTTTGGACTCGGAAACATCTGTCACAGTAACCCCTATTGTCCGGCCATCGGGTTGATGCATTTTTAACCTTTGTCCCACCTTTGGTTCCAGATTGGATGGAAGTCTTTTTCGCTCCACCTCCAGAACCATTTCTTCCCTATATGGACCATAGGCTTTATCCGCCGTTATTTTAGCAGTTTTCGAGTCACCCGGATTCATCCCCTCCACAGCTTCTTCAAATCCCCGGATCACCTGACCTTTGCCTATGGTAAATTCCAAAGGCTCGCGCTCGATTGAACTATCAAATACCTTGCCATCTTCGAATTTCCCAGTGTAGTGAACCTTAACCTTGTCCCCATTTTTTGCCTTTCCCATTTTTTCCTCCTCTCGTTTGTTAATTCTTAAGTTCCGATTGTTAAACCATAATAAAACACTTAGGCACAGATTCATATGATTTCTTGGCATTGAATCTGTGCCTTTTATTATTTAACGTATATATCAGCTTATAAGTTTGTCTCCGCGATTGCAAGCATAAATTCACTCCTACTTCTTTGCATTCCACAGTGTACGGGATACCTACAAATTCGGTGAACCTGAAGTCGAGGATCCCCCGCCTCTGGCGGGGGGGTTCACACTCCAAATCAGTTGTCCGTTAACAGTTTTCAGTTCTCTGTTAACCGTTGACCGTTTTCCGTTTACTGTTAACCGTTCACCGTTTACCGATCAAAAGTTTGGTCCGAAATCTTTTTTGAATACCTGAGCTAATTTTGTTACCCAATCTTCTTTGGGTTCCAACCTTCCGAAGAAGAATCTTAAAACTGGCGGCTCCTCAACGAATTTCATACCCTTGATCAGATTCCGGTACTGGTAAAGCCAGATGATCCGGTCGATAACATAATCGATATGGGACATGGTATAGACCCTTCTGGGAACCGCCAGCCGGGCCAATTCCAGATCGGCTAAGACCTCGTTTCCATCCTTGTCCCGGTCCATGGATACGGTTCCCCGCTCCATACACCTTACCCCGGATACGATATAAATGGCAGCAGATAGCGCTGCGGCAGGGTATTCCGTCTGGGGCATCCCTTGTAAAAACCTGGTAGCATCCACATGACAGGCTAATGCCCCGGGAGGTGTGACCACCGGTATTTTGTTTTCATCAAGTCTGGTGACAAAATACTTCACCTGTTCCGGCACAGCACCAGCAACGTTAACATCTGTCATCTCCCTTAACCCCACAGCCGCTGATTCCAGCTCCTTTATGGACATGCCGCCGTATGTCAAAAATCCCTCATAAAGCGGAAGCCAGGGCTTGATCATCTCAAAGTATTCCTTATTGTTGGTGCAGATCAATCCCCCTCGGGAACTGCTGTTTTTCCTGGCGCTGGCATAGAATAGATCGAGCTGGCTGGTCATCTCCCAGATTATCTCCTGAATGGACTTATTTTCATACCCCTTCTCCCTCATCTTTATGAAGTATGCATTCTCCGAGATTAAACTACCATCCATAATCAAAGGAATGCCGTGCTCTGTGCAGATAGCTCTTACCTCCTTTAGATTCTGCATGGAAAAGGGTTGACCACCTAAAAGATTTGTCGTGGCTTCTATTCTGACAAAGGGTATCTTGTCCTTGCCATATTTCTTTATGGTATCCTTTAGCTTCTGGGTATCTATATTTCCCTTGAAAAGTTCAGTGCTCTGGGTGTTCAAAGCTTCATCCCCGTAGATTTCCAGGACTTTTCCTCCAGCAAGCTCAAAATGGGCTTTGGTGGTGGTGAAATGATAGTTCATGGGGATGACATCTCCCGGTTTTATAAAACATTTGGCTATTAGATGTTCGGATGCCCTTCCCTGGTGAGTGGGCAAGGTATACTTGAACCTTAAAACCTCCTCAATGGCCTGGGTCAATCTGTAGAAGCTTTCGCTTCCCGCATAAGACTCATCCGCTATCATCGTAGCCGCCATCTGGTTATCGCTCATAGCATTGGTTCCTGAATCGGTGAGCATATCGATGAAGATATCCCTGGACCTGAGTGAAAATGTGTTATATCCACCATCCTTTATGGCTTTCAGCCTCTGATCCACAGGTATCAAGCGGGTGTGTTGCAGCACCTTTATCCTGTGCATCTCCACTGGGATCTCTCTTCCATCCCACAGTTTTACATACATACCATCCTCCTAATTTAATCGATTGTTTCTCTTCTTTTTTCTATCTCAAGATTTATGTGATTCGTTCTTTTGTAAGTATTTACCGAACCAATTCACCTATTGGCTATATTTTTAGCTTATTATAAGAATATCGCTTTTCAAAAGCAAGGAGTTTTTGCAAATCGTCTGGGAGTTTACTTTTTTAATGCACCTGCGGTCAATCCGGCTATTATCTGACGCTGAAAGAATAGAAACATAATGACTACCGGCAGGGCGGCAACTGATGAGGCAGCTAAAAGATGAGGCCAGTCAATAGTCTGATAACCCTGATATAGTGCCAATGCTACTGGAAGGGTTCTCATTTTTTGAGATGAGGTTAAGATAAAAGGAAAAAGAAAGGAATTCCAGGTGGTCAAAAATACCTGAATACCCAGAACAGCTAATGCCGGGCGGCACAATGGCATTACTATAGAAAACAAAATCTTAAAATCACCTGCCCCATCGATTCGAGCTGCATCCTCCAAATCCCGGGGCAAGGACTGGATGTACTGCCGCATCAGAAAAACCCCCAAAGGCGTGACCATCCAGGGGACTATTAAAGCCAGGTAAGTGTCATACCAGCCCAGCCACTTGATTATCAGAAATAGAGGAACTATAATTATATGTGCAGGAATCATTATCACGAAGATCACAGATAAAAATAAAAGGTTCTTAAAAAGGAATTGCCTTCGAGCAAAAGCATACCCCACCATCAAGCAGAAAATCATATTACAGAAAGTCACCAGCCCAGCCACCAGAAGACTATTAAGAAAATATCGGGGGAAAGGACCCCACTGCCACAAATCCAGATAGTTCTTTATAGTCAAGCCGGATGGAATCAGATCTTTTGGCTGGATCACCAGCCCAGCCTCGGTGGAAAAAGACGTTTTGACCATCCAGTAAACCGGAAAAAGCATACCGGCTAAGACAATTAAAAGAATTGCAAAGATTAGGATCTTTTGAAATCTCATCTATTCCCCTACGGCTTTGCCCACTCTGAAAAGTTTAAGCTGGATCAAAGAGAATATTAATATTATAAAGAACAGAACATAGGCGCAGGCAGAGGCATATCCCATCCTGAACTTGTGAAATCCCTGCTCATAAACCAGATAGACCATAGTCAAGGTCGAGTTCAGAGGACCTCCCTTGGTCATCACAAATATCTCCACAAAAACCTGAAATGATTTTATAGTATTAATCAAAACCACAAATAAAGTCATCGGTCTGAGATGGGGCAATGTAACGTGCCACAGTTTCTGCCAGAAGGAAGCCCCGAAAACGTCCGAAACCTTATATAGCTCCTCCGGAATCGCCTGCAGGGCTGCTAAAAACAAAAGCATATAAAAGCCTGTGCTCATCCAAATATCCATAGCCATAATCGAAAGAAGAGCAGTTTTTTCAGACAGAAGCCACCCTTTTTCAGGAGTAGGTAATCCAATAAGCTGAAAAAGGAAGTTGATATATCCATCCTTAGCATAGAGATTGGTAAAGATCAAAGCCACCACGACCATAGAAGTAATTGATGGAATAAAAAATCCCGCCCTGAAAAGACCTTTTAAGGGAATTTTCTGATTGACCAGAACCGCCAGGATAAGAGCAAAAAAAGTTGTAAAAGGAATAGTCCCTACCACAAAAAAAGATGTGTTTTTAAGTGAAGTCCAGAAATCAGGATCTTTAAGAAGCTCCAGATAATTGGAAAGCCCGATCCATTTAATCTCCCCGCTTAAAATAGAATATTTAGTAAAGCTTAAAACAAGTGAATAAAGAATCGGAAAAAGCCAGAAAAC
>CAYURP010000073.1:0-7425 GCA_964447175.1 uncultured Ignavibacteria bacterium | reverse complement strand
ATCAGGCATTGTCCGAAGGCTCTCCGGTTTCAAAGACTGGCTGGGATACGGAGCTATGGCTGTGCTTTTGATCTCACCCATACTTCCTTTAAAACAGAACTTTTACTCCTCCAACAATCGCAGCAATAAATTCATACCTTATGATTATGCCTACAATCTTCTTAATTCCTGCGACAAAGATGGTATAATGTTCACCAACGGGGATAATGATACCTTTCCTTTGTGGTTTGCCCAGGAGGTGGAGGGTATCCGGAAGGATGTGCGGATAGTTAACCTCTCCCTTTTGAACACGGATTGGTACATACTCCAGCTAAAAGATGAGATGGGAGTGCCCATCGGTTACACCGACAATGAGATAAAAAGGCTCAGGCCTTTCCGCACGGCAGAAGGTAAAGTAACTCGGGTTCAAGATTTGATGATAGCTAATATTCTGGAAACCAATCGCTGGAAATATCCCATCTACTTTGCAGCGACTGTAGCCCAGGAGAACAAAATTTACAAGGGACAGTCTATAGATAATCATCTGAGAATGGAGGGTATGGCTTACCGGGTGGTTCCTGAAGAAGGCACATTCATGGTAGATGTTGAGAAAATGAAGGATAAACTTTTCAACGTTTTTAAGTTCAGAGGACTCCACGATCCTAAAGTTTATAAAAACGAAAACGACATTAGACTTATAGCCAATTATGGCACCGCTTTCCTGACATTGGCAGATACCCTGAGACGCTCAGGTAATTATGATGAAGCCATAGAAATAGCCCAAAAGAACATGGAGATTTTACCTGATGACTGGAAGCCTTACGCCTTTCTAATTCAATTCTATACGGATAAAGGCGAATCTGAAAAAGCCGAGGAGCTATTAAAAAAAGCCGAGGGAGTGGATCAGGAGCGACTTAATCAGATCTACCTGAGTTTGGCAGCCATATACAAAAGGGATGGAGAAGACCAGAAGGCTTTGGATTTAGTTCATCGTCTTCTTTCCGAAAGTCCCCACTTCCGGCCTGCGTTTCAATTCCTTTTCACTAATTACTACCAGAGCAAGGACAGAGAAAAACTGGTACAGGTTTTAAAAGAATGGGTTTCACACAATCCGGATGACGATTATGCTGTTCAAGCCTTAAGTCAGATCTCAGCACCCGATTTTGATTTTCCTAAACCACCCTCCCAGCAGAGATAGAATAAAAAACAAAGGAGGAAGGCACAGGATCTCATCGTGAAGATATTAGCTATAAACTGGCAGGACCTTACTAATCCTCAGGCAGGAGGAGCGGAAATTCACTTGGAGGAAATACTCAAAAGAGTCGCAGCTAAAGGACACCAGGTGACTCTGTTTTGCAGTTCCTACCACCGGGCAAAGAAAGTTGAAAGAATTAATGAAATTGAGATCCTCCGGAAAGGATCCCGGCATAACTTTAATTTCGTGGTCTTTAGATATATCCAATCCCTTTTGGCTTTAAAGAAACCCGATCTGGTTATCGAGGATATAAACAAGATTCCCTTTTACACTCCGCTTTTCCAGAACCTGCCCACTTTAGTAGTCATACCCCATCTTTTCGCAGATTCGGTTTTTAAAGAGATAAACTTCATTTTGGGTCTTTACATATATTTAGCGGAGAAACCCATTCCCAAAATATATCAGAACAAAAAAATTATGGTGATATCTGAGAGCACTAAATATGATTTAATCAGAAGGAATATTCCGGAAAAAGACATCTACGTAATTAAATGTGGCATAGATCATGGCTTTTATTTTCCGGATTACAAAATAAAAAAAAACGATTACCCCCTAGCAATCTATGTGGGCCGGTTAAAAAAATACAAGACCATAGACACTTTGATTCGAGCTTTGCCTTTGATTCTCAGAAAAATTCCGGAGGCAGAGTTGGCTATAATTGGTGATGGCGACTATAGCCCGGAACTAATGAAGCTGACCCGGCGATTGGGGCTGGAGAGAAAGGTCAAGTTCACCGGTTTTGTATCTCAAGAGGAAAAGCTGAATTGGCTGAGAAAAGCCTGGGTAGCGGTATACCCCTCACTTAAAGAGGGATGGGGGTTATCCAATATTGAAGCCAATGCCTGTGGCACTCCCGTTTTGGCTTCGGATGTTCCGGGATTAAGGGATTCGGTCGTACCCGGAGAAACTGGATTTCTATTTGATTATGGAGATAAAGAGGAGCTGGCTGAGCTTATGATAGAGATCATGTCTGATTCTGATTTGAGGAAAAAGCTATCTCAGGGTGGACTGAGATGGGCCCAGGAATTCAACTGGGATAAGGCAGCTGATCAAGCCCTAAAACTGTTCCAGACTGTGGTCCGGGAAAAAAGATAATGGTTAATTATAAAAAGAGAGAATTTTGAAAAAGAGATTGTTCATTGGAATTGTGGTTTCGGTTTTCTTCCTGTGGCTGGCCTTCCGTAAAGTAGATTATCAGGAACTGGCTCACGCCCTTAAAAACGCCAATTATTTATGGATCTTCCCCAACATGGCATTGATGGTTTTAAGCATGTGGCTTCGAGCCTACAGATGGAAATTCATGGTGGATCCCATTAAAAAGGTGGGAATGCACCGACTCTTTTCCTCCACTATGATCGGCTTCATGGCTAACAATGTTTTGCCGGTGAGGTTAGGGGAGATAGTCAGAGCTTATTCCTTGGGATCTAAAGCTGGTATATCCCGGACTGCCTCCTTTGCCACCATAGTTGTGGAAAGGGTATTTGACGGTTTTTCCCTTCTGGTCCTTTTGTGGATCACGCTTCTCATGTCGCCTTTTCCGGATTGGGTTAAAACGGCTGGCAACCTAACCCTGATAATTAATCTGGCAGCTCTTCTGGTCTTGGTCCTTCTGGAGGTCAGAACCGAACCCACCCTAAGGTTTCTGAACAGGTTACTTGGATTTTTGCCCAAAAAGATTTCTGACAAACTCTCTGAAGTGCTTTTTAAGTTCACCACCGGGTTAAAGGTATTTCGAGATCTTCCCAGCATGATCTGGATTCTTGTCTTTTCAGTTTTCGTCTGGGGAGTGGTGGGCATAAGCAACTATTTTATCTTTCTGGCTTTTGATCTCCAACCCCCGATTCAAGCTTCCTTCATACTTCTGGTCATGGTCTCCCTGGCAGTAAGCATTCCAGCTTCACCCGGATATGTGGGAACCTTTCATTTCTTCAGCATCGCTGCCTTAAGCCTTTACGGTTACGGGAAAAACATCGCCCTGCCCTTCTCCGTGGTTCTGCATGCCAGCCAGTATATTCCCATAACCCTGATCGGTTTGATTTACCTTAAAACAGAACACCTAACTCTAAAGGTAATTCAGAAAGATCAGGAGAATCAAGAGAAAATAGCCAATGAAAATAATATCCCTTAAAAGGATTCCAATTGCTACAAAGCTAATATGAACGGAAATGAGTGAAATGAAGAAAAACGAATTCCCCGGAAGTCAGCTTTGGTTTAAATCAGATTAATTTTTAGGAGGTCAAAGAAGATGAAATCAGATTCTTCAATGAAAAAGGTTTTGGTCACAGGAGGAGCAGGTTTTATCGGCTCTCATCTATCAGAGAGGCTTCTTGAATCCGGACATGAGGTCTTGGTGATAGACAATCTCTCAACCGGAAGTTTAAAAAATATTGCCCATCTTCGCAAAAACAGGAATTTTCATTTTATTAAGGACAGCGTTTTGAACCGCAAGAAAATGGTAATCTTGGTTAAGAAGGTCAAACAGATCTATCACCTGGCAGCGGCAGTCGGAGTAAGAACCATTATGGAGAAACCTCTGGATTCTTTTCTTTCAAATCTCAGAGGAACCGAGATTGTACTGGAGCTGGCCAATAAATATAGAATACCGGTTCTTTTCACCTCCTCCTCCGAGGTATACGGAAAAAATGATTCGCTCCCCTTCAAGGAGGAGGATGACAGGGTTTACGGATCTGCCTACAACGATCGCTGGGGATATGCCTTTGCCAAAGCAGCCGATGAGTTCCTGACCTTAGCCCATTTCAAAGAAAAGGGACTTCCCACAATAGTAGTTCGTCTTTTTAATGTCATAGGTCCCAGGCAAACCGGGACCTATGGGATGGTGGTCCCCCGTTTCGTCAAACAGGCTCTATCTAACCAGCCCCTGACCATTTATGGCACAGGCACTCAAAGCCGATGCTTTTGTGACGTGGCAGACATAGCCGGAGCTTTAATAAAACTGATGAACAGCCCGAAAGCATACGGGCAGATTTTCAATTTGGCTTCGGAAGAGGAAATAAAAATCGAAGAGCTGGCAAAATTGATAAAACAATTAACTAAGAGTAAATCCAAAATAATACATATTCCCTATCAGGAAGTTTTCGGAAGAGATTTTGCCGATATGTCCCGCAGAAAAGCAGATATCAGCAAGATCGGGAAACTCATCGGTTATCATCCCCAGGTAACCCTGAAAAAAAGCCTTAAGAAAATTATCAACAACTTTAATAGAAAAATGTATCCGGAGTTTGGCTCCTAATTTTTATGAAAATATCTATCATCATTCCGGCATTTAATGAAAAAGATACCATCCTCTCAGCTCTTGGGAGAATCGAAGCGGTAAACTTAGAGGATATTGAGAAAGAAATAATCATCGTGGATGATGGTTCCACTGACGGGACTCAGCAGGTCTTAAAGGATCTGGAAAACAAATACCAAATCGTTTATCACCCTAAAAACCAGGGCAAGGGGATGGCTATAAGGAACGGGTTTGCTAAAGCTCAGGGAGAGATCGTTTTGATTCAGGACGCAGATCTGGAATGCGATCCCCGAAATTATCCAGCCTTGATCCAGCCTATTCTGGAAGGAAAGGCCGATGTAGTCTTTGGCTCACGTTTCAAGTCCGGAACCTTTCGTCACTTCTCTTATTGGTTTTATCTGGGAAATAAATTTCTCACGGGTGTTTCTAATCTGATAACCGGACTTAAGATAACCGATATGTGGACCGGATACAAAGTCTTTAAGTTAAAGATTATCCGAGAGATGCTGCCCTATTTGAGGGCTGAAAGATTTGAAATCGAGCCGGAACTGACAGCCATGGTCTCAAAGGGAAAGTATAGTTTTCTGGAGATTCCCCTGGCTTATCTGGGACGTCCCCGCACCCCGGAGCAAGGAAAGAAAATGAACTGGAAAGTCGGATTTAAAGCCATCTGGTTTATGCTCAAGTTCAAGCTTTTTAGATAACAGAATGAATTTTCATTAAGCCGAATAAAAAATTATCTATATTCCTAATAATAAAAATCTATCCCCAAGAAATCTTAAATCCCCACCCATCAGAATAAATCTAACTCTCCTTATTTTTACCATCCATTCAAACGATCCGAATCATCCTTTTTTAATAAGAATATCTTAAATCTAATGTCCCGAATCCAGACTTTCAAATTATCTGTTTTCGTTTGACTTAAGTGTTTTTGTTTATATATTAATTTGAGGTTTTGAACTTTAACTCTTTATAATGACAAAGAAAAAAGAAAAAAAGATCATTGCCCAGAAGAAACCAGGCTGGGTAACAGAATTTTTTAAGAGTGATTTTTTCAGATCGGATCTATTTCACCTTTTGCTTTTTTTATTAATCTTCGGGCTAGCACTTATGTTCCGGCTTCTTTTTCTGACCTCAGATCCCCCCCAGATTTCCTGGAGCCAGGATTTGACAACTGATGCTCCCACTTACGTCTCCTTTGCCCGAGCAAAAATTTTGCAGGGGGACTGGAATCCCTTTGGACAATACCGTTTCGTGTTGTGGGTAAACTCGGCTTATACCCTGATTGCATTTTTATTTTATAAAATTATAGGTTTGGGGCGTTTCCAGTCGAATTTTATTTCCGTTTTCCTGAACCTCCTCACCATACTATTTATCTATCTGGCCCTAAGAAAAACTTTAAACAAAGCCACAGCACTATTTTCACTTTTTTTTCTGGGTATCAACTATATAATGCTGGTGTACAGCAGGAGCACCTTTTCTGAGATCTCCACTCTTTTTTTTATTGCGCTGGGTTTTTACTTTTTAATTCTGGGGTTAGAGAAAAACTTCTTTTTAATTCTTTCTGGCGCTTCTCATGCCTGCGCCTTTCTTTTCGGGAAAATGTTAGCTGCTTTTATCCTCCCTGCGGCTCTGGGAGTGCTGATTCTTGTTGCTGTTGAAGATCTTTCCCCAAAAGAAAAAAAGATAAAACTCCTCCCCCTGATTCTGTTTGTTATTGGACTTTTGGGCGCTGTGCTCCCCTGGTATTTGATAATATACAATCCTGTGCCCGGAGACGTGAAATTTTATCTCAAGGAGATGTCAGTAGGTCTTTATGGGGCACCAGTAGCATTCAACTCCATTAAGGATTTCATCTATTCACTTTTTTCCTTAGGATATGTTTCAAGCATATTCGAGGGAGCATCACACAGGCCCGGCACAGATTTCTTTTACAGGATGCCTTTTGTATTTCTATTATCCTGCCTTTTTTTAATTTTTTACTTCTTCAGAATTTTTAAGGGAAATTTCCTGAAAAAAATTAAATCCACCTCTAAGTTGGAATTGTATATGGCCCTCTGGCTTATCATCGGATATTTAGCCCTGATGCCCTGGAACTACCGGCCTTTACGTTACCAGCTGCTTATTATACCTCCTATCTGCGTTTTAGCGGGAATGGCTTTAAACAGATTCTTGAATCCAGAATCATCCAATGAAAAAGAAAAGCTGAGCTGGGTATACTGGATATTTTTCATACCTACCTTCTCGATTATGATATTTCATCTTTGTACATTTTACCTGAGACTTTTTGGCAAAACCGGATCCTTTGATTCATTAGTCACCTTTTCAGCTCTTTTAGCCATAGCATTAATGATATTCTGGTATGTCTTTTTAAAGAATAAATCAATTAAGCTCATAAACGATTCTTCGCTTAAGTTGGTTGGGGTTGTCATAATTGTCACTTTAATATTTCTAATCAACATCAGTCCCTATATAAGCTGGGCTAAAAACCGGCAGTACTCTCTTATCCGTTCATCCCAGGATTTAGGAAAGATTTTGAACCAGGGTGCAGTTTTGTCGGGTCCCTATGCCTCCACCCTTACTCAGGACAATAATCTGGGTTTTTGCTTCCATATGTTCGGGGTGGTCAGAGTGGATACTCTGCTTTTCAGAAGATACCCCATAACCCATCTGGCACTGGAGAACCGAGGCGGCAACAAGGAAAGAGCTTTTAAGGATTATCCTGAGGTAATGCAGAATGCCAGGGTGGTTACCAGCTACATCTTAAGAGGGATGCCAGTGGAAATTTACAGGATCAAGGAGCATACAGGTAACTCTCAGGCTGAATCCTACCAGCTATCGGATTTTGAAAAAGCTAAAATTATGATCGATGATAACAAAGCTGACTCTGCAATTACACTTTTGAGGAAATTTAATAGTGAAGATCCCCAAAACCTTTCAG
>CAYURP010000072.1:0-7426 GCA_964447175.1 uncultured Ignavibacteria bacterium | reverse complement strand
GTTCATCTTCTCTTTTTGGTTCCTCCGATGAAAAAACATCCTCATTCATTTATTTCTGCCTCCTCTCTGTGATAAGTTAAATCAAAGATCATACCCCCCAGAAAATTGGTTTCTTTTTATCCAAAGGCAAATTAAATCTGATCAGGTCCACCTGGGGCCATCTCTCTACCTCTTTTTTTTCTTTTTTTACACTCAGCTGAAAACCCACCGAGTTTTTATGGGAAAAATCCAAAGCTTTTATGGGGAGTCCCACTTCGAAAAGTTTAGAAAAAGAAAAATCAATCTTTTCCGAAATTTTTCCCCAGCGATTTTCAGTTTTCAGGAATAAAAAAAGATCAGCTCGTTTTTTGGATAGGGATAACCTGTATCGGGAAGGTTCAATTATCTCCAGGTCCAACAGGAGATCATCGTCTATTTTTTCTGGAGGCAGAACAGTATCCACCCTGAAAAAAAGCTGCTTCTCATTGAAGCCAAAATAAATCCCTTTAATTATGTGGGTTACCCGGTGCATGGCACCACCGGATTTCAAGCAATCAAAGGAGCCAGCATCTTGCCATTCATAATAATGGGTCACATTTCCATCCAGCGTAGGATTAATGAAACCGGTTGGCTCCTGTACCTGAGAGGAAAGGGTTCCCGTGCGTATTGGCTTAAGAAGCACCCTCGGTTTCTCCATTTCTAAAAGCTCATACACGGATATAAGGTGAGACCTGAAGATTCGATCGAACTCCTCTGTGGAAGGACCCTGATGCTCGTCCCCGTACCACCAACACCAGTCGCTTCCCTCAGCTATATATATCTCCTTCCAGGCTAACCTGATTTTTTCAGGATCAGCTTTGTCCCCCATTTCCTTTTGATATTTAACCAGATCATCCCGGGTCATCTTCAAAAGGTCCCAGGCGAAATTGTCCTCCGGATGGCCAATCCATATTCTGAAGTCGTGGTTTATCCAGGATCCAGGGAAAAGCCAGGGCAAGGTGACCTCTGGTGGATTCCCCTTTAGGAATTCGGATATTTTCACTGTTTCTATCAAAGGATCCTCAGAAAGCTTATGGTAAAGTGATCTCAAGAATTGGCATCCGTCCTCCGGATAATATTCCCAGCAGTTCTCCCCATCCAGGATTACAGAAACCAGACTCTCATGGATTTTTTCAGAGGGTATCCTCTCTCTTATCCGGTGCAGGTTCTGGATGAAGTTATCCGCTGCCTTTTCCGGGTCCCAGGAACGATATACAAATCCAATGGCATCGGAAAGGAGATGAGACCTGAAGATTATATTTATCTTGGATCCATTGGCTTCCACCACATAAGGGAAATAGAGTTTGTTATCCTCCTCAGATTTTTTCATTTGCCCCTTTTGCGGTTGATTCAGGCTCAGGTAAAGTATTTCCTCGTCTGATGCCATCCACTTTAATCCAAACTTGGTAAGCAGCGGAATTATCCCTTCAGACACACTCCCTTCGGAAGGCCAGACCCCTTGAGGTTTGTCTCCGAAGACTTCCTGGTAAAGTTGAATTCCCTTATCCAGGTGAGCTTCAACGTCCTCCGGATGGGAAAAATCCTTTTGGGGAAGGACAATACCTGGGGATGAGACCCTGGCAATTTTCAAATCGCAAAGCAGAGGCATTATGGGATGAAAATAGGGGGAGAAGCTGATCTCGATCTGACCTTTATCTTTCAGCTCCCTGTACTTGGGCAGAATCCAGCTTAGTATTTCTCTCTGTTTAGAAATCAGAAATCCTTTGTCATCTTCAGTAAAGTTTTCATTTTTTTTGAACAGATCTGCAACTTTTTTCTCCTTTCGCAAAAGAGGATCAAACCAGGCCAGGTTGGACCAGATCTGAAGATCCAGCAAATCCTGAGTGGAAAATTTGCGAGCAATCGCATTTATATTCTCAAGATTCTGACCCCTTTTCTCCCATAGCTGAAAGAATCGCCGATGGGGGAGAATCATGGTTTCATAGTTACCTATAAAAAATGATGAGATTATCTCCTCTTTTTCAGCCTGATTCAATTCCGATGCTTTTTTCTCCGTTAAAAACAGGTGTCGGTCGTAGGCGTTATTCTGAGCATAATCCTGAATTTGATCTATTAAGGAGGGTACCAGATTGAAAGTCAAATGGATCCTGGGATAATCGTCCAGGATTGCGACCATGTCATAATAATCCTTTAATCCATGCAACCTCACCCAGGGCATCTGGTAAACCCCTTGGCTCACCATTTTATAATATGGTTGATGCATGTGCCAGAGAATAGCCAAATTCAGTGGAACGTCATTTTTCTGCATAGCCATAATTAATTTCAGCCAGTTCCTTTTTGGCTTTGACAGCTTCCGGGGCATCGGGAAATAGTTCCACTACTTTCTGGTAGGCAGATCTGGCTTTTTCATAGTCTTTTGCCTGGGCATAAGAAAATCCAGCGGATGAAAGGCAATATTTCGCCAGAACCCCTTGCGGATCTGATTCAAATGCTTGAAAAAAGAAATCACCTGCACGACCAAATTCCTTTTTCTCCAGGTAGCATTGAGCAATTCCGGATATGGACGAAACTAAAAGGAATGGATCATCTTTATATCTTTTTCTGAACTCCTCAAAGGTGGATATAGCCTGGTCGAACATGCCACTGGCAAAAAAGATGTTTCCCAGAAGAAAAGAAGCCTGAAGGGCAGCTTTGGTGCCTCCATATTTACTGGCAATAGTCTCCAGATCTGATATGGCTTGATTTAAATTACCTAACCTGAACGCAATGGTTGCCTGGCCCAGAAGCTGATATGCTTTTTCACTCCTCTGCGCCCTGGCGGAAAGAATGATGAAGATAATGACTCCCACCGCTACTACCACCCCCGCCACTGTTATAACCCTCTTAATATTCTTTTGTATCCATTCGCTAAAACGGAAGGCTGTGGTTACCAGCTTATCTTCCTTCATCATATGCTTGGATATTCTAATTTTTTTGGGGCTCATCATTTCCTCTTGTTTTCTGTTTTAATCTAAGAGACAAATTGAATTTGGCAAGGGTTTTTATATGAAAAAGGCGAAGCTTGTTGCTTCGCCTTTAAATTGTGGTACTCCAATTTCCTAAAACAGTCCGGTAAAGTTAAAGAAAATTTTATGGTCTTTTCTCTCCCAGAGCTCATCAAAAGAGTTCCCGAATTTTGTGCCTTTGGCTTTGGTCTCGTAACTGCTGTACTCATAAGCGACGTCGAACATTATCTGTTTCCAACCAATCCCGGTCCCCAATGTAAAAACCATGCCCTGAACTTGATCAGTTTCATTAGCTTTATAATATATGTTCTTGATTCCTATGGTATCCAATTCCCCTATATTATAACTAATCACGGAGATCATATAGGTGGTATCGATAACCACATCACTAAGATCTGAGAAAACCTTGGGATCGTTTCTTACCCCTACCCGAATGGGTATTTTACCCCAGGAAGATTGAAACACATACTCTGCACCGATTCTGAATTGATTGGTATCTTTCCACTTCAGATTTACTGTCCTGTATGGAAAGGTAGGATCGGATGGGGGTAAAAAATCTGCTGGGGAGCGTATGACTTGGTTATCCATTTGCGGAGCATTTGGAGCATTTTCATCGGGTAAAGAACGTGTTTGATAGGATAGCTCCGTGTTAGAGTATTTCCTAATCTCCAGATCAGCCGCAAGGGTTAAATTACCCAGCTTGTAAGATGCTCCCAATCCGAAGATAGGGGGCAATTTCCACTTCTGAGTGATTTTATAAAGAATCCCCTTGGGCACGTATAGGGAAGGGGAGGGATAAGGGTTGACTACACCCATTATCACCTCATCCCACAAAAGCGAGAAATCCTGACGTTCCTCTAAAGTATAGGGAGTTTTCACTACAGCTCCAATCCTTAAATTCTGATATTGATACATACCTCCCACGGTGAAATTGAATCCCCGGTAATCCGTTTCCACCGAGGGTTTCAAATTCAGTACGGTATCATTTGGTGGCGGCCTCAAAGTATCAGTTTGCTTTCCGCTGTAATTGTATCCACCAGTATACACGTTGATCCCTACACCCAAGGAAAAATCTTTCATGGGTTTTCCTGCCAGAGCCAGAACTATCTGGTTAAAGCTGCCATCGATATTATCCTGCAACTCCACGCTATGAATTTTGTAAAGGGTGTCATAACCGTAATCTCCAACGGGAAAAGTTAAAATCTGATAAATTCGATAAAGCTCGTTAAGCTTGGAATAGACCCAGAAAGTCTCTGAATCCAATGGATTTCCTGAGATGGGATCCCTTTGAATTACCATTTCGTCGGAGACCGGTTCTATCAGGGTATTGCTGTTGAAGAAAAGATTTTCACCATAAAGGTCTGATATTCTCTGGAAAGCTACACTTCCCACCAGATCTCTTCCGGCCATAGTGAAGGGAATAACCACGCTGGCAAAATTGATTTCCGATCTGCTCTTATCATAAGTCTTTTCCCTATTACCCAGGTAAGTTTGGGTGAAAGTGTGTTTGGGCATAAAGCTTTTAAAATTAAGTCCCATCTGGGGTTTATCCATCTGGGTCAAGCCGGCCGGGTTCCAGGTGGCTGCGGAGGGATCATCCGACACCCCGAAAAACGCTCCTCCCATCCCTTTAGCTCTTGCTCCAGCTCCTATGAAATTGTAATCGGTCATCTGGGCGTAGCACAGGCTACTTAAGGTTAAGATTATGAAAACTGCTAAAATCAAGGACTTCAGTTTCATTTAGAAACTCCTTTCTTTAAGTAACTTAGCTATACATTATATTTCTTTTAAAAAAAATGTCAAGATTTTTTTTAATTTTATTTAAATTATCAGGAACTCGAATTACCTTGTATGAGAAGTTTCTTATTTCTTTAATGTGAGATGATGAAAGAACTTACAGGTGTTTTAGGAACTTTATCCATCAATACCCCCGGGGTGACTCGAACACCCGACCAACGGTTTAGGAAACCGCTGCTCTATCCTACTGAGCTACGGGGGCACGATTGGTTAATGGTTCATGGTTATTAGTTCATAGTTACCCAGCCCTTCCTCCCATCTTTATAAAAGAGGATCGGGGAGAAATGTCAAGTGAAATTTCTCTTGACTTTATCTCATATTTTTTGAATATTTGCAGATGAGTTTACGATATTATTTAATTAGAATATGGTTAAATTGAAATTTAACTTTCAGAATGAAAGGAGGTTTTGGGTGAAGCGATTAACACTACTTCTTATCTTAGTCTTTGCCCTGGCTCTGGTTCAAGGATGCGAGGACAAGATAACCAAGGTATTGAGCCCGGAGAAACTATCCCCACCTTTAGGGCTCAAAAGCGTTACTGGAGATGAAAGTGTATTTCTTTTCTGGTATACCAGCAACTACGAGGATGACCTGGATGGTTATTTTATCTACCAATACCAGGGTGCCTATAGCACCACAACTGTTCCGGAGGTTATTCCTGCAGTTTTCATCAAGGTTGATTCCATTGCTATATCCCCTCCCTCTAATCAGGTGAAATCCAAAATGATCAATAACCTCTCCAATGGTACCACATACAGTTTCCTGGTGGTTGCAGCTAAAGACAACTGGAAAGAGATCAGCCAGCCATCCAATATCATCCAGGATACCCCCAGAGATGAAAGTGCCACATATGATAAAATATATGGATATGCACAGAACAAAGAGGAATCAGGTTATGAGCTTTCCGACTTCAGCGTGGCTGATTTGACCAATTTGAATACCACAACCTACATTACTCCATCAGGCATTGGAGACATAATCTGTGAGAAATTCGCTCCCCGTCCCGGAGCCGACAGGGTCTGGTTAGCCGGATGCAATAACGGGCAGATCCAGGATCTGGGGTATATGAGCGATTGGGACGATGCGGACGTTGCTCCTTCTTCAGGTTATTTCCCCTCTGGTTATTCTGTGCAAGCTATCGAAGGTCACGTCTACGCAGTTAAAACCGGTGATTCACCAGCCCATTATGGTAAGATTCACGTCCTGGAGGTAAGCATACCCAGCGCCTGGGTTAGCTTTAAAGCTTGCTATCAAGCTGATCCAGGGAATAGACAATATAAGACTAAACCTTAGCTAAGAACTTAAAAGTTCTTAAGAAAATTAAAGGCAGGAATTTCTTTCCTGCCTTTTTCATTTTAATCGTATTTTTCTTTACTATTCGCTATCGTATCGGAGAAGGGAAAAGAAATCATAACCTTTAAGTTTTTCTCGACCTTTGAGAAAAGATAGCTCGATTAAAACCATAATTCCAACCACCTCTCCTCCCAGTTTTTCGATTAATCTGCAGGTAGCTTGAAGGGTTCCTCCGGTAGCCAGAAGGTCATCCACCACCAAAACCCTCTGTCCCTGGGACACGGCATCGGTGTGCATTTCCAGAGAATCGGTTCCGTATTCCAGTTCATATTTTTGTGTCACGCATTCTGCCGGCAGCTTGCCTAATTTCCTCACAGGAATAATCCCCACTCCCAACCTGTCTGCTAAGGCGCCTCCAAAGATAAATCCCCTGGACTCTATAGCTGCCACCAGATCGATCCTTTTATCCTTGCAGATCTCATAGAGAATGCCCAGGACTTCATTAAAGGCTTCTCCATTTTTTATCAGGGTGGTTATGTCTTTGAACACCACACCTTTTTTGGGGTAATCTTTTACGTCCCTTATCAGAGACATAAACTTCTCAGAATTTAATTTGGAAATCTTCGAATTCACTTTGACCCTCCTCCCACTCTACTTTAATACCGGTAATATGAGCGGATATGGGACCTGTTTTTAGTTCCTGAATTAAATCCAGAATTACTCCTTTATCCCCTTCCAGCATCACTTCCACATCATCGCTATACAGGTTTTTCACATAACCTTTAAGGTTATAATCCTTTGCCTTTCTGTACACGAAATAACGGTACCCCACCCCCTGAACCAAACCTGAAACAACGACATGGGCCCGGTATTCCAAATTCTTTATTCCTCACCGATTTTACCCAGAGCTAACTTAACCGCTTCCTGGGGATCATCAGATTTAGTGATTCTTTCGGAGATATCCCAGGTGGAGATACCCACCACCGGCTTTTCCAGTTTGACAGCGAAGCTTAACTCAGAAAGGGTTCCGTATTTCCCGGGAAGAGCTATAATGGCATCAGAGGAACGGATCACCATCAGATTCCGGCCTTCACCGATTCCCGTGACAATAGGGATATCAATATAAGGATTGGCATCTTCCTTAGAGTCTCCGGGAAGTATTCCCACCGTAATGCCTTTAGCCTCTTTTGCACCTTTAGCTGCTGCTTCCATAACTCCCCCTAATCCCCCACAAACCAGAACCGCTCCTGACTTGGCGATCTCTCTGCCGATTTCTTCTGCCAGGGAGAAGATTTTTTTTGTGCATTTCCCGGCTCCGATTACCCCAATGAAAACCTTCTTTTTTTTCATCT
>CAYURP010000071.1:0-7716 GCA_964447175.1 uncultured Ignavibacteria bacterium | reverse complement strand
TTGCTAACCTTTATCTCCTTAGCCCGGGACAGGTCAACATTACCAGAGATCGGTTTTTCATACTGGGCTAACTCCATCCATCGGGATAGCACCGGGGATTCGAGTTGTTCAAAAAATCTGGACAAATCCATTTTATTCTCCTTTGTTTTTAATATTTAGATCATAGAACGAGAAACCCATTATCTTCAGAATTTAGTTCAAGATCAAGGTGCATTCCGTGGTTCCGTTAACTGAGATCACCGTTCCTCGAGCTAGGTTGCCTCCAGCGGGATCGTATCCGGTCAATGCCGGTGCTTTTTTAACCGTGCCATCTGCTCCACCCACTACCCGGTTGCCAATCTCAGGATATGTGGAAGCAATGGGAAGCGTTACTATTCCACCGATTTGCACCGTAGCCACCCTTTTACCCGCATCAGCATCGGTTAAACTCAAATCCACCAGCTTTCCCAAAACCGCCGATCCGTCAGTTGCAGGTCCAATCTCGAAATCATCGGTTAACGTTACTGCCTTACCAGTATCAGCATCTTTCAGATCATCTACACCTGATGTCTGATGAATGGAAAAGGTTGCATAAATAGCACCGATTCCTTCCAAATCTTGTTCCCTTGTTCCCACTTGGGACTCCTTTCATTTTGAAAATTATAAAATCTTAACGGCTGTCTAAAGGACATCTGCGCCGGGTCATCCAACCCTCAACTCCATAAACTTACTATCATTACCTTTCACCTGTTTTGAAATCGCCCACTTTGAAATCAGAGCTGTTTCCCTTTTCCATTATCTTGTGAATTGGTTTTCCGGGAAAAGTTCTGTCGAACTCAGCTCCTACCTGTTGCTTCAACAAAGCCAGATCCTCATAATCCAGGTCCTCGGACTTAAGAAGTCTCTCAGTTAAACTCAGACTCGAGGCATCCCCTTTTGCCCGGGAAACAGCCAAAGACATCTTTTTTATCTCGGATCTGATACCATCTAAAAGCTTATCGCAGAGCTTTCCCTTCTGATCCAGGTTTAGAAGAAGTCCTGTTGCGTTCTTTAAATCATCCCTCAAGGAGTCAAAATCGAGCAACTCAATTTTTTCATCACTTATACTTTCAATGTGTGCCCTTAAATTATTGACCAAGTCATCTGTTTCCATATGCACCACCTTTTTAACTCTTTACTCTTAACTCTTCACTCTTTACTCTCTACTCTTAACTCTGTACTTCCCTTCCACATCAACCATTTCTCATTTTTATTGATAATTACTTTTTTTATTAGATAGATACCATTCAGTATCTTCCCATTCATTTTAAAAGAGGCGAAATTAGTTTCCTCTCTTAGGGTCTCATAATCCCCTGAATCCAGAATTTTAATATGAGCAGCAGGTTCTTCTTTGGAGTAACCCTTATCCACTTTACCCGGGGAAAAATAACCTTGAAAATTGATCCCTTTAAGATCTTGTTGATTTTTCAATTCACACAAAAATCTTTTCCCTCGATTCAATTCCTTCAAATCAAGTTTAAAAATGTTTAATACTGTTGCCATTTCCTTTCCACAAAATCCCAGATGGTAATATTTAGTTTGATCTTCAGAGTTAACATGTAAAACGAATCTATTCTCTTGTTTTGAATTCAAGGCATTTACTTTTTGTTGTTTGTCTTCCTTTCCAATCATTCTATCCAGAACCGAAATGGGATCCGGCTGCTTTTTATCGCCACGAACATCTTTAACCTGGGGTGCATACCAAGAAAATCCCTCTTCATTTTTCCCCAGGGAGTCGACTTTCACCCGGATCACATCTCCTGATTTAGCTTTTACTTTAGTGGAGTACGTGGTTCCAAGAGGGAGTGGATTTGATCGGGATCCCACAGCGCAGACGTAGTTGTAAGATCCACCCTTATTGTGAACCACTTTGGTTACCAAGACATCCAGCTCCAGTTCCTTTTTCCATTTGTACCACCTGGATGAATCGAAATAACCCGAATCAGCTCCTTTAAGCATTGCCCCTTCAGCAGTGGACAGATCCTTTATTTTTTTGATAACTGAATCCGAGGAGAGCTTCTCAAATTTTACTTTCTGAATAGAATCTGAATCTTTGATATTTTTCTCTAAGATTTCTTTCCTCTTCTTCAGGGACTCAGATGTAAAATCAGTCCCGTTTAGATAGAGGATGTCAAAAACCTTATATCTGAAATTTGTATCATCTGAAACCTCATTGTCATTCTGGATATGAGAAGCCACATCCCCATATTTCAGCCTTGATTTCCCTTTGTATCGTACCAGTTCACCATCCAAGATCAAGTTTTGATGTGGAAAACTTAAAATACTTTTAGTCAGAGTAGGAAATTTGGATTCAACGGTTTCACCGAACTCTGTGAAGATCCTTACCTCATCACCCTTTTTGTGGACCTGAGCTCTTGCCCCATCATATTTTGGTTCAACAATCCAATCTCCGGACAAAAATGAAAAGTCCTGGGGATGGAAAAACTCATTGCAAAAAGAATCTGTTTTTTCTGGTTTGGTAGGTGGAATGAAATTAAATAGAGTAACTTTAAACTTCTCACCTTCTGACCCCTTAATAAAATTGACTTTTTCTCTATAGTTTTCCGGAAGGGAGGCTAAGACTGTTTCCTCTAAGTCTGGTCTACAGATCAAATCTATGTGGTGATCCGAGTATCCTTTTTCAGAAATATCACCGGTTAATTCAACTTCATCATTAAGACCGGCTTTTTCTAAAGCACCCTCTACCACATCCTTGTACACTCGGCCCAATTTGCATACCCCATTTTGACAATCGTGCTTCTGGTAGATCAAATCGTTAGTAATGGAAGTGTTGGGCAAAGCCCCCCTGTAGACTAAGGACGTTTCCAGAACTTTCAAAATCTTTCTGTAGTTAAAGTAAGCCTGTGTTGGTTGACCATCAGATCCTGGGTAGCTTTTAAAAGGGATATGCTGGCATCTTCTCATATCCTCACCGCATATGGAGCACTCCGGGAACTCAAAGGTAAATCCGATGGAGCATTCCTTATATATTCCATGATCAATATTTTCTTTCAGGGAAAGCGAGCCTGAGGATTCTTTCAGCCAGTAAAACCAGACCTTAACCCAGTTAGCTTTGTCTTTTTTAATCAACTCAGCTTTGAAGTTTCTGGCAATGGGAAGCTTATCTTTGGTATGGCCCACCAGCACAGGTGAATCGATCAGAAGTCTGGCTAAATTTTCATGCTCATCCGAGGGAAAACATCCTCCATAAGAGTTTACCTGATCGGATACCAGAAACATAGCTCTGATAAAAACGTCATCTTTTCTGACTTCAACCGGAGGTTTTATTCTGGAATTTATCAAAAATATAAGTTCGTCTGATGGAATTTCCTCTTTTTCCAGAAGTTTTGCTTCAAGATTACCTAATAGATATTCCATTTTTTTACCTCATCTGACGAATCACCTTTTCTCAGGATATTAAGTTATCTTTTTTCACCTTCCCCTTAATCATCTCTTTCACTATAAAAGTTCCAATGTTTTTGCTGCTCATTAAAACAAATTTAATACCTGTAGTAATTGAAGTGTTGAGTTTTAGCTTAACCCCAAGACTCCCTTACCAATTCTACAGAACTAAGGTCTCTAAGTAGATTCCTGAGGTCACACCGAAGCTTTGATAAATATAACTTCCTTTCTTGCTAACTTAATGCAAACTCTTTCACAGAATATTTCCTAGGGGAGATTATAAAAAATATAAAATACTGAAATACAAGTGATTAAAATCAAGAATTAAGATAATTATCAGGGCATTGTTTTTGCTTTATATCAAATTAGAAATATTAACCCATTCTTTCGCCCCTTTCCCTGCAAGAAAAGCTGTGCACCTCCCCGCAGCTTTTCTTTTTATTTTCAAATAACAATGTTTTCCTTTTATATGAATCACCTAATCAAATATATGAAGAACCTTGCACAGGAAAAGGACGGTTCCCAAAAATCGCCTTGCCTTTCTTGTTGAATCCCAATAACTTAACTTTATCCTGAAAAAGTTGAGAGCGGGGCAGAAACTTTGCTTAAAGTACTATATGAGAACAGAACCCTAAAAGGAGAAAAAATGAAAGAACAGAAATGTTTGAATCAAAATGGACAAAGAGTGAGATCGAAGGTCATCGGCGGTTTGCTTTTGTTAATCCTTATTGTTTTCTGCAATCAAGCTAATGCCTGGAATTACCCCCGGGACGGAAAATTCAAACAGATTCCCCCTCAATGTGATGCCTGGTTTTTTGTGGATTACGATCACTGGGACATAAAGGCACCTGACAAATGGCAGCATTTTTCTGGATGTTATATCTCCCAGAAACTTCTATCCCAGCATTTGAACAAATACCTTTCAGCTTCCATCGTAATGGGTATAAGTGTTTTAAAAGAGTATGAGGATGCTTACCGGGAAGGATGGAGCCCGAGGGATCTTTTCGCTGATTTCTTAGGAGTCTTCTCAGGAACTTTTAGCACTCGTAACTACAAGTTATTATGTTTGTATGATAAAGATAAGATAACAATGAATTTATTTGTGAATGCAGATTTTTAATTCGGCGTGTTAATTTCCTCCTAACCACCGAGCGGGGCAGATGAATCCTTTCATCTGCCCCTTTCTCATATTCAAAACACAAAACCGATATTCCATAAAGATTCTCCCCTAATTAGAATTCAAGTAAATTAAACCTTTAAAAAGGTGGAGCCACCTCTAAAACGAAAAAAAACAGTCCGTTAACTGTTTTCCGTTTTATGTGAACTTCTATATTAAATTCGCTTTTTTATCTTTTGATATTCTTCTTCATTAAAGGGAAGGTTTTTCACCGAGGGATCGAATCCTTTGATTTGATTCTGAACCCTTTCAATCCTGTCCCTGGTAGGAGGGTGGGTAGCCATTACCTTTTCTAAAAAACCGCTCTCTCCACTGCTCATCTCCAGAAGCTTCTCCAGAAGCTGAACCATTCCCTGGGGATTATATCCCGCCTTTTGCATATAAAGAGTTCCATATTCATCTGCCTCAAATTCATTTTCCCGGCTGTGGGCTTGTAGAAGCACACTTAAACCCAAACCTACTGCTTGCTGGGTTAACTCACCCGATTCACCTAATGCTATAGACAATAAAACTTGTAAACCTAAGATCTGCTGAAGTCTTTTTACCCCGTGGCGGGCTACCACATGAGAGATTTCATGAGCCAAGACCCCGGCAAGCTGAGCTTCGTTTTCCATTACATTTAGAAGCCCGGCATAGAGATAGATGTACCCACCTGGGCAGGCAAAGGCGTTAACTATGGGAGTGTCTATAACTGCGAAACGATAGTTTAAATCAGACCGATCAGAGAACTTAGCTACTTTCTGTCCGACTTCATTAACATAATCTACTAAAACTGAATCATCAGAGATGGGATTGGTAGTGTCGACCTGAGCTGCGAATTCTTTTCCCAGACTCACTTCCTGGGAGGTGCTGATCAGAATCAGGCTCTTTTTACCACCAGGGCCAGTGGTAGCACAATAACAGATCAGGCAGGTTATCAAAATAGGTAGGATCAAAAAATAGAAATAATTTCTTCTTATCTTCATCAACATCCTCCTTTTTTGATCTATATTTCAGATTTCTCCGGTGCTCCGAATTCCCTGGATTTTTTAGCCAGTTCTTTAAGCTTCTCCTCCACCAGATGGTTCACCGTATCCTTTTCAAAGGTCCCATCTTTTTTTCTTCTCCCGGCTTTAATACCGGTTAATATCTCTATACCTTCATCAATTGTTTTCACCGGATAAATATGGAATTTACCATTCTTCACTGCCTCCACCACCTCCGTCCTCAACATCAAATCCTCTACATTTTGGTGAGGGATCATAACCCCCTGAGTTCCAGTTAATCCCATTGCCTTACACACCTCATAAAATCCCTCTATCTTTTCGTTCACTCCTCCAATGGGTTGGATCTCACCGTTTTGGTTAACTGAACCGGTGACTGCAACATCCTGCCTTATGGGAAGTCCTGAGAGGCTGGAAAGAATGGCATAAATCTCAGTGGAGGAAGCGCTATCTCCATCCACACCGGAGTAGGATTGCTCAAAGCACAGGCTGGCACTCATCACCAGAGGTCTTTCCTGAGCATATTTCCCCCTCATATATCCGGACAGGATCAAAACTCCCTTGTTATGCGTTTTTCCGCTAAGGTCCGCTTCCCTTTCGATATTAATCACTCCTGCTCTTCCCACTGAGGTCTGGGCAGTTATCCGGGTCGGCTTTCCAAATGCGTAATCTCCCATATCCAGAACAGAAAGTCCATTTATCTGACCCACAACTTCTCCTTTAGTGTCTATCATAATGGTTCCATCTTCGATAAGCTCCTGGATTTTGTCCTCTATTAAGCTTACTCTTCTTATCCATTCGTCGATAGCTTTTTCCACATGTTTTCGAGCAACAAATTTGCTTTTATCCTTTTTAGCCCAGTAACTTGCTTCTCGAATCAAATCGGCAATAAAGGTGAATCTGGTGGAAAGTTTGGATTGACGTCCTGCCAGTCTCACCCCGAACTCCACAATCCCAGCTACTCCGGTCGAGTCAAAGGGGATCAGTTTTTCACCATCACATATCTTTTTAATAAAGGAGGCATACTCCATCACGTTCTTTTTCTCCTTGGGCATAACCGAATCGAAATCGGCTTTCACCTTGAATATCTTTTTGAAATCCTCATCCCGGTAATAAAGCAGCTGGTAAAGAAAAACATCCCCGATCATTACCACCTTAACATCAATTTCTATGGGTTCAGGTTTCAAAACTGAGGTGGTGATAAAATAAAATGGATCATAAGTCTGCATCTCGAAGATCCTGTTTCTCAAGGTACGCTTCAAAGCCGGCCAAACGCCAGGTTCAATTAAAGCATCCAGGGCATTGAAAACGAGATATCCCCCGTTAGCCTGCAAAAGCGACCCGGCCCTTATCCTGGTGAAATCTGTTCTCCAGATGCCGGAACGGTCAACCGAACGCTCCATAGTGCCAAAGAGATTTCTGTAGGTAGGGTTAGTCTCAATAACAATCGGAGCACCCTTTGTCTCTGAATTATCCACTATCACATTCACCTGATATTCTGTGAGTTCAGTCACAGGTTGAATGAATGGTAATCCGGGTACAACTGACTCAGACTTCTCATCCTTTTTATCTCTGAATTTGGACAAATCGGAAACGAGGCTTTCCTGTACCTCATCCAGATATTGATTCACTTTCTTGTCTTTGTATTTATTTTTGATCTCATTGATCATCTCCTTTATAACCGGCAGGATTATATCCTGGTCTAAAGAAGACAGAGCCTGGTCCAGTTCCCTGGCTATCTCCCGGTTTTGCTTGAAGGCTTCCTCCATTTCCGACACCAGGGTCGTGTATTTTTCCTGGATCTCTTTGAACTCGGCCTCCGGGAATTTCCCTTCGTTTTTCATTTTCTCTAATTGCCCAATATTCTTGGGTTTACCCTGGACAATCGGTTGAAGATCTGGTTTTACAAATGGGCCCATTTGAATCTGAACCAGACTGAAGTTCTGTTCCTTAACCTTTTTGTCAAATTCATCCACAATGGTTTTCTGCCGATCCTGAAACTCCTTGACTATCTGCTTTTTTCTTTCCTCATAGTTTTCCGATTCGAAGATCCTGGGGATGTTTTTTTTCAATGTCTCGATGAGATTCTCCATGTCCTTTTCAAAGAGCTTCCCTTTTCCAGCAGGCAGACTGATC
>CAYURP010000070.1:0-7722 GCA_964447175.1 uncultured Ignavibacteria bacterium | reverse complement strand
TTTTGTGATGAACATAAAGGGATAAAAGAAAGTTTCTTATATGTCACAGAATAGCTTCTCAAGTCTTATTTCACGCTTATCGTATCTGAGGAATTACTATACCAGAAACCAGCTCCTTTATGGAATTCTTCTGGTTGGAGCTTTTGTTTTAGCTTTGAGCCTTTTAGGTTTTTTGATGGGGTCTTTTTTTACTCTTCCTACTATTGTTAGAATTATCTACCTGGGAATATTCTTTTTGGTATTAGCTGTTGGACTCTCCTGGTTTTGTATCCGGGTTTTAGTTCATAAACCGAGCTTTGATTCCCTGTCTTTGAAAATCGAGGAGAAATATCCACAGCTTCAAAATCGGCTGATCGGTTCTCTGCAACTTTATGATAAACTCAAAAAGAACCCTTTTGGCTATTCCACGGATATGATCGAGGCGGTTATCCAGGAGGCAGACGAAATCTCCCAGGATTTGAATTTCAAGGAAGTGGTGAATAAAAAATCCCTCAGGAAAACATTGAAAATAACTTGTAGTCTGGCTGTCCTGTTTTTAGCATTTACCCTTATTTTCCCGGTCTCTATGAATTTCTCGTTTTACGTTTTTTCTCATCCGTTAACCGAAATTGAACATCCTCAGAAGTTTTACTTTATGGTTTCACCCGGCGATTACGAGGCAGTCAAATATTCTGATGTAAGAATAGGGATAAAAGCTGAAGGCGAAAAGCCTGTTTTAGTAAAACTTCTCTGGAGAAATCTGGGCGCGGAATGGAACCAGGAAGAATTGAGAAAAACAGAGGAGATAGAAGGGAAAGACGTTGATTTCAGATACACTTTCAAAGAGGTCAAAAGGAGTTTTGATTATTACGTTGAAGCTGATGGGATAAAAAGCGAACAGTACAGAGTCAGTGTAGTGGATAAACCCAGAGTAATAGGCTTGAAAATGATCTTTGATTATCCTACCTATACCCGACTTCAAACTGTAGTCTTAGATGAAAACGACGGTAATATTAATGCCATTAAGGGAACGAAAGTCACAATTGAAGCTCAGGCGAATAAACCTTTAAAATCAGCATCATTGATTTTCAAGGAAGCTGTGGAAAAGGACATGAAAATTGAGAACAATAAAGCCACAGCTCAGATTAAGGTATTGAAGGACGATTCCTATCATATCGAGATTACGGATTCCTCTGGAAATAAAAATCAGGATCCCATTGAGTATAGCATAACAGCCATCTTTGATGGCTATCCTCAGGTTGAGGTTGTTGAGCCGGGTCAGGATCAGGATTTGACTGAGAGTATGGAGCTTAAGCTTTTAATCCGGGCAGAGGATGACTATGGCTTTTCCGATCTTAAGCTTTTTTATCAGGTTCTTTCCGGCGGAATGGAATCAAAAGAGAAGACCCTTCCCATTCCCATAAAGGAAAAGGACAACTCAAGGATAGAGCTGGATTATCTCTGGAACCTTTCGGACTTGGGGCTGGTTCCATCTGATGTGGTCAGGTATCGGGTGGAAATCTATGATAACGATAACATCTCAGGACCAAAGAAGGGGGTCTCCGGAACCTATCATGCTCGACTTCCCTCGATTGCGGAGATCATCCGGGACATTGACAGGCAGCACTCAGATCAGATAGTCGATTTGGAGGAGATTCAAAAGGAGGAGAAAAAACTCCATGAGAAATTAGAAAAACTTTCCCGGGAGCTTCTGCGAGAAACAAAAATGGATTGGGAAAAGCAAAAGGAGGCAGAGGAGATTCTAAAGGATCAACGGGAAATGGCAGAGAAATTAAAGGATCTAACAGAGGGGCTGAAATCATCCTCGGAGAAGCTGGAGGAGAATCGCCTGGCTACCCTGGAAATGATTGAGAAGATGATGGAGCTAAGAAAACTTCTGGAGGAGGTGGCATCGCCTGAACTTAAAGAGGCAATGAAAAAACTACAGGAAGCACTATCTGAGCTTGATCCGGAAAAGATAAGACAGGCTTTGAAAAATATGCAGTTTTCCGCTGAGGAGATGATCCAGAAAATGGACCGAACCATTGCCCTTTTGAAAAGGATGAAGGCTGAACAAAAGATGGACATTGCAATAAAGATGCTGGAGGATTTAACCCAGCAGCAAGAAGGAATCAATAAGAAGTTAAAGGACATAGATGAAGAAAAAATTAGTGAACTCTCAGATGAGGAAAGTGCAGTTCTAAAAAAGACTGAATTTTTAGAGGAAAACCTGTCTCAACTAAGTGATCTTTTAACAGAACTTGACCTTTTACCTGAAACCGACATCAGAACGTTAAGAAATCTAGTGAAAGACTCTGGAATAAAAGAATCCCTTGCCCAGATGAAGGAGAAACTATCCCAAAACCAGCGAGCCCAATCCCAGGAAAGCGGAGGGGCTTGTTCTGCCAAATTCACCGAGATGGGAAAGACCTGTTCCTCTTTGAAACAGAAGATGCAAAGTAGATCCCTGGGGAATATACTTGCGGAGATCAAAAAGGCAGTATTTAACCTTCTTTATCTCTCTGAAAACCAGGAGAGTCTTCTGGAGAAAACAGAGAAGCTCAGCGAAGGGGATTTCATTCTGAGGGAGTTAGCGGGTGAGGAGCTTAACCTACAGACAGGTGGGGATCAGGTGGCAAAAGATCTGGAGGAGCTTTCCTTGAAAAGCTATTTTCTCTCCACGGACATAGGTAAGTGGATCAGTGAAAGCGTGGCTATGATGGAGAAAGCGGTAAAATATCTGGATCAGAGGAATCGGACAGTGGCTTTGACCCATCAGAGAGAAGCATTGTACGGATTAAACCAGACCGCCAAAAAGCTGATGGAGGCAATGGATAACGTAGGGGGCTCGTGCAGCGGATCTGGAATGGAGGAGCTTTTCTCCCAGCTCCAATCCATGTGCAAAAAACAGAGTGGTATTAATCAAAAGACTCTGGATTTTGAAGGGCAGTGTCCTAACCTGACCCTGGCACAGCAGGCAGAGCTGGCCAGATTAGCAGCTGAGCAGGAAACAGTGAGGAAAAGCATGGAGCAGTTAGCTAAAGAGTTCGGGGAAAGAAAGGAGATTTTAGGAAGTTTGGACCGAATGGCTGACCAGATAGCTGAGGTAGTAAAGGATCTACAAAGCGAGAACGTTACCGAGAAAACCATCGGAACCCAGGAAAGAATTTTATCCCGGCTTCTGGATGCGGAAAAATCCTTAACCCAGCGGGACTACTCTAAAGACAGAAAAGCAGAAGTAGGCGAGGATATTGCCAGAAAAAGCCCGGAGGAACTTCCCTTTGATTTGGGCGAAAAAGATCAACTGGAAAAGGAGTGGCTCAAAAAGGTCTTTGAGGAAAACTATCCCAAGGAATATGAGGAGCTTATCCAGGAATATTTTAGAAGACTTATAGAGGGAAAATAAATTATAAGATAATTATAAAACAACAGGTATTAACTCATGCTCAAAGGTAATTTCTATTCTTGCATAAAGAGTTTCCTTTAGAAAGGTAGTGCGGAGTTGATTATAAAACGCGTTGTGATTGGTAGGTTCTCTCCTTTTTTTTTAGTCTGTTTACAATTTTTTTTCTGTATTTTAACTTTAACTAACTGCCCGGCTGAAAGTTCTTTTCCCAGGATAATTTTTAAAGACCCATATTCCTCAGATGTAAATATGCCAGAGGACTCCATCTCTTACTACTTCAATCAGGTCAAAAGTATGGGCGCCAATTCCATTATTGGGGTGTGCGATTCATTGAGCAGCAAATATGGAAAGATGTATGGAATATCTATCATCCCGTTTAACCAGTATGGAGGTAAAGCAAAACAGGTAAAAGTGACGGACAGAACTCCTCAGTATATCGAAGAACTGACCTCTTACGGATTTTATTTAGATCTTGAGGTAGAGAATGAACAGTTGAATGAAGGTTATGCTTTCTACCACGATACATCGGTAAGCATAAAATATCAGGATGATGACACTGTTGGTCAATGGTGTAAGGTTGCAGATCACGGTCCTGGTTTCGTCTTTTCCGGACCCATAGGGGGCAGTGTTTACAATTCCAGCCCACTCTTGCTTCCAACCACCTTGTGCACGGCAGATTACATTATGAAGATAGGAGATAAGACGGGTGATCAAAATGCGGTAGTGGGAAGCCTAATCATTATTGATGATTATATACATGACACTTTGAGACACCCGATCAAAGTCTCTGATTTCGACGAGGCTGATGTTTATGATACGCTGAGCATTTCTTTTAACCAGACAAGATGGCACAGATTTTGTTATGAGCTTTTCTGGACAGATTTAAAAGACTTGTGGGTAGATAAGGTTATAGTATCTAATGACACAGGTAGGGTCTTATTCTCCTTGACCGAGGATTCGGTTAAGACAGCTCTACAATACTATTATAACAGCTTAGATACCCAACTCTATCGCTGGTATCTTGTGGATGAACCAATAGGGGGAAGCCTCTCAGCTATAAAGTGGGCTAATGAATTGATCAGGAGTATACAGCCATCTTCATGGGATCCTTCAGATACTACCAGCATTTTCACAACTTTAAGAACGTGGACAGTCACCAGCTGGTCGGGAAGAATGGCTGATATTTATTTGGACGATATAAAAGCCAAGGAGTTGAACGTAGATCACTACCCGTATGATACTACCCTGAACCTTCAGACCGAACTTGATCTTTTCTGTACCTTGATGGATACTTGCTCCAGAAAAGCTCGTGAGTATGAGAAACCTTTTTATGCCACAATCCAGGTGCATGAGTGGGATATTTGTCCAGGTCCGACCAAGTGCCTATCTTTGAGGAATCCAACTCCTGCTGAAATAAAAGATGAAGCTTATCTGGCTTTAGCTTATGGAGCTACAGGGCTGGCATATTTCTGGTATACTACGACCTATTACAACAAAGAAGATACAACTGACTGGAGAGGATTAGGTTTAGTTGAATGGAGTCCAGGTGCTGGAGAATGGGTTCCTAATGAGAAATGGTACGCTGTACAGGAAATCAATTTTGTCCTGGATAAAATTGGTCCCACTTTGCTCCAGCTGGACTGGAAAGGAGCATGTACAAGCGATACTGTTAACAAACTGGATTTTAGTTTCATAAAAAGGCTTGAAAGCGAAGAATTCGATACGACTTACGTTCAAGTGGGTTTTTTTAAAGACACCACAGCTACTACCAATTATTTCATGCTGGTGAATCGTAGATGCCTTGAAAATGAATCCCAAAACGTGATCTCTTACATCAATAAAGGAGGCACATATCTAATCATTGATCTTTATGAAGATGATACTACGATTGCTGGTTACGAAACATCCGTTGGTGCAATTCCCTTTACCACACATCTGGAACCGGGTGAGGGGAAGCTTTTCAAATTAGTTCCAAGATGATTTTCCTTAAACAGCACCTTCTTGGAAATTCGGTTTTAAATAAAAGTCAAGAACATTAATAAAGGGAAGTTATTCGTATTTACTTAAGAGTGCTTTTTGAGTAATACAGATAGAGCTTGAGGTATCAATGCATCGAATGACCCGATTACAAAAGATACTGACCTTTGGCTTGTTTTTTGTTCTTTTTTTATTTTCCTTTTCTTATGCTCAGCCTCAGATTGAGTTTCAAAAAGAACTTGATCAAGTTAGGTTGTTTATAAGCAATGGGAAATATTCTGAAGCCATAGAAGTTTTAAAACCTATATATTCAAAATATCCTGACAGCCCTGAAATTGTTTCTCTTTTAAAAAGGGTATATTACGAAAGCAAATCCTATCCTGATCTGATAAGGATGCTTGAGGATCTCACCCAAAAGTATCCCCAGGATTGGAACTTATGGGCAGAGTTGGGTGAAATTGAGCTGAAGTCAGGAGAGGAAGAAAAAGCAGGGGAGAACTTCTCCCGAGCCATTGAAAGAGGGTATAACCTGGTTGAGGTCTATCAAAGAGTGGCTTTGAATTACCGGGTGAATGGATTATATCAAAAGGCTATCGAGGCTTATAAGCTGGGTAATAAAAATCTAAAGAAAAATATTTTTTCCTTAGAACTGGTCAACCTGTATCAAATCAGCAGGGATTATAAATCCTGTGTGGAGGAATATCTTAACTTTATGGAAAATGACCCTAAAAGGTTCGAAATAGTGGAGAAGGGTATGGAAAATCTGATTCAATATGGTGAGGATCAGCTGGGAATAGAATTTGCCCTGGAAAATATTATCCAAGAGGATTCAACTAATAAATATGCTTATAAGCTTTATGCTGATTTGTTTATCATAAAAGGCGAGATGGAAAAAGCTTTTGACATTTACAAAACAGTTGATTTTCTGTGGGATGGAAAGGGCAGCTTTGTTCTAAGCTTTGCCCAGGAATGTTACAGAAAAAAGCTGTTTGAGCTCTCCTTAAAAGCTTGCGAATACCTCTTATCCGGTCATATTAATCCTTTGTTGCTGAACAAAGCCAGGTTGTGTAAAGCCAGCTCTTTAGCTGGAATGAAAAGATTCGAGGAAGCAATAGCGGTTCATAATGAGATTATAAAAGATTCAAAGCAAGGCGACGAGCTGGTGCTATCCTATTATAATATCGGTGAGATCAAATACCTAAAGCTGAATCAACCGGAGGAGGCTTTCCAATGGTATAGAAAAGCGATGGGCTTTACCGGCTTTTCTGTTTATCCGGATGCCATGGTTAGAATGGGGGATTGCTGGCTAAGCCGGGGAATGCCGGATAGCGCTGGCATCTGGTTTACGGAGCTTCTTGGCAATCCCCTGGTTCAGACGAAAAAAGAGGAAATAAGATTTAAAATAGCAGAGATAGATTTTTACCAGGGGGAATTTAAAAATGCCCAGGAGAAATACCTGAAATTGGTCCTGGATTTCCCTAAAGGATTTTATGTGAATAACAGCCTGGAGAGAATTTCTCTTCTGAAGGAGAACATGGAAAACAATCCTCTGGGACTTTTAGTTTTTTCTCAGGCTTTTTTTGAAAAGGTGAAGGGAAATTCGAAAGAGTCCTTATCCCTTTTCAGTAAACTGGTCGATTCTCAGGATCCTTTGCTTTCAGGTAACGCAGAACTTCAAATGGGTTACATTTACCGTCAAGAAGGTAATTTTAAAGAAGCCATCAGTGAGCTGGAAAGGATCATAAAAGAATATCCCCAAAGTCCTTACTGCGCTTTGGCACAGAAATTGATCGGGGATATCTATTACCAGGATATAAATGATCTGCCAAATGCAGAAAAGGCTTACCTCTCCGTTCTGGAAAACTTCAGTTCATCCCTTTTTACTGAGGAAGCCAGAGCCAATCTGAAATTGATAAGTAAAAAAAAGACTGAAGGTTAATTAGCTTAACACTTTTGTCTTTTCTTCCTTCAGGTTCAGGATTTCTGTTTCCAGATTCCTGATTCTTTCCTGGTAGTTTTCCCTCTGTCCCATTTTAGCTTTAATGCTGACCCGAACCAGAAGTCCTAAAGAAACCAGCATAAACAGGACGGAGTTTACCCTTCTGAATATCTCACCAAAAGTGAAAAGACTATCCAGAAAGGCAGCTACCCCTAAAAAAAATAAAACAGCACACCAGATAAGCATACTATCCTCCTTTTTATCCTTTATCGGTTAAAGAGATTAAAATTTAATGGGTTAGAACATTTTTGCAATTGAAAAAAACATAAGATTTGCTATATTAAGTAACTGATTGAGCTTAAGGTTGAGGAGATAGGTTGAGCACCAAGATCAGAGATTGGTATAATACCCAGGACCGGGT
>CAYURP010000069.1:0-8438 GCA_964447175.1 uncultured Ignavibacteria bacterium | reverse complement strand
TTCGGAGCTATTATGGCTCCTCTGGTTCTTTGATGATGGACTTGTATAATAGATCGACGTTATCTACCTTGAAATCCTCCCATTGCATTAGTAATAATACTCCCTTTTTCTGTATGGATTCATCCTTTTTATCCAGTCCCTCAAGATAGAGCTTCCAACCTGCGACCAAATGCTCCCGGAATTCTTCCGGCAGAAATGGATGGATTTTAGCTAAAAAAGTGTCGGGTACCTTATTGGCATTCTCTATGCCTGCACGAATGTATTCCTTTAATTGCTCCGCTTCCCTCCCTACTAGTTCAAATCTGTTTCCATCCGCATCCCATTGTAAACTATAAGCATTAATGAAGAATAAAAACGCTTTCTTACAATTTTCCTTATCATCACTATAAGTTACTCCCTCAGGATTGATTTTAGACTCTGAGATTTGCTCATCAAAAGGGGGCGCGACATATGAAAGCACTATTCCAGCTACTGCTAATATCAGACAGACTATAAAAATAAACATTGCAGCTTTTCTGATAATCAATGTTGTGACCCAGCTTAGAACTATCAGAATAAGTATAGCCCACCACAGGATTTGATAGGGAGTTCCCCAAAGCCGCCATAGAGCAATTAAACCAACAATGGTTATTACAATTCTTATCAAATTGTCTCTCATACATAGGCATACTAATACAAATTCAATATCTTGTCAAGAGGAAATCCGTTGTCAGGGAAGTGTTCCCTGATTACGGGGCTGAATTATATTTTGACCAGTGGCAGATGCCACTAGTCTACCCTAAAATTTAAATTATTATATTTCGTAGGTCGGGCACCCCTGCCCGACCACCCTGTTGAATGGGTGTCGGAGCCATAAAAGCTCCTCTACGCATAGCAGAGGGTTTTTGATGCTTCGGGAATAGCCTAAAGATTCCGCAAAAGGCGGAAGAATTCCCGAAGCAAAAGCAGGCATCGGCATTTCATAATACCGATGTATCATTTAATTAAAAAAAAGCAGCGATGAATTCCCTGCTCTATGGGTGGGTATGTTGTCTTATTCATAGGGGTGGGAATTTATCCCACCCCGTATTACTCAGCTTGAAAGCATTACAATTGCAGCTCCACCCAGACCGGGTCATGATCGCTGCCATCGCCTGTTAGATTGTTGCGGCGGCCAATCCAAGCTCCGGTCATTTTTTCTGCAAGTGGGGAACTCAACAATATCTGGTCATATAGTTCGTACTGGGCGGGTTGGCCTGAGGGTTTGTATCGATGCGTCCATGCCGCAGAAGGTGGTGGTGGATCCGCGTCCAGATGTCCAACCTCAGCGGGATTCTCCAATGCGTTAACCAGATTCAGTACCGGGTCTGCCACGAAGGGTTGAAGACAAGCAGAATCAGGTGGGTCATTCATATCGCCTAGGATTATGAAGCGGCTATCGGGGCGAGTTCTCTCTTTCACAATTTCTGCAATCTTCTCAGACTGATTGGTGCGGCGCTCGTTGTTTGATAGTTCACCTGCCACTGGATCGTCATACCAAGGCACAAAATGACTTTTCAGATGGTTGTTGAAGATGGTGAACAATTTCTGTTTTCTTGATTCATTCATGATCTCCACTTCAAGTAGGTCTCGGCCAAAAATGGTTTGATCCGGGTTGACACGATGAACCGCTTTCTGCCACGATGTAATGCCTCCGATGGGAAACTTGGATAAAATACCTACGTCGATCAGACGAGGATCGTTCCCCTCGATCAAGATCACATAAGGGTACAATGAGTCAAGCTGATCACGATTAAACTGTTTCAATATGTCTATGTCTTCTACCTCCTGGACGGCCAGCACATCTACGTTCATCTCCTTGACCCGCTTTGCAACCAGCTTGGTTTTCTCTGTATCCTTGCCCCTGACCAGCTTACCTTTATAGGTACGGATCTTGTACGTGTCGTGTGGCCCGAATTCGTACTTCAGTTCGCTGTCCACATTGGTCTCGGCATCCTGTATTGCAGCGATTTCCCCCTCAAAGTTGTAGCGCGAAAAGAGGTTATTTAGGTTGAAAGTACCAATTTTAATGGTGGTTGGCATTTTCGCAGCCTCCTTTTTGAATTAGTGGTTATTTAATTTCTGTCCTTTATTTTACCAAACCTATATGTTCACCTCCCTGCAAAAGGTTAAAACACACCCCAGGCTGCAACTTGCAGTCTGAGGGAATTCCAGGCTTGCCCCTGGCTAATTAGAGAATATTAAAATACAAAAAAGCCTACCGCCTTTAATAAGACAGTTTTAATGAAATATTTAATATGAAGAGAGGGGTTTGTCAAGTAAAAAATGCAGTTGTTAAATCAGATCACAATTTTCGCACTAAAGTGCGTCGGAGGGTGCGATAACCGAGATTCTGGTAGAAATCAAACGGACCTGCGGCAAATTCCCATATATCCAGCTTTATCTCAAGTGCTCCTTTTTGTTTTGCCCAGATTTCAGCAGCCTGCATTAGCTTTTTGCCTGTGCCCTGCTTACGGCTCTGCTCTGTTATTATCAAGCTCTGCAAATACCCGTACCTACGCTGGATTCTTGCAGGGTCGGGCTTATCCTCTCGAATATAAACTTCGGCTAACCCTATTGGCTTTTGATCTACTTCTGCCAAAAATATTTCTGAGTCTTCCTGGTTAATTATCTTTTCAAGTTTGGTAAGAAGCTCTGAACAATCATACTTCGCTGGATCGCCTAAACTTCTTAATCTGTCTAAAATCCCGCGGACGTGAAACTCGTGGAATTCTATATATAATCTGCAGAGTGCTTCCAGGTCTTCTTTCCCTGCCAAACGTATATTAACTTCCATCACAATTTTTACCTTTTAGCAGAGCTTTGTGATTAAGTGCTGTTTTTGAACTTTGTTAAGGGGCCAATAGTCTTCCTGAGTAGAATCTCGGAGTGTCCGGGCACAATGTAATCCTTCATTTCACCGATCATTTCATACCCCAGTCTTTGATAGAGCCTCTGAGCTTTTTTGTTGAATGAGGAAACGCACATAAAGACGTTGGATGTTCGAGTGAATATCTTCTTCTCGGCAAAGTCCAACAGCTTGCTGCCAATTCCTTTGTCTCTCCATTCAGGCTTCACGGCAACGGTCTGGATGTATCCTACCAGCGCGCCCCGCATAAGAAAAATTACAAAACCCACAAGTTCATCTTTTACAAAGCCTAAATAGATTTCCCTTGAGGGATCGTTCAGCATCTTTTTGGCTTGTTCATAGGTTCGGCGCAGAGTTATCCAGGGCTCAGAGTTAGCCATAAGTTTAGCACATTTTTTTAACTCATCCGGATGACGGAGTTTCCTTATCTTCATTTAGATATCTCCAGCATTCTCTCCCGGATCATTTGCACCGGGATGGAACCGTAGCTTATAAGTTTGTCGTGAAATTCCTTTAAATTAAAAGCCCTTCCTTTTGTTTTTTTGTAATCTTCTCTTAACCTTAAAATCTCCAGCTTGCCCAAAGTATAGCTCATTGGATATGTGGGACTGTAGGTGTAGAATTTGACCTCTCCTGTGGCTCGAATAGGATCCAGCTTTGCCACTTTCACCAACATCTCAACCGCTTGATCAAAATTCATTTTTCCTGTGTTGAGACTAACATCGATCACCACCCGACAGGCACGTAAAAGCTGATTTTTCAGTTGATATAATCGGGTTTGGGGGGTTTTGAAAAATCCCTGCTCATACATCATCTGCTCGCAGTAAAGCGCCCACCCCTCGGCAAAAAGGGGTGTTCCCATTTGTCGCTTGACCTTTGATTTTAACTTGCGACTATCGGTTAGTTGAATATGATGCCCGGGATAGCATTCGTGCACAGCAGTAACCCCGATCCCGTAAATGCTGTGCCCCTGTAATTGTTGCTCCTGTCTCTCTGGTGGAAGTTTTTCATTTACAGGAGTGATCCACAGAAACCCTCTTTTTCTTTTCTCAAATCTATCCGGCGGCATATATGCAGCTAAGGGAACATTGGTTCTGTTGAAAATGGGAGTTTCGATTACTGACAGGGCCTCCTTTTTGGGAAAGGTGACCAGATTCTTTTTTCTGACAAATTCCCTGGCTCTTTTTACCTCTTTTCTGTAGAAGTCAAGCAGATTCTCCTTTGCAGGGTGCTTTTTCTTTAAATCCTCAAGAACCTCGTTCCAGCTCTTTTGGGGATCTATCTTTTTAGCTACAGATATCATTTCTGTTTGTGTCTCTTTAATAACTCGATTTCCAATTGAAAGAAGATCATCTGAGGTATAGGGAAGCTGGTGTCTGGTTGTGAGAAGAAAATTGAAAAAGCTCTTCCCCACTGCGAAATCTCCTCTGGATCTGTGAAGAAGCTTATCTTTGAGAATTTTTTCATAATCCTCAAAAGCTGAAATAGCCTTCCCGTTGGCTGCCAGAAGTTCTTTTTCAAGGCGAGGGACTTTTTCAGCAAATTGAGGTATGGTCTTTTTGAAGTATTCCTTTCCACCTGCCGTTGTCTCGATGGCAATCTGGGTCCAGATCATGGGAATGTTTTTCCCTGTTCTAAGATTATCCTTTCCTTCATTTAACAATCGAGGAATTTGTTTCAATCTTGCCAGAACAGATTTCATTCTCCGGGGTAAGGGGGCAAAATCACGCATTATTAAAAAATAACAGCCCCTCAAAGCAGTTTGAGGATATATCAGAGCAGATCTGTTTAACCAGCTTATTTTCTCTTGTTCTGCGATCTCGACTTCAAGGGAATTTCTCAAGATTTTAAGATCTATCTCTTCATTTTTGTTGAGTTTAACTTTTCCCCTTTGAATACTTGAATCAAATTTCTTTAATTTTTTTAAATACTCTTTTGTCTTTTTGAGATATTGCTTTTGAGACTTCAGGTCAGTTTTGTCCAGTTTATCGTCGTATTTATGCACTCCCAGGATGGTTGCCATCACTGGTGTTGCCTTATTTCGGAAATCCAGAATTTGATCTACCAACCTGTTAAATTCTTTATTCATCTGACTCCTCTACTTAGATACCATTATAATATAACCACAAGGATTGTCAACTGCAAGAAAAGTAACTTTATTGTTTTGTAATTGCCTTTTCCCTCTAAAAGAGATATATTTTGAAAAGATTTGAGTTGAAAAGTGTTAAAGATTAGGCAAGCACAGACTAAAAAAGACCTGTTGGACTTCATCAAGTTCCCTTGGAAAGTCTACAAAGATGATCCTTTCTGGGTGCCTTCTCTGATTGCTGACCGAAAAGACTTTTTCAATCCCCAGAAAAATCCTTTTTTCAAACATTCCGAGGTGGTCTTCTTTCTGGCTGAAAAGGATGATGAGTTAGCAGGGAGAATCTGCGGGATTGTTAATAATAATCATATTGATTTCCACCAGGAAAAAGCCGGCTTTTTCGGATTCTTTGAGTGTGTCAATGATTTTGAGGTGGCGAAATTGCTTCTGGACAAAGTTAAAGAATGGCTAAAATCCAAAGGTATGGAGGTAATGAGGGGTCCTACGAATTTCTCCACCAACGATGAGGTGGGATTCCTGTTGGAGGGTTTTGATTCCTCGCCTACAATTATGATGACTTACAACCCTCATTATTATTTGGACTTTATGGAAAAATATGGGATGTATAAGGCCAGAGATATTTACGCCTACTATCTTGACAGAACCAACAGGCCCCCGAATCGAATGGTGAGAATGGCTGAAAGGATCGAAAAAAAAGAAGATATTAAAGTGCGGTCTCTCAATATTAAGAAATTTGATCAGGAGGTTAAACAAATCAAAGAGATCTACAACTCCGCCTGGAGCAAAAACTGGGGCTTTATCCCTATGACTGATGAGGAATTCGACCATACCGCTGAAAGCATGAAATTGATCCTGGATCCTGATATGGTTTTCATTGCGGAGGTGGAAGGAAAACCAGCTGGGTTTTCCATGGCTTTGCCGGATGTGAATATTGTTCTGAAAAAGCTGAACGGAAGGCTTTTCCCCTTTGGTTTGTTAAAATTATTATGGTTTACTAAGGTTCAAAAAATAATCGATGGGCTCAGGATTGTGACCATGGGAGTTGTTCCCGAATATCAGAAAAAGGGAATTGATAACCTCTTCTATATCCGAACCATAAGGGACGGAATAAAAAGTGGGTACAAATGGGCGGAGATGTCCTGGGTCCTGGAGGATAACATTATGATGAACCGGGCTTTAGAAACCTTGGGAGCCAAACTTTATAAAAAATACCGGATTTATGAGATGGGAATATAGAAAGTGTAATTAACAGCACCCGACTTAAGTCGGGTGCTGGAGAAAAGCGGGTTCATGTATGGATGTGATTCATAAGAAAAGGCTGCAAATGAAGAAAATCTATCTGGTTTTGATTCTTTTCCTTCTATTCCTGTTCCACAATGCAGAGACCCAAAAAGCATTTTCACTCTCCATTGACCAGATCGTAAGATTAGCCCAAGAGGCAAGAAAAAAGCAAGAACTATATGTTATAGACTACACCTGTTTATGTAATGAGGAATTGAGAATCTTGGATAAAAATGGAAAAGTAAAACACCAGGAGACGACAAAAAGAAAAGTATATGTAAAAGGGGATATAACCCATGACGAGTTAAAGAGTATCCAGAAAAAGGGGAAGCCTCTTTCAGATAAGGAGATCAAAAAAAGACAAAAGGAGATCGATGAAGAGGAAAGGAAAAAAGGCAAAGAAAAAGATTCAAAATGGGTTTCGCCTTTTGAGGAAAAAGGGAAGGGTCAATTCGAATTCAAGCTGGTCAGAGAAGATACTGTCAATAGCCGAGCTACATATGTCATTTTCGTAAACCCTAAGGAAAAGGCAAAAGAGTTAGTCCAGGGTTTATACTGGATAGATAAACAAAGTTTCAGGATTTTAAAATCTGAGTTTTCGCCTTCTAAAAATCCCCAGTTTGTCAAGGAGATGAAAATTTTCGTTGATTTCACGGAGGTGGATAATGGTGTTTTTCTTCCTCAAGTTTTCAAAATAAAGGGGAAAGGAGGATTTCTATTTTTCAAAACCAATTTTGAGATGGAAAGAACCTGCCAGGATTATGAGATAAATGTGGGGCTAAAAGAAGAGATTTTCCCGGAGCTTCAAGCTCAATGAGGACTCCGGGGAATATGTTTTAACCAGTGGCAGAGGCCGCTGGTCTATCCCACGTCATTGCGTGGCAACCCCCTGAATGGATTAGCCTTATCAATGTCCAGCAGACTGACTTCCACCAGAGCGATGTTTTCAGAAATTTCTCAATAACATCTTGACTTTTCCCGAAATGTGATTAGACTAAAATCTGGTTAATGATATTGAAATTAGTTAGGATTAAAGTAATTGTTACGTAAATAGGTTTGTTTTTTTACTAACAACCAAGAACTAAGAACTATAAACCAAACACGCCACCGTAGCTCAGTTGGTAGAGCAGATGATTCGTAATCATCAGGTCAGCGGTTCGAATCCGCTCGGTGGCTTATTAAAGCAGTTGTTGGTTGTTAGTTGATGGTTGTTGGTGGAAAGACAAAAACTTGTTGGTGGAGGAATTGTTGTCAAGACCCGTTTCGGGGATTTCCGCCAACAAAGAGATCTTAGGTTGAGGAATTCCAATTCCTCAACCAACATTGAATAGTTATTGGTAGAAATAAAAGAAATAATAAGATAAATATTTGGGAGACCAACAAAAAGTTAAGAGTTACGTAAAAGACGTGGCTAAGGCTAAGATCAACGATAAGTTTTAATCGGTTCTTTGATACTAAAATTTTTAAAGTCCGGATTTATCTAAAGGTTCGTAAAAAAATCTAAAAAAGAGCTTGACAAGTTTATTCTAAATTGTTATAATGATATTGCCGATAAGTTATTTGGGCTAAACGGTTTTGTTATATACAATTGAGTTCTTGATTTAGAAGACGAGGACTCTTTGAAAATTTATAAAAAATTTACTTGACAGATATTGCGAAGACTTATAAATTATAAGTCTGCCTGCAATATCTGGGCAGACTTTTTTTGTTCTTTGAAAATTGAATAGCGTGCATAGGTTGATGAGGTGATGTGGGCTCTTTTGAGTCGATTTTTAGAACAACGCAAATACCTCATTTAGGTATTTGTTCTGAGTTTTTTTTCGGAGAGTTTGATCCTGGCTCAGAACGAACGCTGGCGGCGTGCTTCATACATGCAAGTCGAACGAGAAAGCCCTGCTTCGGCGGGGTGAGTAAAGTGGCGAACGGGTGAGTAACACGTGGATAACCTGCCTTGAAGTTGGGGATAAGCTCCCGAAAGGGGGTCTAATACCGAATAACATCCCGGGAAGGCATCTTCCGGGGATCAAAGATCCGCAAGGATTGCTTTGAGATGGATCCGCGCTCCATTAGCTTGTTGGTGAAGTAAAAGCTCACCAAGGCTACGATGGATAGCCGGCCTGAGAGGGTGTTCGGCCACACTGGGACTGAGATACGGCCCAGACT
>CAYURP010000068.1:0-8539 GCA_964447175.1 uncultured Ignavibacteria bacterium | reverse complement strand
ATGAGGTCCTTTAACAACACTAAAAGCATTGAGAGAATCATTTATGGCGTAATAGATTATGTCTTAAACTAAAACAGGATATGCCCAAACATAAATTTACACAATTATCTTGACACAATGCACGATAATTACATAAACTACTCGATTCAGGGTGTAATTGGACCAGGGCTGGCAAACCAGTGCCCCCTGCTTCAACCATTAGATGACATAACCGTTAAGGAAACCGAGACTATTAACATAGTGGTCAATTTCAGCGATGCAGATGATGACAGCTTAACCTTTTGGATTAGTGATCCTAGATTCAGTCTAAATGGCAACATCTTTACCTGGCAGACCCAGGAAGGTGACCGGGGAATCTATGATCTGACAATCAAGGTTACTGACCCTTACTACTGCTCGGACTCCCAGGATGTCAGGATAACGGTGAATTCACTCCAGCCCTACAATTTCTTTCTGATCTCACCTGATGGCGATACCTTGGCAGATGAGGTTACCTTCTCCTGGCAGGAATCGGCGGGTACTGATCCCCAGGACGACATTTTCTATTGCCTTTTCTACAGCACATCCAGCGCTTTTGATCCCGATTCGACAAATGAGATATCTGGTTTAATAAACACCTCATATACTGTTACCGACGTGGATCTTTATACTCCCTACTATTGGAAAGTCAAAGCTTACACTCAAAGCGGAGTGGAGGTCTTTTCAGATCAGACCTTCAGTTTCTTTACCTACCAATCTATGGACGTCAACTGTGATAATAAAATAAACATACAGGACGTGGTGTATATGGTTAACTACCTTTACAACGATGGTAAACCACCCTGCATATCTCAGGTGGCTGATAATAACTGTACTCAAAATCCATCCGTCTCAGATGTTATTTGTATAGTTCAGTATCTTTTCAGAGACGGTCCCGTAAGCTGCTGTCCCAAGTTTTAAAAAAATTGAAGGGGTAAAACTATAAATCTCAGAATAATTGTCACAGACTATCCAGATCATAGTTTGAGTTCCGCTTGCACTATCCTCACCTCAGTCAGAAAATCAACTTGACATCAAGTAATTTATCTTTAGCTTTTGTATGGAGATAAAGGATTCTTCACTTGGGGGAAAATTATTATTTTGCTCAATGAAATTCATAACAGGAAACCAATGAAACATAAATACCTGATTTTGACAGTTGCTCTGGTTATCTTTGCATCAACTTTGATTTTCGCTAGGAACACACTTAATCCACAAAAAACAGAATATGTACAATCTAAAGAATCGGAGACAAAATCGGGTGCAGATTATCCTCAGATACTCTGGTGGTATGATCTGGATGCTCCTTCCTTTGGGTCGGCAGCCATTGATGACATCGATAAGGACGGGAAACTGGAGATCGTTTTCGGGACATATTTTAACGATGAACACGTTTATGCTTTGAACGCTGACAGCGGAACTCTGCTCTGGAAATATAACACCGGTGTGTGCAATGATGCATCCCCTGCCATAGCTGACGTTGACTTAGATGATACCCTGGAGGTCATAGTACCAGCTTCCTCATCTTGCCGGGTCTTCTGCTTTAACGGACCCACGGGAGCGGTGGAATGGTCTTTCCCCACCAGCTCAAACTGTCTTGACTCACCTCCGGCAGTGGCTGATGTGGATAATGATGATAAACCGGAGATAGTCTTCGGCGCCTGGTATGGCTACGTTTACTGCCTGAATGGCGAGGATGGCAGTTTATGCTGGCGTGTTAATATAGGTACCAACAGCTATATCCAGTCCGGTCCTAACATACTGGATCTGAACGGGGATGGGCAACTGGACGTGGTGGTGGCTCAGTTCGCCGGTGACTGCCGGGTTTATGCCCTGAGAGGAGACTCAGGTTCTGTGTTATGGTATTCGGATGATCCCACTGATTATATGTATCACGGGGGTTCGTTTGCCGATGTGGATGAGGATGGCAAACCGGAAATTGCCATTGGCTCCTATGATGGCAAGGTTTATTTGTTAAACGGAGAGGATGGGAGTCTGAAGTGGAATTATACCGCACCCTATTACATAGGTGCACCCACTTCTATTGCTGATCTGAATAATGACGATCATCTGGAGATAGTTTTTGTCTCCTGGAATCAACTTGGAGTTTTATCCCATACCGGAGGCCTGCTCTGGAGTCATTCCACGGGCGGCAACATCTTCCGCGGGGCAGCCATAGCGGACATAGATGGCAATGATATCCCGGATCTTACCTTTGGCTGTGACGACGGCATTCTCCGAGCCTTAAGAGGTGACAGCGGTCAGGTTATCTGGACCTATGATTTGGAAGCTCATTATGGAAAAACATACCAGATGGATCATGCCCCGGTAATTGCTGATTTTGACAACGATGGCAAACTGGATATTTTCGTAATAGGGGGATATGGCACCTCATCTGAGCCTCATTTAAATCACGGCCGGGTTTATGTCCTTTCCGCAGGTGACGGCACCGGTCCAGGCTGGCCTATGTTCCGGCACGACCTTTTGCACAGCGCTCGCTTCGGTGATCTGCCACCTCTGGAATGCGGCGATGTCAACAGTGACCGCCAGGTGAATATAGCGGACGTGGTTTATCTGGTGAATTATCTTTTCAAAAGCGACAATCCCCCCCATTGTCCGCCAGCATCATATACCTCCTGTGCGGACACAAACGGAGACGGAGAGGTAACCATATCGGATGTGGTATATTTAATTAACTATTTGTTCAAAAACGGTAATCCACCAATCTGTTAGCTCTACTTTATTAATTAGCCAAAGTATATTTTCTATTATTCACCTATTGACAGATACTCCGAATTTTGTATATTTTGAGTGTTCTTTTACAAGCCCCAAGCTCCCTTGCCATCTAACCCAACGCCTTTGACTTCGGCGTTCGCAAGGGAGTTTCCTCTTTTGGGGCAAATCCTGTATTAATAATTGTAACGACCAAATACATATTGGCACCCGGGAGGAGATTTTTATGTCTGTTAAACAATTATAATCAAGACCATTTCCAGGGAATTCCTCAGCCAGATGCTTTAAACTGGTGGTGGAAATCCAATTCCACCACCAACAAAAGGGAGTTTCCTCTTTTGGGGCAAATCCTGAGCTATAAGTTTTTGTATTGACAAAATCCAAATGTTTTGCATTTTTATATTACCTGCATTAATCCTCACGCTCCCCTACCAAGATTCCCGCTCTTCTGCTATAGTAAGAGAGCTTTCACTTTCCAAATACAAAAAGCATTAATTATAAGTCAGTATGCTTATAAATTTTTATATTTTCCATCACTTTTTACTTGACAAATACTTAGATACCTATTATATCAAATGTGATTTTAATGCTCCTTCGCTCCCTTGCCAGACCAGATAGTCCTCTCGCGTGCTGGTGGCAAGGGAGAATTTTTAGTAATCCCATATATGCAAAATAGTTACTATTACCAATTTCAGATTCATACTTTTGTCCATTCTAAAATTTCGGAAAAGACAATACTTGAATTTTAGCTGCTTTTAGCTAAGGAGTCCCTCCTTCTTAAGATGCAAGGGAGCTTTTCTATTGGTAGTTGTCCCCTGTGAAAATGGGTATTATGACCAATTACAACTTAACATATAAGGGACGTAGAATTTGCAGAAGAAGAAACAGCCGATATCGCTCCCTTGTCCGATGGCGATCTTCCTTAAGAGATATCCCCTCCGCCATTAGCACAAGGGAGCTTCTTTTTAACAGATTTTATAAATGAAAATAGAAGTTCGTCCTTATTTTGATTTTATATCTTTAAGCCGACCTTTAAAATAGAGAAAAGAATTTTCACAAGGTAGCTTCCTTATCCCATGCTACCCTTCTTTTGGGTTCATCCCCTGACATTGGGATAAGGGAGCTTTTCATTTATCCACATACTCGTCCCAGCTTTTGTGGGATCAATCACCCAAAGTGAATCATATTCACTTCTTTCACTTTTTAACTATAATGCTTATGTAATAATGTTGTTTTGCCTTGCATTCAAATCCGGATATTTTATCCTTTAAATTCAAGCTTTACCACTTCTGCATGATCTCGCCAAAGCATTCCAGACCGCTCCAGATGACTCCACTATAGCCGTGACCGGGCTTTGTCCAGGCTCCGGCAAGATAAAGGTTCTCTATGGGCGTCTCATGCCCTAGACGACTGGGTCCGGAGTTATACAGGGTCTGGTCCCATCCGTATACGGCACCGCGGTAATTTCCGGTATACCTGAGGTTGGTCAAAGGCGTTCCGATCTCCTTGACCTCGATGGCTTTTCTCAATCCGGGCAAAAGAGTTTTCTCCACCTCATCAATCAGGATGTCAGCCATCCTCTCCTTTTCCTTCTTGTATGCATTTTTATTCCCTTTGAAGTAATCAGCCTCATACCTCTCCCAGGGTTTGTAGCTCTGAAGCACAATAATATTGATGGTGTTCTTTCCTTTAGGGGAATATTTATCATAGAGATTGTCATACAGGGTTAAGCCATAGCCTCCTCCCACCTCACCTTTGAGTGCAGCCTGATACTCAGCCTCAGGATCATATGTTCTGGTGTAGAAGATCTCGGTATCCTTAATTCCCAGATCCTGGACCAGATTCTTATTCAATCCCAGAAATACCTGAAACGAAGAAAGGCTAACGCTGAACCCGTCCATCCTGGCAAGATAATCCTTGAGATAATCGTCCCCCTCCATCATGGTATGAAAGGTATCATAAGCATTGGCATTGGAGATTATCATTTTTCCTTTATATTCCTTACCTTCAGCTGTCTTTACACCATAAGCCTTATGGTCTTTGAGCAGTATCTTGTCCACTTTTGTATTGAGCATCACCTTACCCCCGTGTCCTTCGATAAATTTCACAAAGGCATCGCTTATCTTCTGGGATTTGCCTATGGGGTAATAGCCGCCCTCCTCCAGATACCCTATGGTGGGAAGAGCGTAATAGTAGCCAGCGAGCTTGGATGGCGGCAAGCCATAATATCCCCAGAGAGCGGAGACGATAGCTTTGAGCTTGGGATTTTTCATCCTTGCGTCCACCATCTGTCCCCAGGTCTTGGTGTAGCACCTATAAAGATCAGGAAATTCGATCGGGAATTTACTCATATCCACCTGTCCCCTGGCTTCCATAAGCTTATTGATGTCCCGGGATACACCTTTCATATCATTGAAAAGCCCCTCAATCCCTTCCTTTTCATCCGGGAAATATCCCACCAGCATCTTGATATAGGCCTCCAGGTCTTTTTGTGGCACCCGGAAATCGTGCTCCGGATATATAGCCCGGTAAAGGTTAGGATGAGGAACAAACTCCACGTCCGTAATCTCAGGAAAACCGGGTATCAGGTTGTGCACCCCTTCCCTTTCCCCAACAGTCGTGGAATGCAGGGACACGTCAAATATAAACTTATCGCGGGTGAAGGTGGTGGCATATCCGCCCGGAACATAATGTTTTTCCAAAACCAGAGGTTTAAAACCCTGTCGGGCAAAAGCCGAAGCACAGCTTAATCCGCCCAGGCCCGATCCGATGATAACCACGTCAAACTGATCCTCATTACCTTGCGCTCCAACGGCTTTGGGCAGAGCACTCCAGTCCAGAGTGGTCATAGCCAGACCGGCCAGCAAAGCCTTTATAAAATCTCTTCTTTCCATATTCTTGACTACCATAACGTCTCCTTTTTTGAGTTAATCTCTCGATCAGAAAAATCACTATCAATCTCCCCTTTGTCAAGAATTATTTTTATTCTTCTCCAAAAGAGTTGGCGGGTGGCCCACAGCTGTGCTGTGGGATTGTTGATTAAGGCAGGGTGTATGATCCTTTGTGTTTTACCTTCTTAAAAAAACTAATAGGTTCTTTGAACTCACCCCTTTTGTTCCCCCTCTCTTAGAAGTTGTGTCAGAATTTCAGTTTTGGTAGCCGCAGGCTTTAGCCTGCGAAATCGTAATGTCGAATCTAAACGACTTACGCAACCTGAAGGTTGCGGCTACCACGGGTGCCCCACAGCTATGCTGTGAGATTGCTGATTAAGGCAGGGTGTGTGATCCTGTGTGTTTTACCTTCTTGAAAAAAACTAACAGGTTTTTTGAACTCACCCCCTTTTGTTCCCCCTCTTTTAGAAGTTGTGTCAGAATTTCAGTTTTGGTAGCCGCAGGCTTTAGCCTGCGAAATCGGAATGTCGAATCTCAACGACTTACGCAACCTGAAGGTTGCGGCTACCCCTTCCAAACACAATTATGACACAGTCTCTTAACAAAAGAGGGGGTTAGGGGGGTGAGTTTTCAGGATGTCACCCCACCTAACTTAAAACGAGACTTTCTCTTATCAAGAATTACCACAACTAAATTGGAGAAGAAACTTATTTTTTAACTATTATTAAGAAGCTGTTATTGAAGTCGATGCTTTCCTGTAGATTAGATACAAAACCACAATCAAAAATAAAGAGAAAATGGAGTCGACTATGAAGTACAAAAGCTCCAGACCAGCCGAAAAACCGGTTAAAAGGCTCACCACGAAAAACAAACCCAGCCCCAGTATGGATCCGAGTATCATTCCCTTATACCTTTGCACGTCCTGAGAGCATATAAAAAGCAGGATTCCCATCCACAAAACAAAAACCCCTAAGAGTTTGTAAATGTACACAAAGAAGGGATCATTTAACCACAGGTGTTCCATCTGGAAAAACCTGAAAACTTTCTCATTGGCTAAAAGCCGTCCAATACCTCCCAGTATAAAGGCAAGGGAAATTATCAGAAGAATTTTGCTTTTTGATTTTTGCATTTTGCATTTTAAATTTTGAGGTGGACCACCTCGAAAGTTTCTATCAGGTAGAGCAAGGGGGTTCCTCCCCGGAATCTGCGCTCAGAATCCATACCAGGACAATAGCTCCGGTAACCCCGATAGCTACCCACCTCAGAGTTTTCTTTTTATCCACCTCTTTGACTTCCAGCCATTCAACCCCGGATAAGTCAATTTCCTTATAACCCTCTCCCCTGACCTGTCCGGTTAACATATTACCTTTGATCTCTGCATCTGTGACCTCGAATTTTTTTCCATCATCCGTAGTAATCCAGACGCTGCGAGCTTTACCCTGATCTTTTAGCTCCTGGCGGGTAATCTGCCTGGTGGTAGTGCAGCCCACCAGGTACAAGATAAAACTCAAAAGAAGGATAATAGATACACATCTTTTGAACATATTACATCACCCTCTCGGATCATTCGATCCGAACACTAAGACATCTCCTTTCATATTAAATTAATACAGGTGGTTGCAGCCTGTCAACAAAAATCATACAAAAAAGTTGACATACTCCAGTCTACAAAGTAGTTTACAATAATAAAGAAAAAATAACAAAGGAAAAAATATGAAGAAAAAGACCAACCGCTTATACAAAGATTTAGCCTGGCTCTGGCCCTTATGGGAGAACCTGGACATATACAGAAAAGAAAGCCAGGAGATTGTCAAACTCATAAGGAAACACTCAAAGATTAAAGTTCGCACCTTGCTGGACATAGGCTGTGGTGGAGGCAAAAACGCATCCCAATTTAAGAAATATTTTAAAGTAACCGGAATCGACATCAGCAAGCAAATGTTAAGAAACGCAAAGAAATTAAATCCCGAATGCAAATTCAAAATTGCCGATATGCGGAATTTCGATTTGAAAAAACAGTTTGATTCGGTCTTCATAAACGATGCCCATAATTATATGATATCTCAAAGGGATTTATTAAAAGTTTTCAAAATGGCATACAAGCATCTTAAGCCCGGCGGAGTAATGGTCGTCCATCCCGACCAGACCAAATCTACATTCAAGCAGAACTCCACCCATCTCTGGAGATCCAAAAGGGGCAATATGGACATAACCTTTATCGAGAACGACTACGACCCCAATCCAAAGGACAACACCTTCAAGTCAACCTTTGTCTTTCTAATCCGCAAAAAGGGCAAGTTAAGAATCGAGCATGACTACCACACAGGCGGCATTTTTGCATTGAATACCTGGAGAAAGTTGTTAAAACAAGCTGGGTTTAAAGTTTATGAAGAAAAAGATGATATGACCTTAGGTGTTCCCACTTTTATTTGCGTTAAGCGTATATAGAAAAATCACTTGACAAAGAATAGGGATTTATGCCATATTTACCTACAGAATGGAATTTGAAAAAGGTTAGTAGAGGGGAGTACTTTTATATGCGTCATGAATAGTACTTCAAGAAGCAAAATTGCATCTAAACTTTTTAATACTAATGATTTTTTTAAGTAGAGTATATAACGTGAATTATTCTATTTCTCAAGAATTTAAAGACTATGCTTCATTTACTTTTCGAGTAGATAGATTCTTTAATACTGTAAATGTATTGGGCATCTATTATAACCATCTAGAAGCTATGATTTCGCAATCACCCAATCAGGAAATTTTTAGTGGTAAAATAGAGAACAATTCAATAAAGGATGAAATGATAAATTTTATTCAGTCAGCTTATGGTATGCTTAATTACATGGCAACATTAAGTGGATTTCCAATGGAAGATGAATCTAACTTAGGAGATA
>CAYURP010000067.1:0-9101 GCA_964447175.1 uncultured Ignavibacteria bacterium | reverse complement strand
TTATGAATAAACGATCCAGGTTTTGAGACACTACGAAGCTATTGATCTTTTTACTTTTCTCCGGGTAAAGGCGGGAAGCAAGGTCAAAAGCACGATAGGTCTGAGCTTTAATGCCAAGTTTCAGAATCTGATCTTCAAAAAGTGACTTGTCCTGTACCACAGAAGAAAGATCATAGGCCATATTCAGCGACATCCAACTGCAAGCTTTGTGGAAAATGTTAAGCCTTAGTCGATTGGTTACTGATCCCTTAATCGATTGATCCATCTCCGGCAGGTTTTTAACCTCCGGCTGGTCTAAGACAACGGAGTAGTTTTTGTAGTAGCCCGTGAGGGAAATCCTGTCTGAGGCAGGTAAAGTCCCTGAAAAAGACATAAGAAGAATCATCAAGAGAAAAAATATCCCAGACCTTTTCATATCTTAATCCATATTTATCAGGTTATTAATTTTAGATCAGCTTTTGACCTCATCGCTTTCTACTTTGCCATCTTCGAGAGTTATCAGTCGCCTGGCTCGCTCCATTATCTTCGGATCATGCGTGGAGAAAATGAAGGTTATACCGCTTTTTTGGTTTAATTGGCGCATCATATCCAATAGCTCTATACCGGTTCTGGAGTCAAGGTTGGCAGTTGGCTCATCTGCCAGGATCAAGGAGGGCTGGGAGAGAATGGCACGCGCCACTGCAGCTCTTTGTTGCTGGCCACCTGAGAGCTTGGTGGGCAACCTGTTGGCAAAACCTTCCAGACCCACCTCTGCTAAGATTTTCTCTACTCTTTTATGCCTTTCAGTCCTGGGAGCTTTTTGCAGGAGCATGATATACTCCACGTTCTCCTCTACTGTCAATACCGGAATTAAATTGTAAGCCTGGAAGATAAACCCGATGTGATCCCGGCGAAAATCTGAGAGCTCCCGGCTGCTCATATCGGAGAGCTTTCTGCCTGCCAGCCACACCTCACCACTTGAAGGAAAGTCCAGTCCTGAAATTATGTTCAAAAACGTGGTCTTGCCTGAACCGGAAGGACCAACAATGGCTGTAAATTCCCTATATTTAATTTTAAGGTCAATTCCTCTTATCGCCTCCACCGGTACCCCATCATCCCGGTAAACCTTGGTGACTGACTGAGTAACAATCAAATCCTTTTTGTTTTCTTCTGACATATGTGTATTCTCCTATAGGCTCCGGCGCATGGCTTTGGCCGGAGTAAGTTTAGCTGCGGATAGGGCAGGAAAAAACCCTACTAAAACCGTAAAAAAGAAAACTGCCAGAGGATAGATTATAAACTGCTTGATTTCAAGCACCGGGTAAATGAGTTTGCGGAAGGTTACTCCGGAAAACTCAATGCCGGTATAATTGATTCCGGTATTCATAAATATCCAGGTGACCACAAACCCTATGATCAATCCCAGTGCTATACTTATTACTGCCAGGGCTCCGGCTTCCAAAATTATAAGCTGAGCCATCCTCGATGGGTTGGTTCCCACAGCCCGCATCACTCCGAACTCGAACATCCGCTCATGAAGCGACATAAAAAGAGTGTTGACAATGCCCAGGGCTACTACCCCGAAAAGGATCAATCCCACAAAGAAGGTGGCAAAGTGCGAAAGCTCGAAAGCAGCCTCCACCTCAGGCAGAAGCACAACCCAGCTTACTGCCTCGTTTCCACCTCTGGAGTAGCGTTCCCAGAAGGATAAATTCTGGTCCCGACTGTAACTGCTCTGGGTAAAGCGCAAGGCGATCTCATGTATCTGGTCATCCAAGCCCAGCATCTTTTGCGCCTCTGGCAGACGTATAAAAGCCATAGCCTGATCCATTTCCTTGATGTTGAGATGATAAATGCCTGAGACGTGAAACATCTCCTGGGTCAGGTTCCCGGTGTAGGCTTGAGCTACGGTCAGCACCACCCTGCTCCCCAGCTCCACCTCCATAATTTCTGCTAACTTATCGCCGATAACGATGTCGTGTTCACTCTCACCTGAAAAGTAGTTACCAGAGATTATGGCTTCGTCTATCTGGGACAAGTATTGCTCCGTCTCTGGCTGAATGCCCACCATGGTCACGGATGCTAAGTTAGCCGGAGAGGTAATCATGGCAAATGCGAGGGTCCGCTGGGTAAACCGACTTACGATTTTTTCCTCTTGAAGTTTTTTGATTACCTCGGGCTTATTTACTATGGTTTTCTCCACCTCAAAGGACTCCCTGAAATTTTTGCTATGAATCTGCCCCTCCCCTAAAAACGATTCAGTGGCAGAGGCGATCATATTCCTCTCCATTCCGATGATCAGGGCATCTGTGAAGATAAGTGCTGCTAAGCCAATGCCGATAGCGCTTCCTGCGATCAGGGTTCGGCGTTTGTTGCGGAAGATATTTCTTATGGCAAGTTTTAAGTATAACAAAAAAGCTCACCTCATTTTTTAATGCATCCTCAACGCCCGGGATGGGGCGACTTTTGCTGCCTTAAGTGCCGGAAGGACACTTATCACCAGAGCCGAAAGCATGACAGTTATCCCGGGTATGGAAAGGCTGTGAACGTTTACCGTTGAATAGTAATGGGTGAATTCCATTCCCCCGTAAGTGAAGCTCTGAGGCATCGGGATACCATGCTGGGATAAAAGATAGTTTATGGGAAGGCTCAAAGCCGTGCCGATCAAAATACCTATGCAAGCCATCAGAGCAACCTCAAGCAGCACCAGTTTGAAGATTTGTCGGGGTTGGGTGCCTATGGCTCGCATCAAGCCATATTCCCGGGTTCGCTCCAGCACGGTCATCAGCACAGTATTAAGCACGCCAATAGCCACCACCAGAATGACTATGAAAACCATAATCCAGGCTCCCTGTTTGTCTGCCTGCATTGCCACGTAAAACGATCTGGCAAACTCTTGCCAGGGGGAGACCTCCAAGTTCGGGTCATCCAGCACCTGTGAAATTCGCTGGGTGAGCATCTTCACCTGATTTAACTTTTCTGCGATCACGATTATCTCATGCACGGCATTCCCCAAAACCAGCAATGCCTGGGCATCTTTTAAGCGAAGATAAAAAGAGATCCGATCCAGGGTAGCATCCCCACTCTCGGTTATGCCCACAATGGTATAAAGGTCATTGGCAATGGAGCCGTCAGCCCCCTGGGATACGATCACCACAGTATCCCCAATTTCAGCCTGTAAGGTCTTGGCCAAGCCCTTTCCCAGAATTGCCTCATTTAAGGGAGATATGGAGAAATTTCTTCCCTGAATCACTTTCTTGTCAAACCGGGTTGCTCGGGTCTCCTTTTCCGGATCAATTCCCGTAATTTGGACTCCAGCACTCTTCTCTCCCACTGAAGCCAGTCCTGCTGCGTAAACTCGCGGAGACCAATTCTGGACACCCTTAACCTTTTCTATTTTCTCACCCACTTTCTGGTAATCCTGGATAATTTTATACAAGGACGGTTTATCCAGATAACCCCGAGCGTGCACCTGGATATGACCCAGCCGATTGCGGGTGAATATTTCAATGATCCGGTTATAGGTGCCGTCGGCCCACCCTATGGAAATGGCAGAAAGAGTGAAACCTCCGAACATAGTCAGCACCGTAAGCATAGTCCTTCTCTTCTGCCGGAAGATATTGCGCCAGGCTATTCTGAAAATTAACATTACTTTTCTTCTCTACTGACTGGCTCGCAGGTTACGGAGTGAAAAGATCTCCTCCTCGACTTTCAGATTGAATTGAAGTTTCAGGTAACGGATAATTGTTTTATGTCCTTCCTTGTTCTGAGGAATCAACTCCATAACCGAAGGAAGGGTGCGGTTATCGAAACTTTTGATCTGGCTGTAGTTTAAGACCCGCATCAACCGGTCCTTTTCATCATAATACTTCTGCCAGACCGGCATATGGTTTTCTTTTCGAACCGCAATCACAATATGGCTCCACACCACCGGAAGATCCTGACGCGGAATGCAGTCTATGTAGAGAAGGTCTTCAGCGCCATTCTCTGCTTGAATCAACTTGTAGGTGTAGTCCTCGAAAAGCGAGAACTCCTTCACCAGGTCATCATTGGTGAAATCAGAACCCATCCAGGAGCTCATCATCATGGAGGGCGGTATCTTTATCACCTTATTTATCTTGGGCAGGTAGTTCCACATCTCACTTTTTATGCGTAAGGTGGCAATTCCCTTTTCCTTTTTGGGAGAAATAATCCGGACAAAGGTCTTGTCCATCCCACTGCTCCAGGCCATCATTTCCAAAGTGCGTTGCCAGTTTGGAGTCACTATTTCCATCTCCAGCTCAGAATAACTATTATCAGAGCGATAAAGCTGATCGATTTCCCGGATAATGTTTTTAATTTCATCTGGTGACAGATTTTCTGCTGCGTTAAGCTGCGACATACACAGCATAAGAGAGAGCAGCGTCCAGATTAATACTTTGTATCTGTTATAATTTTTACTCATTCAGCTCCTCAGTAAATAAATGATTTGAGATAATTCCAGAGAATAATTCATTTTAATCTTATATTATATCTTCAAAACAGAAGTATGTCAAATAAAAATGCCAAGCCTTTAGTTTATAAGGGAATAGTTTATCAAGTAGGTGGCTCATAACCCGAAGGTCAGTGGTTCAAATCCACCATCCGCCATTTGAAAATCCACTATTAACAAAACTTTCATATAAATTTTTTCAAATATACTAATATTCTTCATCGCATATTGAACAACTTTTACACTCATTTGCAAGCGTTTCCCAAAGGAAACATAACATTATCTACACTTTCACTTTGCTCAAATTTCAGCTTTTATGAGACGTCAAACTTATGGAGCAGGATGGGAAGTGTTTTGTTTTATCACCTTGCTTTATGCAAATATATCCCTCCTGCTCCTTTTTTTTATCTTCCCTGACCGGGTCAACCATTTTATCGACCTAATGTGGATTTATTCTCTACAAATGTAGGGGCGTATTGCCATACGCCCCTACTAACTAAACAAAATCTCCTTGACATAATAAAATATCTTAATTACTATTATGATGTAAAGCTAAAATGCTTCTGTATGATATAAAAGTGTAATTTCAATGAATTCTTCAAATACTTTAATTCAGGAGGTGTTATGAAAAAAGCTGAGCTCTTTTATGCGGGTATTATAGTGCTGATGCTTTTGGTTTTTTCCTTTGAACCAGTATCTGCTAATGATATCACCTATGTCTCCAGCATCCTCTGGACTGATGCTGAAGACGTTCAGGTTGTTGGAGATTATGCTTATTGTGCTTTTCGCAATGGGCTTTTGATTTTTGATGTCTCCTATCCAGCCAATCCATCTTTTGTGAGCAAGTTTTATCTTTTGGGGAAAGGTAAAGAAATATTCGTTAAGGATAACTATGCTTACCTGGCTGATGATTTTAACGGGCTGGTGATATTCAATGTGAGCAATCCAGCCATTCCAGATTCGGTTGGTAATTACATCAATCCCGGGGGAGTTGAAGATGTTTTTGTCCAGGACAGCATAGCCTACGTGGCCTGTGGTGCAAGAGGTCTGCAGATAATCAATGTTAAAGATCCAGCTAATATAAATTGGATTAGCGAGTACGGCACTCACGTTTATTGTGTTTTTGTCCAGGACACTTTAGCCTATCTATCCAAGACTACTGATGGATTTCATATAATCGATATCAGTGATCCGGCCAATCCAGATTCAATTGGGGCCTACGATACCCCGGGTTCAGTCCAGGGTATCTTTGTTCAGGACAGCTTGGCCTATGTGGCTGATCACGGGAGTGGTCTGCAGATTGTAAAGGTAAGTGACCCAGCTAATCCAGATTCTGTTGGCGGTTATGATACACAGGGGATATCTTATGATGTTTTTGTCCGGGACAGCTTAGCTTACGTGGCTGATCAGAGTAAAGGTCTGCAGATCATAAACGTGAAAGACCCGGCCAATCCGGATTTGATTGGAAATTACGACACACCAGGTCATGCTCAAAGTGTTTCTGTTCAAGACAGTTTAGCTTATGTAGCCGATGAAGTCGGTGGTCTGCAGGTAATTCGGGTCAATGTTCCAGCCGATCCAGATTTATTTGGGAGTTCCAACAGCGCGGGTGAAAGCCAGAGTGTTCTTGTTAAGGATAGTTTAGCCTACGTGGCAACTGGACACACAGGTTTGAATATAGTCAATATCAGCGATCCAGCTAATCCAGAAGTGGTTGGGAGTTGCGATACCCCGGGTTGGGCTGATGCTGTTTTTGTTCAGGACAGTTTAGCTTATGTGGCTGATGACGTGAGCGGTCTACAAATCATCAACGTCTCTGATCCAGCTCATCCAGATTCAATTGGAAGCTATAATACTCCAGATTTCGCGATGGATGTTTATGTTCAGGACAGCTTAGCCTATGTGGCTGATGGAGGGAGTGGTTTACAGATAATTAATATTAAAGATCCGGCCAATCCGGCTTCAGTTGGGAGCTACGATACCCCGGATTGGGCTAACGGTGTTTTCGTTCAGGACAGCTTGGCTTATATAGCTGACTATGACAGTGGTTTTCATACAATTAATGTGAAAGATCCAACCAATCCAGATTTAGTTGTAAGTTATGATACCCCCGGTTCAGTTCGGAACGTTTTTGTACAGGATAGCCTGCTTTACGTGGCAGTCAGGTATAAAGGTCTATTAATAGTCAAAATAAGCGACCCAGCCAATCCAGATTCGATCGGCGGTTACTACGACGAAACTAATGTTGCAAATGTTTTTGTTAAGGATCATTTAGCCTATCTGATATCTTATTCTAATGGTCTATTTCTAATCGATGTCTCAGACCCAACCAGTCCAACCTTGCTTGTAAGTCACCGCACTCCCGGGTATTCCCGGGATGCTTTTGCAAGTGGAGAATATGTGTATGTTGCAGACCTATACTCTCTGATGATTTTCCATACTCCATATGGGACGGATGTTGAGGAGGAAGTGGAGGATGGAATCGCTCCCCCAGATTTGGTCCTGTATCAAAACTATCCAAATCCTTTTAATCCTGAAACCAAAATTCACTATCATTTGTCAAATCCCTCCCGGGTTGAGTTAACCATCTATAATCTCATTGGCCAGAAGGTTAAGATCTTGGTTAATGAATTTCAGACATCCGGAATGAAGTCTGTCACCTGGAATGGATTAAGTGCTTCAGGAGAAACAGTGGCAAGCGGAATTTATTTCTATAAGTTAAAAACAGACCATTACGTTGATTGCAAAAAGATGCTTTTGCTGAAGTAATATCTACTTGCAAAAAATCCTTTGATAAGGTCACCCATCTGAAGGTGTGATCTCCTCCTGCACTGGTCTGCCTTTTGAATAAAATTCCCTTGACATCTTAAGTTTTTATCATTAACTTAATCCTGAGAAAAGTAGATGTTTTCGAGCGGGGGAAGATGAATTGCTTCAATACAAATTAAGATATATGAAAAACAGGAGGTTTTGTGAAGAACTTAAAAGTAAGTGTTTATTTAAGGCGGGTGGGAATGCTAGTGGTAGTTGCTTTTGCGTTGTGGTTTAGTCCAGAGCCAGTGGCGTGGGCTCAATATACCCACGGAATATTTTATACTTTCACCGGAGAAGCTGCGGGTGATGAGTTCGGATATTCGGTTTCGGGAGCGGGTGATGTAGATAACGATGGGTATGATGATTTTATCGTTGGGGCGCCCTTGAGTGATGCGGGAGGTGATGCTACTGGGCGAACTTATGTCTATTCTGGTAAGACCGGAGGACTTCTTTACACGTTCACTGGAGAGGCTGCGGGGGACTACTTTGGAATTTCGGTCTCAGGAGCAGGTGATGTAGATAATGATGGATATGATGACCTGATCGTGGGAGCATACGGGAATGATGCGGGAGGTGATGGTGCTGGTAGAGCCTATGTCTATTCCGGTCAGACCGGGGTAATTCTTCGCACATTCAACGGAGAGGCTGCGGACGACCAGTTCGGACATTCGGTTTCTGGAGCGGGTGATGTGGACAACGACGGATATGATGATCTGATCGTGGGAGCAGACTGGAACGATGCTGGAGGTGATAAGGCTGGGCGAGCCTATGTCTATTCCGGTCAGACTGGTTCCCTTCTTTACACTTTCGAAGGAGAGGCTTCGGGGGACTACTTCGGACATTCGGTTGCTGGAGCAGGTGATTTAAACAAAGATGGATATGCCGATCTGATCGTGGGAGCAGAGGGGAATGATGTGGGAGGCAATGCTGCTGGGCGAGCCTATGTCTATTCCGGTCAGACTGGTTCCCTACTTTACACTTTCGAAGGAGAGGCTTCGGGGGACTACTTCGGACATTCGGTTTCCGGAGCAGGTGATGTAGACAACGATGGATATGATGACCTGATCGTGGGAGCATACAGGAATGATGCGGCAGGCTTTAATGCTGGTCGAGCCTATGTCTATTCCGGTCAGACCGGGTCTCTTCTTTACACTTTCACCGGAGAGGCTAGGGAGGATTGGTTCGGATTTTCGGTTTCCGGAGCGGGTGATGTAAACAATGATGGATATGCTGACCTGATTGTGGGTGCATTCTATAACGATGCAGGAGGTGGTGAGGCTGGGCGAGCCTATATCTACTCCGGTCAGACCGGGTCTCTTCTTTACACTTTCACCGCAGAGGCCATGTTGGATTGGTTCGGATTTTCGGTTTCTGGAGCGGGTGATGTGGATGATGATGGATATGCTGATATGATTGTGGGAGCATACAGGAAATATGCAGAAGGCATTAATGCTGGTCGAGCTTATGTTTTCACCTGTAAAAATATTTGTACTTATGCGTTGAAATATAATTTCATCGGAGAGATTATGGGTGACTATTTCGGATGTTCGGTTTCCGGAGCGGGTGATATAAACAATGATGGATATACTGACCTGATAGTGGGAGCAGAGGGGAATGATGCGGGAGGTGATGGTGCTGGTCGAGCCTATGTCTATTCCGGTCAGAACGGGTCTCTTCTTTACACTTTCACCGGAGAGGCTAGTGAGGATTGGTTCGGAATTTCGGTTTCCGGAGCAGGTGATGTAAACAACGATGGATATGATGACCTGATCGTGGGAGCATACTTAAATAGTGCAGGAGGTGCTGGTGCTGGTCGAGCCTATGTCTACTCCGGTCA
>CAYURP010000066.1:0-9540 GCA_964447175.1 uncultured Ignavibacteria bacterium | reverse complement strand
TTTGGTCCCACTCATCCTAAATTGGGGTTTTCCCCTCTGGGACAGGACAGTATCGGGATAACGGTTAATGAAAAATGTAGCCCCTGCAGCTTGCACGGAAAAAGAGAATGCCACAGAAAAGAAAGATATTGTATGGATAGGATTTCACCTGAAGGGGTAGCTAAAAAAGCATCTGAATTTCTGCAAAGACAAAAAGCTGTTTTTGTGGATCGGGATGGAACTTTAATCCAGGATAAAAACTTCATTTCTAAAGTTGAGGATGTGGAATTTGTACCTGGTTCAATTAAGGCAGTTAAGATATTTAAGGAAATGGGTTATAAAGTAGTTATTGTTTCCAATCAATCCGGAGTAGGCCGGGGTATTCTTACAGAAAAAATCGTTGATAAGATAAATGAATTTATACTGAACCAGCTAAAAAAAGAAAGTCTGGATATTGATGGCGTATACTATTGCCCCCATAGCCCGGAAGAGAATTGTGAGTGCAGAAAGCCAAATCTGGAAATGGTAAACCAGGCCTCCTCAAAACTTAATTTGAATCTGAAAAACTCGTGGGCTGTAGGGGATAAACTTTCAGATGTGATGCTGGGGAAAAACATGGGAGGTAAGGGAGGGTTGGTTTTAACCGGTTATGGAAAAAAAGAGCTGGAGAAAATAAAAGGATGCTCAGACGTCAAGCCGGATTTTGTAGCGGAGAACCTTCTGGAAGCAGCCTTATGGATTCGGAAGAATTACCAAAGGCGAACTAAAAGTTATGTAAAACAGGATTCATAATCTATGCAGGTTAGAAAACTCGTAGTTGGTGATTTACAAACTAATTGCTATATACTGGGGGATGAAAAAACAAAAGAGGGCGTGGTAATTGATCCGGGTGGTGATATTGATGAGATCGAAAGGGTTATTCAAAAGGAAGATCTGAACATAAAATACATAATTCTAACTCATGGTCATGCGGATCACATTGCAGCCTTAAATGAACTTAAGAAAAAGACCAATGCCCTGATTTTGATACACCCTGCGGATTCAGACATGCTGGTTGACCCAATCTATAACTTATCCTCTTTTACCGGAGAGGATCTGATCTGTCCCAAAGCAGACAAATTCCTGGATGATGGGGATAAGGTAAAGGTAGGAGCTATGGAACTTGAGGTTTTGTATACTCCGGGGCATTCCCCCGGCGGCATATCCCTTTTTGGGGATAAGATGATTTTCACCGGTGATGCATTGTTTTGTGGTGGTATTGGAAGAACCGACTTCCCCGGGGCATCTCACACCCAGCTTTTAAACTCCATAAAAAATAAAATCTTATCAAAGCCGGATGATACGGTGGTTCACCCAGGACATGGCCCTGAGACAACTATTGGTGAGGAGAAGAAAAACAATCCCTGGATCAGGGGGAATCTTGATTAATGGTCTATCTGATTATCACGTTCATCCGGATTACTCTATAGATGCATCTGGAACCATAGATCAATATTGCCAGAAAGCATTGGAAATTGGCATTAAAAGAATATGCTTTACCACCCATTATGATGCTGATCCGGTGAGAAAGGAATTTGACTTTTTAATGAAGGTTGATGGTAAAACTGTTTCGGTGACACCAGATTTAGTAAATCGATACATAGATGAGATCAGGAAAGCAAACCAGAAGTATTTTAAATCGGGACTTGAGGTTTTAGCTGGTCTGGAGGTGGATTATGCTCCTCACATAGAGGAGGCTTTGCGAAAGGATCTGGCTCAATTTAATCTGGATTATCTATTAGGTGCGGTTCACTGTCTGGACCATATTGCCATAACATCATCTGTAGAAGCTGAAACCTATTTCAAGAGGAAAAATGTGTACAAGATGTGTGAGGAGTATTATGGTGTCCTTGCTCAAGCTGCTTCATCCGATCTTTTTCATTGTATTGCTCATCTGGACTGCTATAGAAAATATGGGCTCTCTTTTTATGGTGAGGAAATCCTCACAGCCCACCGAGATTACATTCAACCTACTCTTGATGCCTTAACCTCAAATAATGTCGGGATCGAAATAAACACATCAGCCCGAAGACAGGGACAAAATGATTTTTATCCCTCAAGAGAGATCCTGGAATCAGCAAAAGCATCTGGAGTAAGAGTTGTTGCCATTGGCTCCGACGCCCACAAATTAGAAGATCTGGGAAAAGATCTCGAAGAAGCCTACTTGTTGACCTTAGAGCTTTTTCCCGAATCGAGAACAGAATTGCTGAAATAAATCCTCCTTGAATGAAAAATGTAGTTGCCCAATTCATTGGGCGTTTTTAGCGCGATGAATCGCGCAACTACATAAATCAAGGCAATGAATAATGTAGAGGAGGGCTTTAGCCCTCCATTGTGTTGTTGGTGGAATTATCCAAATGATCCAGCTAAAGAAGCTGGGGATTGCCACCAACCAAGGGACATATGGGGTGGATGCCAGAACCTGACTTAAGTCAGGTTCTGGTATTTCTCATTCTATAAAACAGGTTGTCCCAACCTGTGAGTCAATGGGTAGTTCTGGGTCTCCTGACCCAGAAATCTATGGACAAGGTCAAGAGACCTTGTCCTACCCGATGAAATTTTTTTGTAGTTGCCCAATTTACTAGGCGTTTTTAGTATGGTGAAGCATACAACTACATAAATCATGGTAATGAAAATGTAGCAGCGAGCTTCAGCTCCCTCGTTGGTGGTGGAATTGGATTTCCACCACCAACTTCGAAAATCAATAGAGCAACAAAATCATCCCATTTTTGAGTTTGCCAGGTCCTCTGACCTGGCAAGACTCAAATGCAAAATTAAACTTGCTTTTAATTCAGGATTTTATATCTTTTGAATCAAATTTAGAATCTGGAGAAGATGAATGTTAAGTGTTAAAGAGCAAATGGAGGTTATAAGAAGGGGAACAGTGGAGATTATTCCTGAGGATGAGCTGATTAAAAAGCTGGAGCATTCCATCAAGACCAAAAAGCCCCTTAGAATAAAGCAAGGTTTTGACCCCACTGCTCCTGACATTCATCTGGGCCATACAGTTGGACTGAGAAAGCTGAAGCAATTTCAGGAACTGGGGCATAAAATCGTTTTGATCATAGGTGATTACACCGGAATGGTGGGGGATCCCTCGGAAAGATCGACTACCCGACCTCAGCTCACCAGGGATGAGGTGATGAAAAACGCAGAGACATATCAGAAGCAGTTTTTCAAGATAATCGACAAACGTAAAACCGAAGTGCATTTTAACGGTGAATGGTTTTCCAAGATGAGCTTTCTGGATATAATTCATCTGGCTTCCAGGTTCACCTTAGCCCGGATGCTGGAGCGGGAGGATTTCTCCAAAAGATACTCCCAGCAAGTACCCATAAGCTTGCACGAGCTTTTCTATCCTTTGATGCAAGCCTATGATTCAGTTGCTATAAAAGCGGACGTAGAGATCGGAGCCACTGAACAGAAATTCAACCTTTTAGCCGGACGCCAGATACAGGAAGTTTACGGACAAGAACCCCAGATCATCCTGACCCTTCCGGTTCTGGCGGGAGTGGATGGGGTGCAGAGAATGTCTAAATCCACTGGAAACTACATTGGGATCGATGAGCTACCCGCTGAGATATTCGGTAAGATTATGTCTATTCCCGACGATCTCATCTATCCATATTTTGAGCTTTTAACAGATCTTCACTTAGATGAATTGAAAAGGATTAAAAAGGACTTGGATGAAAAAAAAGAAAATCCAATGGTTTTAAAGAAAAGATTGGGCATAGAGATAGTCAGCCTGTATCACAGTAAAAAGGATGCGACAAAAGCTCAGGAGGAATTTGAAAGGGTCTTTTCCAAAAAAGAATTACCTGAGGAGATTCCTGTTTTCAAACTGGATTATGATGAGCCTAAAATCTGGATAGTGAAGCTTCTAACTATGACCAAACTTTGCTCCTCTTCCGGTCAAGCCAGGCGCTTAATCCGCCAGGGTGGGGTTTATCTGGACGACAAAAGGGTGGAGGATGAAAATTTGGAGATCCCAGCGCAAGGGGAGAAGCTACTTAAGGTGGGTAAAAGGCAGTTTTTAAGAGTTATAAATGCAAAAAAATTCACTTAGAGTCAGTAATCTAAATTACTAAATCTTTATCTTCCACTACCGTTTTCAAATAAGGGGCGCCCCAAAATACTTGCCATGTAATGAGTTAGCTTCAAGGGTAAATCTACTCAATAGTTCTAATGTACGACAAATTGGGAAAAAATAAATTGCCAAGAAGGTAAATTTTTACTTGACAAAATATAAGGTTATTATATATTATTTATATCTTAAATAATTCATTAGTTGAGATATTACATATTTAATTATAGGTAATAATAGGTCGTTACAAAGGTTAATATTATAATATAACTAAGTAATTAAATATTAATTAATAATTATTTTTAATAACTTTTATAAAATAATACTTGACAAAATACAAATTACATATATATTATAAATAGATTATTTGTATAGTAAAAGGTAAATGACTCTATGGATATGCATATGACAGTGTATATTAAAATAGAATAATAGAATAGGTTTTATGGCAAATATACTAGACGAATCACTCAACAACTACTTGAAACTTCAATATGGTGATTCACTGTTTAGAAAGAAGTTCACTGTTGAGATCCTTATGGAACTCAACTCAACTAAATATGAAATGAAGGAGGTTTACGTACCGGAAGAGGAGATATTTTTAAAAACTATTAAAAGTTAAATAATAAAAGCAGAATAGATTATTAAAGCGCTTGATTAGGACTTCAAAGCGCGGGCCCGAGTGGATCAAGCTATTAAGCGACACTTTTTAGCCCAAAATGGCTGGAATGATGTCGCTTTTTATATTGAAGGAGCCGGTTGGAAAAATGAATGTGGTAGATGAAGCTATTAGCGAATACTTAAAGAAAAAATATGGGAGCACAATCCAGAAGAAGAAAGTAACAATCGAGATAATAATGCAGTTGAAAGGAAAAGATTACGAGATAGTGAGTGCCTATTGCCCAAAAGAGAAGCTAGAGTTTAGAATAAAATAAAAGATTTTTTGAAAAAAGAGGTGAGTTAAAGAAATAGCATAGAAGAGAACAAATAGAATATACGGTATAATAAAGTGAGATTGGACCAAGCTGGTAAGCGGCAATTTCTCGGAGGAGAAAATGCCGCTTTTTCTTTCAAAAGATGTGGGGGAGATCTTCACAGAAGGAATTGAGCTCTTTGATATCAAACACTTAAATTGAACTGAATGTCTCTCGGAAAATTTTGTTCTATTCAACTTTAATTGTTGGAAGGTAAACCCTTTTTCGGTGGAAGGAGGTGAGACACACAAGCTTCACGGGAGGGGGATTAATACTTGAACGCAAACTTCGGGCGGAGGAGGTGATATCTAAATAAGTAGCTGTTTAAAGAAAGGATGGAAATGAGGGGGAGGATAACTTTGTGGCATAGCGAGTTATCGCCACAAGAGAGGAATTGAACTTTTTCATGGAACTGGGAGGACTAAAATGAACTTAAGTAAAAGTAGAATTTTGTTGCTGCTGTCTCTCATTGCAGTTTTCTTTCTATTCTCATCCACTGCTAATGCGGTAATCAGGATAGTAGGATGTGGTGAGCAGGAATATAAGACCATCCAGGCGGCTGTCGATGCGTCCAACGCTACTGGAGATTCAATACACGTTAAGGCTTGCGGCTCCCCATATTCTGAAAATGTTATCATTAATGGCAAGGATTTAGCCATCGGTTCTGACGGGAAAAATGTTGTCGAGTTGGTTGCTCCTACCAGTGGTGCTGGCATAGGTTTTAAAATCCTGAACATAACAGGCTACTGCAGAGTATCTGGATTCACTATCCAGGACTTTCAGTATGCTCTCCATGGCTTGAATTCCAAACATCTCTTTCTGGGTGATAATGACTACTTTGGCTCGACCCATTCAGGGATCTACTTCTCTAATGTGGATAGCAGCACCATAGATGGTCAGGAAATTAAGGACGGTGCTCGCGGAATCTACTTTGCCAACGATTCGGATGACAATAAAATCACCGATATTAGCATCCACGACAATTCGAGTTTTGGCATCGGATTTTATGGTGGAAGTGATAACAACAACGTGGATCCGGGTGATGTTACCAATCATGGTGATGATGGAATCCATTTAGAGAGCTGTGTAGGTAATACCTTCACCAGTTATCCAGTCAGCAGCAGCACAGGAGATGGTCTATATCTGAAGAACAGTGATAACAACACCTTCACAGATTGCCCGGTGGACAACAGCGGAGGATATGGAATCTATCTCTATGACAGCGATAACAACTCTTTTTCAGGTGGAGTCACCAACAGCGGGAAAGAAGGAATATATGCTACGACAAACAGTGATGGCAACTCCTTCTCCGGCTCACCTCTGTCCTACAATGTAGGAGATGGAATCTATGTGGACAACAGTGATAATAACTCGTTCACAGGTTACATCATCTGCTACAATACGGGAAACGGTTTTAAGCTGGTAAACGGAAGTGACGGGAATACCTTCAATGCTAATACCATCTACAAAAACGACCTCTGGGGTGGTTATGTCGATGCCACTAGCACCTTAAATGTCATTTACTGCAACTGCTTCTACAACAACAACGAGAACAATCCGGGCTCACCTACATCACAAGGATATGATGCCAGTGGTAGCTACCACTGGGATGATCATGGCACAACTATAGTGGGCAACTACTGGAACGATTTCATTGCTCCACCTCCCTATCTTCTGGATGGAGGCTCGGGCATTCAGGATCGTAATCCTAAAACCGGAAAGTTGATGGTCTTACCAGCATACCCACCGGGTACGGTGATTCCAATTGGCGAAACCAGGAACGTGAATGTTGATCTGGACTTGTCCGCTATATGTGCACCGGCCCAGCATCTCTTTGCCTATGAGATAAAGGTGATTTTCCCGTCCGCTAAACTCGACGTTGTGGGTGTTTCGCACGGTGATTTTCCCGGAGATGGCACTGACTCTACCTTCTTCCACTGGAGTGTGGTACATGCTCCTAACTGGGACACCTTGATCGTGACTGAGACCTGCCTGGGTGAAACCTCTCATGTGGTCCTGGATTCGTTGAAACTGTTTGATATCGTTTTCGAGGGACTGAACTATACCTGGAGTGAGGTCAAGCTTGATTCCTGGGTTATTAAGGATCATCCGCAGAAACATCATGTGTCTGTAAGCGGATATAATAGCTGGGTTAAGGTTGTCGATGCCACCTGTCCCTATCTGGTTAACGTGGACCCGGCAAGTGGAGGAACAATCAGCGCTCCCATCAATTTCACCGAGTTGACATTTGCCGACGATGGTTTAGGCATAAAGCACCTCGGTTGGGATGTGGATGGTGGCACGTGGTATGATGATGCTGATGTTGGCGGTTGCCCCGCCAGCCACGATTTTGCCGCAAGAGCTGATGCAATTCTCGCCTGGGCTTGGCCGGGCTTGGGAGATGGACCTCATTACCTCACCTTTACCGTGGACGACTGTGAGAGCCCACCCAATGCTGCCTGTGATACGGTTGTGTGGAATTTCACCAAAGACACTACGCCTCCTGGGTCTGACAGCATTGTGGTATTGGATACTGGCAGCCCATATCCTGCACAACCCGGCTTTACCAATGATACCACTGTGAATGTGGACATCTATGCTGCGGCAGATGCTGTGGAATATCAGATTCAGTATGATGGTGAAGCGATCTCAGCCTGGACAGCTTTACCTGCTGGCGGACCGCCTTGGCAGGTGACCTGGTACGTACGTCCACCGGACTCACCACAAAATACCGCTAATAAGAGGATCTGGGTGCGTGTACGGGATACCTTCGGGAACGCTGGCGGCTGGAAATTCGATGACATAATCCTGGATACTACTCCACCAGTCTACGCAAATTGGGAGATGGCAGATAAGACTTCAGCAAGCTTTGATTATACTGATGAGTCCCAGGTGCAGGTTGACTGGCACACTAGCTGGGCTGAGCTGCATCCTTTTGAGCGGATTTATGATGAAGAGGGTACTCTCACCACCATTGCTTGGACTGGTTATCCCTGGTATTACACCTTTACCAACCCAGCCGAGGGTCTTAAGATTGTGTTCGAGAGACACGTTGACAAAGCTGGAAACGCCAGTGCTCCGATGCCTGACAGCATTATCTACGACGCCACTCCTCCAACTGGTTCTATAGTGATGAAGGATAGGACCTCGGGAAATACTGACTTTACTAACGAAAGGTATGTGGACATCGATGTCACCCCAGCCTCTTCGGATGCCATGTCCTATAGGATAAGAGAGCCAGGCGGAGGTTCCATTGGATGGAAGCCCCTCTCCTCGCCGGTAACTTGGAACGACTTCCAGCTTACAGATCCACCTGAGGGATTGAAGATTGCAGAGGTCAATTTCAAAGACTCCAGCGGATTGGAGGCGGGTTGGCTGACTCCTGATTCGTTCATATACGACAAGACTCCGCCGAGCTGTCCCACTTCTTCTTTCGCCTCTGTACCAGCTAAGATCAATGATGGGCCAGGCGTTCATCTAACATGGGATTACACTGGCTCGGATTCCCATTTCAAGGGTGTAATAATCAAGAAGGAACGCTGGAATAATTATCCTTGGTATGGTGGAGGAGCACCTAGCTGCCCAGGCGATTTCCTCGTGGATAGCGTGGAGGCACCCGTTACTTCCTACAATATTGCTGAACCATGCGATATTTATGTTTTCTCTATCACCTTCTATGATTCTGCTGGAAACGAGAGCGGTTGTTACCTGTGCGATATGACCACCTCCTATATCCTGGGGGATTTTGACTGCGATGGCGATGTGGATTGGGATGACCTGTTACGTCTTGCTTACTGTTATAATACTTGTGATCCAGATCCCAACTTTGATCCATATTGTGATATAGGTCCGACCGACGATGGCACACAGAATGGCTTGCCACAACCTGATGGTTGCATCGACTTCCAGCCAGATCTGATGATATTTGCTCAGAATTACGGAAAGGATCCGGTGAGCCCCAAAGTGGTTCCCGTAGTTACTACTACTAATTTAGCTGAGCTAACTGTGGAGATGGCTGAAGTCGCAGTGGGAGAGGAGTTTGATGCTAAGCTGGTAATAAACCACGCAGAGGGTGTACAGGGTATCCATGTAGCTCTGGATTACGATCACACACAATTGGAGCTGTTGAATGTGAAGAGAGGCAAGGTGTTATCCGGTTCGGAGACCTTCTACTGGGCTGCTAAAGACAGGATCGATTTCAGCGCTGCAGCATTAGGAACTGGAGCAACTATTGAGGCTTCCGGTGAAGTGGTTACCATTCATTTCAAGTTACTGCAGAGTGGTGATATTACACTCACCTCCAAGACTCTGGACCTGAGAGACACTAAAGGTAGAGAGGTGAATTGCAGCTTCAACAAGGTTGGTTTCAATGTACTACCCACCACTTTTACTCTGGCACAAAACTATCCCAACCCATTCAATCTGGGCACGAACATCTGTTTCGCTTTACCAGTTGAATCCAAT
>CAYURP010000065.1:0-10055 GCA_964447175.1 uncultured Ignavibacteria bacterium | reverse complement strand
ATTGGCTAAGTGGTTTTTTGTTTTTCTGGCAAAAATTTTGATGTTCTTAATCTAAATTGAATGAATTATCACCAGAGGTGAGTTGGAACTATTCTTAGTTTGATACAGGGATTTGAAATGCTTTAAATTATGAAGTGAGATCTGTTACAGGTATCTCGGTTGTGGAGTGGGGATAGGATGCCGTTAATTGAGGGAGCGGGGACAGGATGTCAAAATATGAGAGACTTCTTGCTGAGATAAATCTTCTTAAAACAAAAAAAAGCCTGAATGCCACAGATCTATCCAGGGAACTGGGCGTTTCCAAGCGGACTATCTATAGAGATATGCTGGCTCTGTCCAGATCTCAAATCCCGGTATATTTCGACAAGGGATATAAGCTTTTGTCGGATTCCTTTTTCCCCACTTTAAATTTTAATCTGGAGGAATACCTGGTTATAAGACAGGGGCTGAAATCCTCCCCGGTGGAATATATTCCTTATCTTTCCAAAATAGCTAAATCGGCATTAGGTAAAATCGAAGCCAACCTGAATCAAGAGCTTAAATCAAAGATAAAAATAAATCAAGATGTTTTGTATATAAAACCCAAAATATATGAGAAACCTTTAGTAACAAATACATTCTTTGAAATGATTGAAAAAACAATTCTGGATCAGAGGGTCATAAATGTCAACTATCAACCTAAGAGTGTTCTGAGATATACATGTGAGGTGGAACCATATTCTCTGGTATTTCGTTGTGGTGGCTGGATTTTATGTGGCTTCTGCCTATCCCACCAGAATTTCCATCTCTTTAATATAAGCAAATTCAAGAAGGTCATGCTCTTAGACAGAAGATTTGAGCGAAGACCAGATTACTCCCTATCCGGGATTTTGGAAAATATCTGCAGAGAATGCCTCCAAGAAAAGGGAGGGTGCGGAACCTTCGAGGAACAAATGAAAGAAGCCTTACCAGAAAAAATCCTTAGATAACCCCCTCATCCCTATATTTAAAAACCCCCAAAAAATATTTGTCCGCTGACAGGTTCTGTCACCCCCCCTTTCGATACTTAAATCGAAGAAGGATTTGTAAGGAAAAAATTATATGTTTTTAAATCCTAAAAACAAAATACGAAAAATTTTCCTCAATGGATTTCCGGAGAAAAGTAGAGAGGAAATCGAAAAGGAGACAATCAAGAAATTCGTCCAGACCATTAACTACTATATGTCAGATTCACTGACAGTGCTTTTAGGACAGGCTGAACTTCTGGAGCAGAAATTGAGAAATGACGGCCTGGAAAAGGAGAACACCCAAAAATTCTTAGGAATATGTAAAAGGGAACTATCCAAAATGAAAACAGTTCTGAGCTCGTTAAGGGAGGTTGAAAAGATAAAATACAGGAACCATTCCTTTGGTTTTAAATTCATAGATCTGGAGGAAAAAATCAAGCAAGACCTGTTAATAACCAGAGAAAAAAGTTTCTTAGGGCTAAGGGGGTGAATTTTCCCCTAATAAAAACCAGTCCCTGCGGGGGGCTGGGGACTGGTTTTCCCTAAGAGTTCTTTCACCCCGCACCTCCTCAATGGAGTTCCCCACTCCATTGAAAGGGATCCAGTATTTGTGCTGGATCCCCTTTTTAATTCATAACAGATAAAAAGCTCTACTAAATTTTAAAACTGTCCTGAGGAATCCGTTGGTCAAGCGGAATTACATTACAAAACCTTCAGTTTTTGAGAAAAATCCATATTTACATTCAAAAAGACAATTTTGTTTCAAAGCTTAAACTAAATCTGTAAATTAAAAAACTGTCAATAGTAAATAGCTCAGTTTTTAAATTAGGTTCTTCTCCAAAAGATTTGCTAAAGAATTGGTTTATGGAAAGCATTAATGCCAGGGTGTGTGATTCTTTGTGCTTTACCTTCTTAAAAAAACTACTAGGTTCTTTGAACTCACCCCCCTTTTGTTCCCCCTTTCTTAGTAAGAGAGGGGGTTAGGGGGTGAGTTTTCAGGATGTCATCCCACCTAAGTTAAAACGAGACTTTTTCTTATCAAAAATTACGACAACTAAATTGGAGAAGAAACTAAAATTAAAACCAGATTTTAGCTCATCTTTTATGGAATGAGAAGAAATTGGTAACTGAAGGTCATCTCACATACTGAAGATGCGAGTTTTTTTACCTTGCCCCTCTGGTTAAGATCACAGCGGGGATAGTTTTGAATAATATCTTAAGATCCAATTTAAAAGACCAATTATCAATATATTCTAAATCCATCTCCATCCATTGTTTGAAACCTATTTCGTTTCTTCCACTTATCTGCCACAAACAGGTTATCCCTGGTTTAACTGAAAGCCTTCTTCTCTGCCAGTCTTGATATTGGCTTACCTCCTGAAGTAAAGGTGGTCTGGGTCCCACTAAGGAGATATTTCCCAAAAGGACATTGAACAACTGAGGGAGTTCATCCAAGCTGAATTTGCGCAAATATTTTCCTACCTTGGTGATACGAGGATCGTCTTTTATTTTGAAAGCAGCCCCGTCCATCTCATTTCTTTCAAGAAGGTTTTTTTTCAGTTCTTCGGCATTTTCCACCATGGTCCGAAACTTGTAAAAAGTGAATCTTTTGTTGTTCAGTCCGCACCTTTTCTGCTTGAAAAGTAGAGGACCAGGCGAGGTGAATTTGATCAAAAGAGCAACGCCCAGCATAATTGGAGAGAAGAACAAAATTCCAATTAAAGCCAGCGCTCTATCCAAGATTCCTTTCAAAATTAAGGACAAGGATTTATTTGACCCGGTATGAAAGGCAATGACGGGCTTACTCTCGAAATTTCTCGATCTTTTAATTGGCGGGTTGTAACAAAAATAATCTGCAATAATATTCACCATAACCCCCATCTTTTCACACAAGAGAACACACTCCCGGATAAAATCCATAAACTTTGAGGGGACTGCATAAATCACACAATCGATTTGATTATTTTTCAAAATAGACTCAAGAGAGGCAAGCGTTCCAATAAAGGAAACACCTAAATATCTTCTTCCCTTATGATTCTCCTCCCAATCCAATCCACCAATGATTTTGACCCCCCATTCTGGATGTCTTTTCACTTCCTTAATATAATCCTTAGCCATCTGGCCACTTCCCACCAAAAGAACTTTTTTCAAACCATATCCTCTTGCCTGCAGAGAAGTGAGCAAGAGATTCATAACCATTCTGAATCCCCATAAAAACAAAAAATCAAATCCTAAAAAGATAAAAAGAGTTATCCTATCGTTTTTCCCGAATTTGAACAGGAAAGAAAGCCCCAAAAGAAGGATAAAGGCTTTAGCTAAAGGGAATAACAACCCTTGGGCAATCCAAAGTGAAGATCTGAATCTATAATTATAGCTTCCCCTAAAAGATAACAAAAAGAGCGACCATAAAGGTAGGATGAAGAATGAAAATCTATTACTTATTGTGGCAGGTTCGATCAAGTGAATGATTCTTGATGACGCTATGAAATCTGCCAGAAAGAATGCAAAAGCAGTTAAGATAAGGTCAACTACAAAATTGAAACGTCTGAAGACCTTTGAATTATTTGTACCCATACCCTTACCTCCGCAAGAAGTGATACTGGATCAAAAGATCGATTCCAAGTTCGTTTTCATCTGTACCCGGGTCATTATCTCGATTGGAGATAATGGCGTAGGCAGCGCAAAGCTTAATCCTTAGAGCATGATTATGGAAATACTCCAAGCTGATCTGAGTCTCTCTGACTTTTTCCACTACCCCGGTGGGAAATTTCTCCTTATAATTCCCGTCAACCCCCAACCAGGGTTCATCCCACTGGGCGAAAATATCCCCCTCTCCCTTGCGAGTAATTGAATAACCAGCCTTAAGTTCCAATCCTTTTCTTATCCATCCCTTAAGCCAGACCTGAAAGCAATCTGAATCTGGACCCAATCTGCTGCCTAAGAGCCTATTTTTGTACAGGTATCTATTCTGCAAGAATTTTTGATTATATGTATGATTGTTGATCCTCTCATATTCCGTGTTTATCTGATAGCCATCAAGACCCAGAAAATCTGCTGTCGAAAATCCAGCCAAAAAGCCCAACTCGTTGGGCTCCTTATCTGAGGAGGAATTGTTCTCTATTTGATAATCGTCTATCAGAAATTCTCCGTAGAAAATTATATCCCTTTTGGGCCTGAGATTAAAATCGAAGCTAATGAAGGTGTTGTCGTCCTTGTTTTGATTCAGTTGAGCCCCATGATACCAGATCAGAGGATTCAAGTAGTAGGGTTCTAACCCTCTGTTTTCACCACCATAAACAACAGTCTCTGAAAAACCTAATTCCAAGACTTTCCCAACCTTAACGCTCAACCTGTGACCGGAAAGGTAACGATTGATGTTTCTCTTGCCCAGAGAATCTTCTAAAAACAAAGGGTCCAAAAAGGCAGCAAAGAAAGTGCCCTTAAAGGATCTCCACTCAGTCTGAATCTGAATCATATCAAGAGGCAAGACCTGTTCTGACAGAATCAAGGAACCGATCTTGCTCTGTCCCCAGGAAAGTTTCTCCCGGCCCAAAAGGAGGTTGAACCAGGGAAATTTGAATCCCAGATAGGCCTGGGCAACCTCGCCGGCCATACCCTGCCACACCTTTCCGGTGTAGAGGGGATCGTGAGTCAGACTCTCGTCAAGATTATATCTGATGAAAAAGGAGAAATCACCCTTCATTTCAGCACCAAAATAAGGCATACCACTTTCAAAAAAGTTAGACCTACTCTTGGACTTGAATTGCATATTCTCTAAAAAATCCACCCCCCATTTCAATTTTTCCCCATTATCAAGATTCATTGGATTATCATCCTTGGCACTGATCGTTTCCATTTCAGAGGCGAACTCCTCTTCCAACCTGTGAATCATCCAAAGTTCTGATTTTGAGAGTTCAATTTCATTTTTCCCCATCCTTTTCATTAAATTCAGGAGGGACTGAGCTATTTCACCTCTGAAATAAGGTTTGGTCCCTGAATGGAGATCTTCAAAATGTCCCCTGAGGTAAAGCTGGTCGATGTAATCATAGACCCAGCTATAGATTTCGTCTCCCACCGGAATAGTTTCGGTCTGAGCAGCTTCTGTCAAATTAAATAAGGTGAAAAACAAAATGATGAAACTAACTCCAAAGAACTTTTTCATATAATTAACCTCCTTCAGGATGAAACCCTTTTAAGCCCGAGGCTTATCCTGCAGTAAGTTAGTTAATTGTTTTGTTGTAACAGTTCACTTTTAATTTTCTGGTCACTTCTGTTGAAATTGTTCTCAAGATTGTTTCCATTCAACATACTTACAAAAAGTTTTTCATAGCGATCTGTTATGCTTTCCCAGCCATATCGGTCTTTAATTCTTCGCATAGCCTTCTTTTGATACTCTACTACGACGGCTGGATCAAGCGACACCATTTGGAGTTTATCTCTCAGCTCATCTACCGAAGAGAATGGGATGGCGCAATTTCCTGTCACCTCTCGGTGTTCGGGAGTATCTAAAAAAAGAACGCAGTTCCCATATCCCATGGCTTCGACTAAAGCTGGATGGGTTCCCCCCACTTCGGTTGCTTGAACGTAACAATAGGCATTCTGCTGCAGTGCCTTGTAACTCTCGCCGAAGACAAAACCCAAAAAAACGATACGAGGGTCTTTGGTGTTTTTGAGTTTTCTGATGTATTCCTGAGCATAAGGGGCATCTCCCACTATAGCCAATTTAAAATCTGTCTTGACCTGTTCAAAAGCTTGAATAACCATATGGGCATTGTTCTCCGGTTCCAGTCGGCTTACATAGAGAACATACTTCTCAGGCTCTAAGCGGAACTTTCTGATTTGCTCCGACGAGAGCTTTCTGGAGGTGCTGGCTCCATAGGCTATCATATGGGATGATTTACTGTAATTATTCTGATAATAGTCTCGAATTACTTTGGCATCGGTAACTATTCCATCAGGCAAAAAGGTGGAGAGCCACTCAGACAGGTGATAATAGGTCTGACCCAGCTTATTCCATTTCTTGCGCTTCCGTTCAATACCATCCACATTGACCAACACCTTCTTTCCGCTCAATCGGGGTATCCATGAGAAGATACTATTTGCCGCATTACAGATTAACACCACATCATATTTCCGGGCTGAAATATGAAACGCCGAGATAAAGGTGTGGGCAACTGTATCCAGATACTTATGCTTAATGGTGGGTAATATAACCAGGCGAACACCTTTATAGAACTTTTCAGAAGTTTTCACATTGTTTTTTCGACCATAGACCGTCACCTCATGTCCTCGTTTAACCAGACGAGTAGAGAGTTCCTCTGCAAAGGTCTCAAAACCCCCGTAGTTAGCAGGAATTCCTCTAATTCCGGTAATAGCGATTTTCATTGTTCTTAACCCTCATGAAATTTATGATTTTATTTAATCCAATTTCTGGGCAACGATCAGCATGGTGTCATAAAAATTGTATGAAAATATCTTTTTGATAAACCTGTAAAACCGGAAAGCAAGCCCCTCTTTAAAACCTCTCCAACCACCGAAAGGATAATAAGGATCTAATGAATCTAATATAATTCTGAAACCTGCTCTCTCGAGAAAGCTTCTCAAGGGTCTAAAAGTAAAATGAGATAAATGGATTTCAGAGTGGTTGTGCGGATAAAGCGTAATCTTTTTAAACCTCCCTATTGTTTTGTACTTGCGGACACCTAGCGTTTGAAGAAACAACTTGACACAATACTTTATCAACCCCCCATGCTGGTTTAAGTATAGTCTGGACCAAAAGTTCTCATTGGGCACGGAGATAAACAAGAATCCGCCCCTTTTCAATAGGTCATAACACTTTTTCAATGTCTCGGAGGGATAAGGGACATGCTCTAACACGTGAGTTAGGGTTATAACATCAAAGCTGGTGCTTTGAAAACTATTTATATTTTCAAGGGTTCCTTCTATCAGTTCAACAGAGTACCTCTCTTTAGCTATTTTGATAGCTTCTTTTGATACTTCAGTACCCTGAACTTTAAAAAATTGCCGAGCATAATATAAAAATTGACCTATGCCCGCGCCCACATCTAATAAGTTTCCCTTTTTAACAAAGTCAGTGATTATGGATAGTCGTCTTTTCCAAAGTAAATCTCTTCCCTCGCTCTGCTCCAACCAAACATCATATTGCCCTTCGGATGAATAATATTGAATAATATCTTCAAGGGAGGGTCTGGGATTGTCAAAAATATAGCCACAAGCTTGACATCTGCAAATATTAGATGATTTATCTATTGTTTCCAATTCGTTGCTCTGGCACAAATCGCAACTTCTGAGTTGTTCTTGCTCCATAATCATTTCTCCTTAGAATACAGATTCACAGATACTTCACGTTCTTCCGCAAAGGTCTCAAATCCTCCGTAGTTGGCCGGAATTCCTCTGATACCGGTTATTGCCATTTTCATTCCGTCCCCCTCTTTATATTTTTTACCAATGATTACTCAGACAAATAGTTTACAGTAAGTACATTCTTCATTAGCTTCATCAGAAATCTTCTCTCCACAAAAAAGCTCTCTGGATTTTATATAAACTTGACTATTCCACACTTGGGAAATTGAATCAGAAACCACAGAGCCGACTTCTGGTTTGGTATTTTTGAAACAGCAGGGAGTAACCGAACCATCCCAGAGGAGGACCATGCTCTGCCAGAGCCAGTGGCACCTGTTTTTTCTTTTTTTAGCAAAAGGTGAAGAGAATCTGGATTTATCTTCCTCATAAAAGGACTTAAAGACTAAACGATCTACCTCAAGTTTTAAAGAGAGCTCCTTGATAGCTGGAATTTCAAAGCGATTCTCTTCAGTTAAAAGAAATTGCATCTCAACTAAAGGGAATCTGCTGTTAATCCTTTTCTTAGCCTCTCTTAAAATCCTTAAGTTATCTATCACTTTATCCAGACTACCCCCTATCCGATAGCGGGAGTAGCTCTCCTGGGTAGTACCATCTATAGCTACGATCAGATGCTCCAAGCCAGATTCTATCATTTGTTCGGCATGCCAGCCGGAGAAAACGTTCATATTGGAGCTAACCACCACACCAATGTTATTCTGGGTGGCATAGCCAATCATTTTGTAAATCTCCTTGTTTAAAAGTGGCTCACCCCAGGCATACAGAGATACTTTATATAGACAATCTTTGAGCTCATCTATTATCTTTTTATAAAGTTCAAAATCCATTCTTCCATTATTACCGGTTCCAGAGTTACAAGCGCTGGGACAACCCGGACAGGAGAGGTTGCAAAAGGAGATGGGGTCAATCTTAATCATAAAGGGCTTGCCTCTCAGACTGGTATTGCCCCTCCTCATCTCCCATTCAGCCAAAGCTAAGTTGGCCATCTTCTTTAAGGTGTTATGGCGGAGAAAGGAGAAAAGATGTCTTTTTACCATATCCACCCTCTGGATCATTTTCAATTTTTTAGAATTGAACATCTTCCCTCCTTTCCTTTAAAACCTGATAATAAAGACTTTCCAATTTTCTCATATATCCGCTTTTCTTGAAATCAAACCTATGGGAAACCATCCTTTGGCTTGCTTTGGCTCAAATACAGATTCATAGATACCTAAAGTTCTTCCGCAAAAAATCTCAAAACCACCGTAGTTAGCGGGAATTCCTCTAATTCCGGTAATGGCGATTTTCATCTTTAGTCCCCCCGATAAAATTTATAGTCTAATTAATCGTATAGGTCACTATCAAAATACACCTGCCATCCTTCTGCCATTTTTGATAAGCGAATTTAGGCAAAGGATGTAAATCCGAAAACTTTTTGGCCGCTGATGTGCAAGGTTGCCTTTATGTCGGTTCGTTGCTATGTCTTATTTCCACGCATGCACTACAATACGATCAGTCCGAACAGCACTCCAAAAAGGTTCTTTGCGCTTATACTTATACCATGCCGACCTACATATCCGAAACAACAACGAACGTACCTCGGAGACCACTTGTGTTTTCTTGAAACCTACGGTCTTGAGCATCGCCTCGACGGCCGCAGGATTGGGCCCCACCCAATTGGTAAAATCATTGCTCAGTTCCACCCCTTGATAAAATGCAATGGCTGGCCGTGTGTACATTAACATATCAACCAGTGTTTCAACAATCAGCATTCCCTTTGTCACACTTGCTACTTTTTGCAATGCTAACAGAGGGTGTTGCATATGATAGAGCACCCCCAAGAAAAACACGATGTCCCAGGTACCGACTTTATCCGGTGACAACTCAAGTACATCTATCTCCATTTCCTCAACTTGGGATTTCAAATGCTTTTTGACCAAGTCGAACCCCGCTTTACCTATTTCGCGCCAGACAAATGAGTCCGTCGCCAGTATACGTTTTGCATGACGTTTTTCAGCTTCGAAAGAGAAAAAACCATCCCAGGCGCCCACGTCCAAAACAGTCTGTCCAGCCAAAGACTCGGGGAGTTTAAGCCGCCTGAGCTTCTTAGCACTATTTTCCCCTCCAGGAGTGATCACACCGTTGCCAAGATCAATGGAGTGATACCATTGAATGCTAGCAATTTGCTGCTTTAGTATGGATATCTCTGTTTCGTTCATCATATCCATTTGCGTCTCCTTTATCTAGGGTTAAGAGACCAGCTAACTTGCGCTATATCTAAAGCTGGACTTGGTCAAAATGATTGCAGCAGCTTTTTCTGTAGCAATGTATTTCTTTAATATAGCCACAAGCTTGACATCTGCAAATATTAGATGATTTATCTATTGTTTCCAATTCGTTGCTCTGGCACAGATTGCAACTTCTGAGTTGTTCTTGCTCCATAATCATTCTCCTCAGAATACAGATTCGTAAACACTTAAAGTCCTTCTGGCAGTCTCTTTCCAGCTAAACAATTTCGCCCTTTTCAATCCTTTCTCTCTCAGTTTACTTCTTAACTGATCGTCTGAAATCATTTTAAATATTGCCTGACTTATTTCACCAGTATCATAGGGATTTATTAAAATACCAGCATCGCCTATCACCTCAGGTATAGAGGAAGTATTGGAGCTAATCACAGGACAACCACATGCCATAGCCTCGACCACCGGA
>CAYURP010000064.1:3236-10084 GCA_964447175.1 uncultured Ignavibacteria bacterium | reverse complement strand
CACTTCAGCAGTATAGTTTATGTCACCACTTCCACCATTGGAGTAGATGTGATATTCATACTCATCTGAGGTTCCACTGGGACTATCCCAGTCCAGTTTAATGACTCCACCCGCCATAGGAGTGGCAATCAGGTTTTCAACTGGATTAGGTGCCTCAGTATCAACTCCTCTTGCAGTGGTAACAGCATAATAGCTGCAGTTGCCACCATCGTCACAGTAGGTTATGTCCACAGAATGATTACCCGGAGTTTCATCTACAGCGTAGGCTGCCGGGTAAGGTATGGTCCATTCAAAGGAGAAGATATGATCGTCGGCTGTTGCATCACCATGGGTTCCATCGTCATACAGGACCTGGTTCTGGGTTCCACCCAGTCCTGAGGTTAACAGGTCCATAGTAACCGAGGTGATGGTATCTGTATTCATGGAAAGATCGATCCATATCCAAATCCTATCCCCGATATTGATCTCGTTGGGACAGGTGGCGTCACCACCAGCATCCAGATCATAATAGGCTACTCCATGGACAAGGGTATCGTTATCGATTCCAAAGGGGGCTCTTGTGGAAATAACCTTATGCCTGTTTCCGATGTCTCCCGTCAGTTCCGCTCCGGAAGCAGGAGAACAGTCCGGTGAGTGACCTATGTTGTCCTCTGAAGTAACCCAGATCCTCGATGAATCGTGGTAAGCTGGCCTGTCTGTATTACCAGGGATAACCTGGAAAACGGTATCCCAGACCTCGTTTACCGGATCATCGAAAAGATAGAAGGGATAGGTTAGCTGGTCAAAAGGATCGAATCCGTTGAAATCTCCGTTTTCAAATATGTAGACCCCATTGTAATTGGCGCCCCAGAGCGTATTTAAGATCTCCTCGGCATCGTCGGCTGGAGGTTGATTAAGCATATTCACCGTCAGCTTAACCGAGTCTCCAACTGAGGCGATACCGTCAAGCCCTGGATCATAAACCAATTGCATGGTGATATCGCTGGAATCCAAATCGGGCCAAATGGTGTCTAAATACTTGTAAACCTGCGTTACATCTCTGCTCCGGGAGTTTCCCATAGGGTCGGTTGCGGTAACCTTTATCACGTAACCTGAGGATATGTCCCAATCTTTTGGGATATCCATACCGTCGGGGATGTACGCATCGGGAATAGTATCAAAAACCTCATAATAATTGGTTCCCGGAGGACCGGCATTATAAGTCAAGGATCGAGTAGCCGACTCGCCCAGGACCGTAAGATCCGCTTTCACCGTAGAGGTATATCCTGTGATAACTGCGTTATCGATCACGTCCCACACCGTGCAGGCATAGGTGGCGTTGAGCTTAAAGGCGCAGCTATCGGTGAGCAGGTCTATGTTATCCAGCGCGAAATCCGGCGGATAATCATCCAAAAGGATCAGGTAGGTTTGGCCTTCAGCCTGAGGAGTTGCCGGAGCGGTATACTCAGTTGGACTTGGTAGCCGGTCCCAGGCAACTACGTCCTGGGTGGCAATTTTAGCGTCCAGGACTCTTCCGGATGAATCCGGATCAAGTCCAGAATTCCTCACTGCGAATACAATATAGAAGTCTGGCGAAGGGGTGGTATTGGCTGGATCCAGATAAATAGGATCGGGTGGATTGACGTTGGTCCAGTCAAAAGTCACCTTATGCGTGGTGGGGTTGAAATAACCCGTAGCTTCCACCCCCAACTCGGTGTCCTTACTACCACCAGTTGGTTGGAAACCAACAGCTCCACCTGACTCTCGCCAGAAACTTACCATCCCTACATCTGCCACTGTATCACATTCCGAGGAAACGCTTACCCGCTTGAGCCACAGATTGTTTCCGGAATTGTTGTTGATGGTCACCATAAGAATAGGGACCGTTGAGGAGTCAAAACCAACCCAATGGGGTGATACCGTATACACTTCAGATGTAGTGACGGAGATCTGTGCTTTAGCACCTGCCGCGCTTAACGCAAGAAAGGCAAATGCCAAGCACCATATTATCAGTATCTTCCTTCGATACTTCATTAAACACCTCCTCTAAAGGTTAAGTAAGCTAATTTCCGAATGAATCAGGTTGACTTTTTTTTCGATATCTCTCACCTCCTTACATGAATTCTGCTTCTCTGGATAAAAAGCTTTTAAATTTCCGTGTTTATGTATTTGAATTGTTCTGCATCCTTTCAAGTCCATAACCCCCTCCATTTAATCGATGCTGGCGAATCTAAGGAAGCTAAAGTTGAGGGCTTTCAGCGGATTAAGTCTATATTTCCCCCAGTCTATTTGGTTTCCATCCTATTTATATCTCTTCTGGCCACCATTCTTTCTTTTTTAAATCCGTTCGCTTTCAAAAGTTACCATTAAATTTTAAAAAAACAAGCTAAACAAATATCTCCAAATAAGATTGAGACAGAATATATAGCCACCCCTAAATTTTGTCAAGAAAAAAATACACTTTTTTTAATATTTTTAAATCGTTTAATAATTTAAGGTTCGGCATAATTTTTTTCAATCTTTAGAAAAATCTAAAAGCATACCTTAATGTAGTAACTAAATTTACCCAGTTTCCTGAAATTAAATCTCACTGCTAATAGTTCGACAAATTTGCTCAAATCTTGAACATTTTTTCAAAAAATCAACCTTGATTCAAGTTCCTTAACCTACCTTTACTTTTAGGTTAAACCTATCTGATTTCTTCGTTTCGCAAAAACTTCGCTGTTCTCTCTGGAAAGGCGGTATTAATATAAATTCCCGATCCTAATTCAAATCCAGCTGGCGTGGTAAGGCGGGGTAGTATCTGAATGTGCCAGTGATAGTAATCCTCCTCCTTATCCTTTACGGGAGTGGTGCGAATTAATAGATTATATGATGGATCCAATAGACCTTTATCCAGTTTCTTTAGGATCTTTTTCAATATCCTCGCCATATCCTCACAGTCCCTGACTTCTATACTCCCGAAACTGGCATTATGTTTCAAAGGAAGTATCCAGGTCTCAAATGGAGCCCGGGAGGCAAAAGGATGAAAAGCCACGAAATCATCGGTTTTAAGTATAATTCTTTTTTTAGCTTTCAGTTCCTCTTTTATCATATCACAGAAAACGCAAGATCCATGATCGTCATAATACCTCATGGCTTCCTCCAGAAGATGTCTGATGCTGGCGGGAACCAAAGGCAAAGCCACCAGCTGGGAATGGGGATGAACCAGAGAAGTCCCGGCCCGCTCCCCGTGGTTTTCAAAGATGATGATCATTTTGATTCTTTTATCTTTTTTCAAATCCAGATATCGCTGGCGATAGGTAAAACAGACCCTTTCCACCTGAGACTGGGACATGTTAGCCAGGCTTTTATTGTGCCCGGGAGAGTGGATTATAACCTCATGATAACCAATTCCTTTAGCTTGAAGGAAGAAACCATCTCTTTGCATAAAAAGCTCACCTTTGGGAATTAAAGCCGGATATTTGTTGGGAATCACCCGAACCTGCCATTTTTTGCTTTTTCCTTTTTTTAATGAGAAAATTTCAAAAGGGGTTTTATCCTCGTTTCCAGAACAGAAAGGGCAATCCGGATCATAAGCTGGAAGCTTTTCTGATTTTGAATTGGATTCAATGAACTCCTGGGGTCTTTTAGCTCTTTCGCTGGCAATTATTATCCATTCTTTGGTAGCCCGGTTCTGCCTGAACTCTGGCATTGTTTTTTACCTCCTTTCAGGTAAGTTAAATCAAGCCACAAAATTTCATCTGAATGGAGAGCATTGAAAGTCTGTATTTATTTACTGTTAGCTGTTGACAGTGAACTGTTAACAGTTCACTGTTAACTGCCTTCCGGCTGGGTAAATTTGCCCATTCTCTCCAGCTTTTTTGTCTCTCCTATTACGATTAAGATATCTCCTGCCTCTATTTTTGTGTCCGCAGAAGGATTGAAGACCATTTCCTTTCCCTTCTTTTTTATTCCCACCACTAAAACCCCAAGCTCACACCTTATGGGAGAGTCCTTAAGCAGGGTGCTGGCGATAGGGGAATCAGGGAGCACCTCTATTTCATCGATAGCAAAACCCGTTTTTTCATCTCCTCCCACTACCCTCATGAAGTCCACGATATCGGGTCTTAAAGTTACCAGAGCCATTCTTATTCCGCCTATTTCGTGAGGTAATACCACTCTGTCCGCTCCTGCCCGGAGAAGTTTCTTTTCGGCAGAGGAGGATTCCGCCCGGGCGGTGATGAATATCTGGGGATTGAATTGTCTGGCTGAAAGGCTAACGAAAACGTTCTCCGATTCAGAGGCAACGGTGCTGATCAAGGCTTTAGCTTTTCGGATTCCAGCAGCCTCAAGGACTGAATCGTCGGTGCAATCCCCCTCCATTACCACTATCCCCTGTCTGGCTAAAGCTTCGACTATCTCCGGGTTTTTGTCAATGACCACCAAAGGAACCTTCCTGCTGCTAAATTCCTTACAAACCTGCATCCCTACCCGACCGTATCCGCACACAATGTAATGATCCTTCAGGTCTTTGAGTTGTTTTTCCATCTTTCTCCTCCCAAAAAATTCTCTTATCTCACCTTCGATGAGCCATCGTCCGATAATGCTGACGGTATAAGCAGCCCCACCCACACCGAAAATTACCAGGATTATGGTAAATACCCTGCCAATGGAGGAAAGGGTTCGCACCTCCCCGAAGCCCACAGTGGAAAGAGTGATAACTGTCATATAGAGCGAGTCCAAAAGAGGCCAACCCTCAATCAGGGTATAACCAACCGTGCCAAAAATTATAACTCCCAAAAGTAGCAGAAGAATTAATTTAATTTTACTTTCAGTTCCCATTTCTCAAAAGACTTTATATTTCAAAATCAGGTTCTTCTCCGAAAGAGTTGCTAAAGAATTGGTTTATGGAAGGCATTAATACCACGGTGTGTGATCCTTTGTGTTTTACCTTCTTAAAAAAACTTCCAGGTTCTTTGAACTCACCCCCTTTTGTTCCCCCTCTCTTAGTAAGAGAGGGGGTTAGGGGGTGAGTTTTCAGGATGTCATATCACCTAACTTAAAACGAGACTTTTTCTTATCAAAAATTACCACAACTAAATTGGAGAAGAAACTAAATTTTTTTAAACAATTTCCCTTATTGCTATTGCAGCCGCTCTCCTTAAGGTCAAGAGATCTATTTTGTTTGACCATATTTTTGTATATTCGTTACGCTCGGTGTATGTATTTTATTTTACTCAAATTGTTTATTCTGGTGTTTCCTCTTCTTCGGTAATTTTTTCCCCCACTCCTTCAAGCTCTGGCATTTTAACCACCAAGCTCCTTAAGACCGGCGGGGTTAAAAGTGTGGTGGCTATAACCATAAATACCACAATAGAATAGAGGTCTTTTGTTATCACCCCCAGAGATAATCCAATGGAGGCAACGATCAATCCTACCTCACCCCGAGGAACCATCCCCACTCCCACCAAAGAAGCCTGTTTCCAGCCTAAACTAAGAGCTCCCAATCCACAGCCAATAAGTTTTCCCAAAATTGCAAAGATGGTCAAAATAAGGGCTGCCCCTATAATTGAAGGGTGAGAAAATATGGATAAATCCACCTGTTTTCCCATCATCACAAAAAAGAAGGGAACCAAAAAATCGTAAAGGGATTCAGTTTTGACAGACAGTCTGAACTGGATATTGAACTCAGCCAAAATCATCCCGGCCATAAAAGCACCAACAATTGCCGCCAGATGGATATAACTGGCTACAGCTGAAAGCCCCAGACATATAAGGATAGCAATAGTAAAGGGTGCATTTCTGGATTTAAAAACATTCAGGTTTGCGCCAAAAAACCGATACATCACTCTCCTGCCTATGATTATGAGAAAGATCACAAAAGCGATGGCCTCGAACAGGACCAGTCCGATTGTAACATAGGATATAGTTCCCTTTCCCAATCCCGCCACCACTGCCAAAACTATCAGGCCAATGATATCATCGATAACCGCAGCTCCCAAGATCACCTTGCTCACCTTAGCATCCAGTATCCCCAGATCAGCCAGTACCCGGGCAGTAATGCCCACAGAAGTTGCCACCATGGCTGCACCAATAAACATGGCTTCCACAGTGGAATGAGCAATTATCTGGGTATACAAATACCCGAAAACAAAAGGAAAGATAATCCCCAAAAGAGCTACCACCAGGGAGATGGGTCCTACACTCAACATCTCATCTGTTCTGGTATGCAGGCCCACGTTGAAAAGGAGAATGATCACCCCGATCTCAGCTAAGACATTATAGAAATGGGAGGGCCCGATCAGGTTCAGGATATGGGGCCCCAGTATAATGCCAGCCAGAATCTCTCCCACCACAGCAGGCTGCCTGGCTCTTTCAAAAAGCTCCCCCATAACCTTAGCCACGGCAAACATCAAGAACAGATCAAAGAGTATCCCGGTGATATTCTCCAAATTCTCTACTCCTTACAAATATCAGTTTTTCGTCTTTTTCTCATTTCCCGGTTCTCTCCAGAAGTCTTTTGTTATAGAAGTTTATTATATCCGATCTTTTAAGAATTCCCAAAAGCTTTTTATGATTGTCTTTCTCTACCACAGGTAATGCCTCCACGTCCTGAAGCCCGAATTTCTGCAGGGCTGATGCTAAAGTCTCATCTTCGGTAAGAATCTGAGTATATCCTGGCATCACATCCTTGACAATAACCAGATTTTCCAGACTCCGTTTGGTGATCAAATTCCTCACATCATGTATGGAGAGAATCCCCTCAAGCTCACCCTGGTAGTTCACCACCGGGTAGAAGTTAAACTGGCTTTCCTCCACCACCTTCAAAAGCTGTCCCAGGGGCATGGATTGGGGTATGGTCTCCCAGGATTTGCTCATCACCTCCC
>CAYURP010000064.1:0-3136 GCA_964447175.1 uncultured Ignavibacteria bacterium | reverse complement strand
CCTATAAAAAGGGATGGGGCAAAAATTCCGCCGGAGCCTCCTGATCCCAAAGTCAAGGACGTAGCTACTATCTTGAAGAATATCAAGAAAAACATCATTCCCCATAACATCTCCCCATGCAGGGCAGCACTAATCCCTTCATATCCTACACCAAAAATCTGGGGATAGAAGATACCTATTGTCCCCAATAACAGACCCCCTATGGCTGGTTTAAGGAGACCTTTAATCTTAAGGGATTCAAATAGATCCTCAGATTTATAAAGAAGCTCTATAAATAGAACTGATACCCCTCCCGCCAGAAGTCCTAATAACACATATAATGGAATTTCCCATACACTCGCTAGCTCATATGCAGGAACAAGGAAGGCTGGGTTGTTTCCTAAAAAGGCTCTGGATATAATCGAGGCTACAAAGGATGATATGATAACCGGGCTGAAGGTATGTATGGCAAAGTCGCCTAAAATAATCTCCAGAGCGAAAAAAACACCGGCAATAGGTGCATTGAAAGTAGCAGAGATCCCAGCAGCGGCACCGCACCCCACCAGAATCTTCACCCTTTCTCCAGACATCCTGAAGAATTGACCCAGAGTCGATCCCAAAGCTGATCCGATCTGGACAATAGGTCCTTCCCTTCCAGCAGAACCACCAGACCCAATACAAATGGAGGAAGCCAAAGATTTAACCACTGCTACTTTGGGTCTTATTATCCCTCCTTTTAAAGCCACCGCTTCCATAACTTCAGGAACCCCATGCCCTTTAGTCTCCTTAGCCCACTTGTAGGTTAAAGGTCCCACCAGAAGCCCGCCCAATGCTGGAATCAAAGGAATCAGGACAATCCAATAATTAGTTGCGCTGGATAATATCGTTTTCCCATAACCAAAAAACAAATGATTGAAAAAGCCTATAAGCTCTCTGAAAATAATTGCTCCAAATCCGCCTCCCACCCCGACCACCAAAGATAAAATGATTAAGAACCATTGTTCCGAGATTTTAAGCCGGGATAAAAACTCTAAAATTAAATCCGCTATGCTTCGATCCACTCTTTTCATAACTTAAAATTAATCAATTACTTGGGAGAAATATCCAATTTCAGCTCAGTTGTTTTCTCAGGTTCAACCACTGTCTTCTGCATTACCACCCAGGGATTACCCAGAGAATCCCTTTGCCCGGCTTGCACCCAGTATGTCCCATCCCCCAGTTCCACCTGAAAACAACCCACAGAATCAGTCAAAAGCTCCTCATCCTCATTCCCGAAAACAAGCTCATCTAAAGGACACAAAGAGCCATCATTGAAAACGCTCACCGAGAAATCCTCAAAATCGATCTTGGGCTTAGATTCCTTAGTTATGCAAACTTTCAGAGATCCAGTTGAAGTATATCCGGGCGTTATCAAAATTCTTTTGTTTGCTGATCTGGTATCTACCACAGTAATGTTATGGAGATGATCCTTTTCATATTTGGTAAAATCACCAAAATCCTCAGGAGATAAGGGGTATAGGGGAATCCAGCTCCCTTTATCATATATCTCCACCCAGCTTGCACCACCTTTTTCCTCGCCGAAAAAGCTGACCTTAGCTCTCCTGCCCGGAATTCCGAGAGATTTCAATATGGCTGTAGTCAGAATGGCGATTTCCTCCTCGGTCCCTTTTTTACCTTTTAATGTCATCAAAGGAGGCTGAGTTGGGCCAAAAAATTCGTCCGGTCTTTTTTTTATATTTTCTTTAATCCAATGGTTAATCGTCTTTGCTGCATCTGAGGGGCTGGATTCATCTTTAACCAGGGGATAGAAAATCTCAAATAGATTCTTTCTCCATTTTTGAACTGGCTCTGAGCCAATGCGATAGGTCAAGATGAATTCTTTGAAAAGCTCCTCCGGCACCTCATATCTGAACATACTTTTTGTCTCAAATGCATATTGTAAATGCTCCAAAAGAATATCAGCAGTTATGGTCAATCTGTCTAAGTGGGGTATCCTTTGAATCAACCAGATCAAATCCTCTCTTTTATCCTCATCTGCCAGTTGAATGGCATTAACCAGCTCTTTATAATTACCAGCAGCATCCTCAAGCGCAGATATAATTTCCTTTTTATCATCTTCAGGGATTAGCTTGAGAAAATCCTTTTGCTTTTGGGCGTCGAATTTCTCGATTTCCTGAGCCCAAACAGATGAGAACAAAATCATAAAAACTATGCTTAAGATTTTAAATATTCTCATAATTAATATATCAGCCAGAAATTATCCTTTTCTTCGGGGTGTTTAGCTAAGTCCAACAAAATGGTATTTTTCTCACCCTCTTTACTAGATGCGACTTTCCAATTATAACATTCAGAGCTGCCTGCTGAGATAAAATATGTTCCTGTGCCAATGAAAATAGATGCCTTGCCATTTTTGTCCGTCTTAAGCTTAGCAATCCTCCTTACAGCTCCATAGTTGAAAACAGAAATACAGACCGACATATCTTTTAATTTCTTATTACCATTCATTACCTGGATTTCGAAAGTTCCGGTCTGAGTATATACGTCCGTAGAATTGATATAAAGCCCGCCCCTTTCGCTGAGATATGTTTTTTCCGTTGTATCCGGCTCACCGAAGGGTTTGGAGAAAACCAGGGCAGCTTTCTTTACCGCCTTGTCAAACCAGGCTTTATTTAGCTCTTTATCTGGCTCTGCAGCTCCGGTATACCACCATTTTCCATCCACCCAAACTTCAGTCCAGGCGTGATTATCATTCTGAGCAGTCCAGAAAGGAGTCCAGGCATTCCTGGCAGGAATCCCAATTGATCTTAAAGCATCATTATAAATTATCACCAGCTCCTCGCACCTACCATACCCGCCTTTTAAAGTTTCAAAAGGACCCTGATCCTCCCTTTGAGTATATTTATATTTCACCCGGTCAGCAATCCAGCGATTCACCGCATAAGCAGCCTCAGAGCCTGACTTCAAGTCCTTGACCACCGGATAAAGCTCATTATAGAAAAAGGGCCTCCAATTCTCCACCGGCTCCTGGGAGTTTCTGTAAGGCAAAAGGTAATTAAGAAAGATATTATCCGGTAAATCTTTTACCCAGGGAAACTCCTCTTTAGCTTTATAAGCATAATTCATATTATCCAGAAGAGCCTCAGATGTTATCTCCACC
>CAYURP010000063.1:0-10229 GCA_964447175.1 uncultured Ignavibacteria bacterium | reverse complement strand
TCCTCTGTTCTTTATCCAGAATCATTATATGCTCGAAATTGAAGGCAAATGCCAGTTGCTTCAATCCCTTTTGCAGATTTTCCGATTTCCCGCTTTGCCATAGAATCCCGGCACTCGCAGAAGCGCCTCTTAATTTAGACTGGTTTTCATTTTGCAAAACCATCCTGGTTTTGCCTAAGAGGTAAAGCGTTCCCAGATTAAGTAAAACTAAAAAGAGAATCAAAAACAAAAGGGATAGCTTAACCTGCGATTCGTAGCTGAATCCGATTTTACCTTTCATAACAACTTCCAGGTAATACTTAAATTTTCAAATCCATTGATTTTATCGGCAGATTGTTAACGCTATTGTGTAAAAAAGAATGAAATAAACGAAGGGAATCCTGAAGAGTCGGATTTTAAAGTCTCCAGAAAAAATCCAGATAGGCTTTTATTATTTTTTCACCCCAGAACAAAGCAGCAAAAGAAGCTAAAGCCAGAAACGGTCCAAAGGGAATGGTTCTGTGTTCTTTTACCTTTGAGGAAAGATGTATAGCCAAAATACCTATTATACTTCCTAAAAGGGCTGAAAGGAAAAATATCAAAAAGAGTTTTTGCCAGCCTAAAAACGCTCCCAACATCGCAGCCAGCTTAATATCCCCTCCTCCCATGCTCTCCTTTTTGAAGAGTAACTCACCTAAAATAGCCAGAAGATAGAAGACTCCACCCCCTATTAAGAGACCTAAAAAAGAATCCAGAATTTTTATTTGAGGTGAAAAGAAGGCAAATCCCAATCCAATCACGATTCCAGGCAGGGTAATCACATCCGGTATGATTCTGTGTTTTAGATCCACGAAAAAGACAATTACAAGCAGACAACCTAAAATGATCGTGGAGAAAAATCCCAGGCTCAAACCCTGCCAGAGATAGGCACCTGAAAATAAAAAAGCGGTCAAAAGCTCCACCAGAGGGTATTGAACAGAGATCTTTGATCCACAGAACCTGCATTTTCCTTTTAAGATTATGAAACTTAAAACCGGGATGTTATCGTAAAACTGGATCTTCTTGTTGCATTGGGGGCAGTGGGAGCCCGGGAAGAAAATGGACTTGCCTTCGGGTATTCTGTAAATGCAGACGTTCAAAAAGCTCCCCACAGCTAATCCCATAGCCAATATCATTAAAAAAAGAATCACAGACATATTGGTCACCTCTTCTATTTTGTATTAATAGAGTCGTAAAGAATTGAATAAAGTTTAGCTTCTACCCTTAATATAGAAGGGTAAAAAGGGATTAACCTATTCATTAAAAATCTTGACTTTTTCAATTCGAAAACATAAAATTAAAGTGTTATTTGAAATTTATTTCCTTTATTAAATTATGCCTAAGTCTAAGGAGAAAAAAAGAAAACCTTCAAAAGGCACTTCAAAGTTGGAGTTTTATCCGTTATCCCCAAAGCGATGGAAAGACTTGGTGAAATTGTTTGGGGAACGGGGAGCTTGTGGCGGATGCTGGTGTATGTGGTGGAGACTGAAGCGCTCTCAATTCCAAAAACAACAGGGTGAGGGGAATAAAAAGGCAATTAAAAAAATTGTGGACTCAGGTGAAATTCCTGGAATCCTGGCCTACGTTGGGGGCAATCCCATTGCCTGGTGTTCGTTAGCTCCCAGAGAGAACTACCAGGTTCTGGAAAGATCACGAATACTGAAAAGAGTGGACAATCAACCGGTCTGGTCTGTGGTCTGCTTTTTTGTTGACAAGAAATATAGGCAAAAAGGAATCACCTTAAAATTGATAAAAGCTACAATAGATTATGTAAAAAAACAGGGCGGGAAAATAGTGGAAGCATATCCGGTGGAACCCAAAAAAAGCCAGATACCCGATATTTTCGCTTACCATGGCCTGGCTTCCACATTTCTTAAGGCAGGATTTACTGAAGTTCTCAGACGTTCGGAAACCCGACCTATAATGAGATATATCATCAAAAAAGGTTAAGGTTGCAATAAGAATTTGGATTTAACGTAACTCTGATCCAATAAAAGGGACAAAAGTCGCAATAACTGGAAAAAGATAATTCTTTGAGAGATTTTTATGGAGAATAAGATAGATCCGATCTGTGGAATGAAGGGCACCATAAAAGCTCATGGTTATTATTTCTGCAGCGAATTCTGCATCAGGAAATACGAGGAGCAGCACGGGATCGAAAAGGAGAAATCCTATGCTTGTGGGGTTCCAGCAAAAAATTGGTACTCCGAAAAAATCTTTTTGGTCGTATTCGGTTTAACTGCTCTCCTTTTAATCCATTTCATTCTTCAATCTTTAGGAATAACACTTCTCAGAGATCTGATCTATTCCTTCTATGATTATGTCAAGTTAATCTGGCTGGCTCTCATTATAGGTTTTCTTCTGGGAGGGGTAATAGACCATTTCATTCCCCGAAAATATGTCTCAAAATATTTAGCCCAACATAAAAAGAGAACCATATTTTACTCAGTGGGTTTGGGCTTTCTGATGTCCGCCTGCTCCCATGGGATCCTGGCCATAGCCATAGAGCTTTACAAAAAAGGTGCCTCCACTCCAGCAGTCATCGCTTTCCTTTTAGCCTCCCCCTGGGCAAACCTGCCCATCACCATAATATTATTTGGATTTTTCGGTATAAAAGCACTGTATTTTGTGGGCTTTGCCATTATTATAGCCATAATCACCGGTTTGATCTTTCAGGTATTAGATAAAAAGGGTTTAATAGAGCCCGGGAAATACATAGTTGAAGTGGAAAAGGATTTTTCGATCCTGAAGGACATTAAAAAAAGATGGCAGGAGTATCATTTCAGCATAAGAAATTTGAAAAATGAAGTAGTTGGCGTGCTGAGAGGTTCCTGGGAGCTCTCCAAGATGGTTCTGTGGTGGATTCTGATCGGAATGTTTTTAGCCTCGGCTGCCAGAGCTTATGTTCCCCATAATTTCTTTATGAACTATATGGGACCAACTCTACTGGGACTTCTGGTAACTCTGGTTTTAGCAACGATAATAGAGGTTTGTTCTGAGGGCACAGCACCCCTGGCATTCGAGATATTCAAGCAGACTAAAGCCTTTGGCAACTCATTTGTGTTCTTAATGGCGGGAGTAGCAACAGACTACACCGAAATAGGCTTAATCTGGTCAAACATCGGCAAAAAAACTGCCCTCTGGCTTCCGATAATAACGGTGCCTCAAATAATAATCTTGGGTTATATATTTAATAATTTCTTATGAGTATCTAATTGTGAATCAAAATTTAAAATATAAATCCGGTTTGGACGTATATCAATAACTGAAAATATGAGTGAAATTGTCTTGATTTGACAAAGAAGACAAAAACCTTTTATCTTTTTAATCTTTATTTTTATCGAAAAGAAAAAGGAGAAAAAAAGATGAAAAAGTACAAATGCTCGATTTGTGACTACATCTATGACCCGGAAAAAGGCGACCCGGATTCCGGAGTCCAGCCCGGCACACCATTTGAGGAACTGCCCGATGATTGGGTCTGCCCGGTTTGCGGAGCGGACAAAAGTGCCTTCGAACCAATGGAGGAGGGTTAAAGGCAATTCAGAATTTTGTCAAACTAAGCATCACTATTTACCAAAGTTTTGTGATTTATAATAGGTAATTAATATGGCTTGGCAGGAGTTAAAACCAGGTATCTACTCAGTAGGTGCAGCAGATTGGGATAGAAAACTATTCGACGAGTTAATCCCTCTTCCGGAAGGGACAAGTTATAATTCTTATCTCATAAAGGGGAGCGAAAAAATCGCTTTAATAGATACTGTTTATCCCCCCAAGAAAAATGAATTGATAGGTAACCTGAAAGAGCTGGGAATCAATAAGATAGATTATGTAGTTGCCAATCATGCCGAAGGGGATCATTCCGGATCAATACCTGAGGTTCTAAAAGCCTATCCGAATGCAAAAGTCCTTACCAATCCCAAATGCAAAGGCATGCTCATGGATGTAATGCCGGTTCCTGATGAGAAATTCATAACTGTCCAAGATCAAGAAACCATATCCCTGGGTAATAGAACACTGGAATTTATCTACGCGCCCTGGGTTCACTGGCCGGAAACTATGTTCACTTATTTAAGAGAGGATAAAATTTTTTTCAGTTGTGATTTTCTTGGATCCCATCTGGCAACAGATGATCTTTTTGCAAAAGATGAAGCAAAAATGGTTAAGTCAGCCAAGCGGTATTATGCGGAAATTATGATGCCTTTCCGAATACCCATTAAGAAAAACCTGGATAAAATCAAGGATCTGGACATTGAAATAATTGCAGCCAGTCATGGACCAGTCTATGACAAACCGGAATTCATCCTCAATGCTTACCGGGAGTGGGTTTCAGATGAAGTAAAAAATGAGGTGATTATCCCTTATGTTTCGATGTATGGCAGCACACACAGGATGGTTGATTACCTGACCTCTGCATTAACCCAAAAAGGGATAACCGTAAAACCATTTAACCTGATCCAGACCGATATCGGTGAGTTAGCTATGGCTCTGGTGGATGCAGCCACTATAGTCATCGCATCACCTACGGTATTAGCTGGACCCCATCCTGCCGCAGTCTATGCCACATATCTGGTAAATGTTTTAAGACCCAAGACCAGATTTGCATCCATCATCGGCTCCTATGGCTGGGGTGGAAAGATGACAGACCAGATTAAGGGTATACTTTCTAACCTCAAAGCGGAAATGCTTGATCCGGTGGTGGTAAAAGGTTATCCTAAAGAAGAGGATTTAAATTCGCTGGATAAGTTAGCAGAACGGATCTGGATTAAGCATAGAGAGCTCCGTATTGTTGGAACCTGAATATAAGTTAAAAAGACTTTGCAAAAAGCAAATGGAAAATGTATATTTAAGAAAACAAAAAGATGAAAACATAACTAAAAGATAGGAGGTTACAAATGGGAACAAAAGGAAGGGAAATCGTGGGCTTGGATGTGAACAAACTCATACAGTTGCTGAATAAAGCACTGGCAGATGAGTGGCTGGCTTACTACCAGTACTGGATCGGAGCTAAAGTTGTCACCGGACAGATGAGAGGACAGGTGGTAGCGGAGCTGGAGGAACACGCAGGTGATGAGCTCAGGCATGCGGGAATGCTGGTAACCAGAATCCTGCAGCTGGGCGGAACTCCCATCCTCAAGCCAGAGGACTGGTATAAAATGACCAATTGCGGTTATGATGCTCCTGAGGATCCCTCAGTTAAAACTATTCTTGAACAAAACATCAAAGGCGAGCAGTGCGCTATCGATGTCTACAACAAGTTGGCTAATATGACCAAGGACAAAGACTCCATTACCTATCCCATGATGGTGGAAATTCTTGCAGATGAGGTGGAGCACGAGGACGACCTTCAGACTATTCTGGAGGACATGAAAAAAATGTAAGAAAAGGAGGTGCAAAATGACCAAAAAATTGCAGGTTTATAAGTGTGAAGTCTGCGGCAATATCGTGGAGGTCTTGCACGAGGGTGTAGGTGAACTTGTGTGCTGCGATCAACCTATGAAACTTATGGAAGAGCAGACAGAGGAACAGGGCAAGGAAAAGCACGTTCCGGTGGTTGAAAAAACTGATAAGGGCATAAAAGTCAAAATCGGTTCAGTTCCTCATCCCATGGAGGAAAAACACTATATCGAATGGGTTGCAGTTCATACTGACAAAGGAATATTCAGAAAATTTCTGAAACCAGGAGAAAAACCAGAAGCCAACTTCGAGATAACAGAAAAAGTTCTTCAAACCAGAGAATATTGCAATGTCCACGGACTCTGGTCAACCAAAAAATAAAGGAGTTTAAAAAATGGCATCAAAAGAACTAATGGATCTTTTGAACAAAGCTATAGCCAGAGAAATACAGGTTTCAATTCAGTATATGTGGCAGCATGTTCTCTGGAAGGGTGTTAAAGCATTTGCAGTAAAGGATGAATTGAAAAGCATAGCCATAACCGAGATGAAGCACGCCGAGGATATAGCGGAGAGACTGGCTTATCTGGGAGGAATCCCCACCACCAAACCAGATCCTATTTTCGTCGGGGAGACCTTAAAGGAAATGATAGAAAAGGACAAAAAGGACGAGGAAGGTGCCATTACTCTGTACAAACAGATAATCGATATAGCAAAAAAGGAAGGCGACGAAACCACCAAGCGTCTATTTCAAAAGATACTGGCTGACGAGGAAGAGCATCACGATACCTTTACCGGATTACTTGAGGAGGTCTAAGAGGTATCACCAATGAAAGGGGGATACTGTAGCTGGGGAAATTCAGTCTGACAGAAGTTTATAACAAACAGAGAAAGAAATCAGTCAGATGAAGCTAAGAAGGGATTTTCTTCAGCCAGACAAACCATAAACAAGGAAGTGGATTATGATTCACAGAGCGCTTTTCCTTTTGTTTGTATGTTTGGTTATACCTCTTCGCGCTTCAGCCCAGCAGTGCGTTGACTGCCACAAGGCTATTACACCTAATATTGTCGCAGACTGGGAATTGAGCCAGCATGGAGAGAATGGCATCAATTGTCTTATATGCCATGGCGAAGAACATAATTCTGCTCAAGACGTGGCAAAGGCGAAAATTCCCACCCCGGAGAAATGTGCCTTCTGCCATGTATCGCAAGTTCAGCAATACAAAGATGGAAAACATTCTTTAGCCTGGGCAGCTATGATAGCCATGCCCACCGCTCACTGGCAGCCCATGGCGATGATGGAGGGAATGAAAGGTTGTGGGGGGTGCCATAAGATCGGGCTTAAAATGAAAGGTGAAATAAAACAGTTAAAAACAGAAGGTGCAGGTTTTGGTTTAGCTTCATGCGATGCCTGCCACACCCGTCACCTCTTTTCAGTTAAGGAAGCTCAACAGCCCCAGGCCTGCCAGACCTGCCACATGGGATTTGATCATCCCCAATGGGAGATGTACTCATCCTCCAAGCATGGAGTCCGGTATCAGCTTAAGCAGAACAAAATCCTTCCTGAAAATGCTGCCGCACCTACCTGCCAGACCTGCCATATGCAGGAGGGTAATCATGCGGTAATGACAGCCTGGGGGTTTCTGGCAGTCCGACTGCCAATGCCAGATGACCAGCAGTGGGCCGCTGACCGGATAACAATCTTGCAGGCTCTGGGAGTACTTGATCCCGATGGAAACCCAACCAAAAGATTTGATCTGGTAAAAACTGCACAATTGGCTCGAGTCACACAGGAGGACTGGCAGAAAGAACGGGATAAGATAACACAAACCTGCAATCAATGTCATTCCGTAAATTATGCTAAAGCCGAGCTGGAAAAAGGGGATCAGATGATCAAACAAGCAGATCATCTAATGGCTGAGGCAATTCACACCGTAGCTGCATTGTATCAGGACGAAATTATAGCTAAACCTAAAAGCTATGATTATCCATTTCCAGATTTGCTTACATTCCACGATGCACCCACCGTGATAGAACAGAAACTATTTGTGATGTACCTGGAACACCGGATGAGAACCTTCCAGGGAACCTTTCATGCCAATCCGGATTATGCCTTCTGGTATGGATGGAGCGAAATGCAGAGAGACCTAACTGAGATTAAAACAATTGCTGATGAGTTAAGACATAAATAAAAGTAAGAAGAAAGTTCAGAGAGAATAACAAAAAGCTGATCTCGGAGAATATTGAGGATATAACTGAATACACAGGCCAGATAATTACTATTGTAGTTAAGGCTTAGAGTGGGATACCTTGTTAAATTAGGGAAGGAAGATTTATGGATCTGAAACACATAAAAGGCAAAAACAAAGGGCACGTCGTACTATATGCTCTGAGCACCTGTGGTTGGTGCCGTAAAACCAAGAGGTTACTGAATGACTTGGGTGTAGAGTACTATTACACCGATGTTGATCTCCTGGAAGAGAATGAAAAGGATGAGGTGATGAAAATCGTCAAACGTCATAATTCCAGAGGTTCTTTCCCTACATTGGTAATTGATGATAATAAATGTATAGTGGGCTACGAGGAAGAAGAAATCAAAAGGGAGTTAGGTAAATGAAAGATATTGAAGTAAATGATGAGGAAATCCAGAAACTCTATGAAAGACTTGATAGAGAAGCTGAGGAAGGCGGATATCATTTAAATCCGGATATTGAACACACCAAAGATTTAGTCCGGGGACTGATCATAAACGAGAAAAGATATGGTTACTGGGCTTGCCCCTGCAGGTTAGCTGCAGGGAAAAAGGAAGAAGATTTAGACATTATTTGCCCCTGCGATTACCGGGATCCTGACCTGAACGAACATGATGCCTGCTACTGCGCCCTTTATGTCTCAGGGAATGTTTTAAAGGGCAAGAGAAAGGTAGGTTCCATACCCGAAAGGAGACCAACAGCAGAGGAAAGAAAAAAAGAGACACCTAAAGCTCCTGCAGGTAATATTTCTTCCTTAGCTTTACCAGTATGGAGATGCAAAGTCTGTGGTTATTTATGCGCCCGGGAGGAGCCACCTGAGATCTGCCCCATATGTAAGGCAAAAAAGGAAAGATTTGAAAGGTTTATTTAGTTCAATTACGAGTAAAATAGACATTCAATTTAAGACATGGATTCTATCAAGGAAAGCATAGAGAAATCTGTTAAAGAATTTAATAAGTTCAGAGCACCTGAGGCAGAGGCAAAATTACTTTCGTTAAACAAAGCATCTTTTAAAATAGAGTTCACCGGCCCTTTCTGCCGGGCTTGCGGATTCTGTGATTATTTCGATGATTTTAAAGCCTTCTTAGAATAGTTGGGATCAAAAGCAGATATCTCACAAATAGATCAAACGAAAAACGGGGCCATCGTCACCTTTAAAATAATAAATTAAAACTTTGGAAACATATTGCCCTCATCATGGGGCAACCCACCTTGAGGTCAAGGTGGGGTTACCTATTTGTTTTTTTTCGCATAGGGGCGAAGTTCATCTTCGCCCTGTTGGTTCATAGTGATTGGTTATTGATTGTTAGTTATTAGTACTCATTGGAGTGTGAAGCTTTAGCTTCACCATATTTTTTTTAAAAAATATAAGGCGAACCTGAAGTCGTAGATCCCCCGCCTCTGGCGGGGGAGTTCGCACTCCAATTATTTTTCGAATTTGCCATTGCCGAAAAAGCTTGAAATTCTTATAATTTAAATATAAAATTAAAATTCATCAAAAAGATTTATATACTCCACCAATAGTTCAGCTTAACCAGGAAGGTATTGTTAGGTATGGTCCTGAGCATATGGTTCCAGTCGTCTCTAAATCGGTAATTACCCAGTCCCTGATCCCAGGTGCTCCGGGCTTGTGTCCACACCAGAAAGAGCGTGCTGCCAGGTCGATACTCCCAGCGCAAAACTACGTTGGAATTGAATGAGGTCCATTTGAAATCCGGATCATAATCTTTCTCGTTGTAAACGTCAGACCCCACATACTCGAAATCATCCGGAGGAATCAGTTTTTTGAAGTTCCTGTAATCCACAGCAGCTATAAATGGCTGGGCATAAACCTGCAGGGTCAGTTCCTTGCTGAAAGTAAAGGTTCCTCTCAGGGTCATATTGAACTGTCTCACATACTGTTCTCCGAAAATCTCGTCGGTTCTGTTTTCGTTTTCATCCTCCAGATATGTTACCCATCTGGAACGACTATCAATGCGGGTATAACCAGGACCACCGCTTATTTCAATGTTGGACTTAGGGTACAGATTAAGCCAGATACTGTAATAATTGTAATGTCCGTCCCTGGTATCTCCACCCTCGAAATATGGATTAATCTGCCAGGATCTGCGACTATCGGTATTAAACCAGACCCACCAGTTCTGTCCGATGGGGATCGGAGCTGGCGGTCCACCTTGGGTCTCATAGTCATCATAGATATTATCCCAATCTGACCAGATTCCTCCGCCCACGTTCCAGAAGTTCGTAAGCTCAAATTGAGTGTTGAAGTTCCCTCCCCGGGTAAGCTTCAAACCGGATAGGTTGTCAGTCATGCCAACGTTCAGATTGTTCCAGGTTTTTCTTATTATCCATCGCTCCTTGGTGGTCTTATATTGCATCCAGCCCCAGATTTCTTTGTAATCAGCACGCCTCAAGAATCCCATATTGTTCAAATCCAATCCCTTATCCATATATTCCAGCCCGATTTCTCCCCTGATGTGTTCTCCTCCCTCTTTTCCTATTTCTGTCCAGAGTCCCCAACCATCATCTTCCGGTCCGGTTTTTGAACCCAAAAGCTGTCCTGCTGAT
>CAYURP010000062.1:8297-10814 GCA_964447175.1 uncultured Ignavibacteria bacterium | reverse complement strand
AATCCTAAGGATTTATAACTATATTCTTACGTAGATACTTGAATTTAGCTTGTTTATAGTCTTTAATGACGAAAAAATCAAAACCAAAAGAATTCGAGGACCTGGTCAAGTTAATGACCAAATTGCGGTCAAAAAAGGGGTGCCCCTGGGACCGAATCCAGACCCATAAGTCCTTAATGCCCTACCTTTTGGAAGAATCCTACGAGGTCCTGGATACCATTGAAGCAAAAGACGACAAAAAGCTCAGGGAGGAGTTAGGGGATCTGCTTTTGCAGATCGTTTTCCATTCCCAGATAGCCAAAGAGAGAAAGAAATTCGATATCAATGAGGTAATCGGCGATCTGATCAAAAAACTGGTTGAACGCCACCCGCACGTATTCAAAACAAAGGAGAAGGTCTCCTCAGATCAGGTAATAAAAAAGTGGGAACATATCAAGATGACCAATGAAAACCGGAAGATATTGTCCGGAATCCCCAAAATCCTGCCGGCGCTTTTAAAAGCTTACCGGGTTCAGGAGAAGGTGGGACGGGTGGGATTTGACTGGAAGGAAAAAGATGACATACTTCTGAAGCTGGAGGAGGAGCTGGAGGAATTCAAAAGAATATACAAAAAGAAGAAATCCAGGCTCAAAGAGGAGGAGATCGGGGACATATTCTTCACCCTGGTGAATTTATCCAGACGTTTAAACATAAACCCGGAATTCGCCCTGAGAAGGACCATCAATAAATTTATTAAAAGATTTAATTACGTTGAAAAAGAGCTGAACAAGAGGGGCAAGTCGTTAATTGATACCACATTAGAAGAGATGGACTCCCTCTGGGAGAAGGCAAAGAGAGAAAGAATCTGATATATTATTACATCTGACTGAACTCAATTTGTTTCGATAAAAATCGATAACGCACTTTAATCCAGCATGTTACTGAGAAATCAATAAATTCTAAATACAGGGCTTCAATTCAGCATTTATTCATCCTCTGAATTATGGAAATCCTTGTATCATCTCCAAAGAAGACGCATAATTGCTAAGATTTCTCAGGTTTCTTTTCGGTCACCGTTTCCGGTGCTGCGCCTGTGGAGCGAAGATTGACCAGCTTTTTCAAAACGTCAAACCAGAACGGAGCACCTAAAGACAGGGCAAAAGCCGTAAACAGCCATCCGAAAATCTTGTTGACAAATTCCCAGAAACTATGTGGTAACTTCACCGGAGCTGACCACCCCACTGGCAGCTGCAGCTTATCAAGTTCTCCCTGAGCTTCCTTAATTCTTGTAGGTAAAGAAGATGTTGAATCTGCGGGAAGGGGCTGCTGAACAATCTCCTGAGCAGTTGTGACTGCTAAAGCACGAACCGAATCATCCCGGTAAAGATGGTCTGCGATGGAAAATGTATCGACGTTCAAACCCACGCTCACCACAAAAGCCACAATAAGTGTAATTGTCTGGGTCTTTCTTTTGTACCAGCCCGAAACCCGAGCCATAGAATTGTCGAACCATTCCTCTATGTTTTCCCGAACTTTCTTGATATCTTTCTCTGTGCTACTTGTCAGTAAGAGAAGCGATTTCTTCACATCATCGCAGCTATCCGGGAGTTGAGCTACTGTGTTCCTGACGCCTTCAATTACCTCAGAGCCAGATTCCTTACCAGGAGCAAAAATATCCATTAAGATAAGAGCAAAGGTGCTATTGGGGATATAGGATGGTTTTTTGCCCTTTTTATAGAGACTTTTTACCAGGGGATGATTATAGAAAACATCTGCCAGTTCCTTCCCATCCGGGCACTGACCCTTGAGGAGATTTTTTATACCAGCCTCCAGGGTGCTTGAGCGCAAAGCGAACATCCGGGCAATCCATTCATTGAAAGCAGAACACAGAAGACCCAGAAGAAGATAAACAAAGATCAGCCCGATGGCTACGTCAAGAATCCCGGAGCCAGACATAACAACCTCCTTTTAGCTAAATAATCCAGGGATAAGACATAGGAATGAACAGAAAATATTAAACCATTATTAAATCCCTATACTTCAATTCTCTTTGCAAAGAACATCAGTACAGATTTCACCCCTCTATACACCTCATCCTTAAAATCTACCCCATCTTGGTATTTTTTTTGTCTGAAACCTTAAATTACTCTGTGGTTATTGAGGTCAAGTTTTTTTTGCACTTCTCTGGAAGCCCGGATATACTTGTAAGGGCAGAATTTATTTTATATTTATGGAGTAATCGGGTTCTTTGAACTCACCCCCTTTGGTTCCCCCTCTCTCAGAAAGAGAGGGGGTTAGGGGGTGAGTTTTCAGGCAGAGTTCGTAGGTCAGGTGCCCTGTGCACCTGACACCAGGATAAATCAGGAGCACGTGGCTTTTGACCTAAAAAACTACAAGCTAACGAGGCTGTCAGGTCACACCCAAATGGGCAAGACCTGACAGAACAACAAAGGAAAAGAAAATATGTTTTGACCAATGGCTGAGGCCACTGGTCTACCCTAAGAAGTCAAGCTGAAGCTTGACACTCCAGTTCTGTGC
>CAYURP010000062.1:0-8287 GCA_964447175.1 uncultured Ignavibacteria bacterium | reverse complement strand
TTTTGAACTTTAACTTAGAAGGCTATAATCGCACCGATGACAATATAGTGCAATAGGGCGAAAGTGTAGACCTCGCCCGCATCAGCCCCGCCCTCCAGAATCCTGTAGCCGAGTTTAATATCGACGTTTTGAGCCATATCGTATTCCACCCCCAGAAAAACGTCCTCAGCCCTGCCCTGAGGAGCAGCCAGGGCATCGCCGTCCAGAACCAGAGTCCAATTTTCAGAAAATCTATATTCGCCCCGGAAATTAATCAAGGGCACAAAGCCGGTATTTCTCTTTTCAGCTTCTTTATTAGCGCCTTTAAGACTAATAGAGGCATCTCTGATCTTAGCAGTAAAGCCCAGCCCGGCTCTAAAATCTTTTTCTCGATGGAAGTCGTATCGATAAGTCAGGCGGTAGGAATCAAAACGATAGATCGATTTAAGTTTAGTGTTCGGAGGGAATTCCTCATCTTCAAATCTCACTGTTTTGTTAACGCTCCCTTCAGCTTCCAGGCGAAGCGGGGCAACCAGAGCAGTTATAGTATGCTTATCATTTATTTTATATATCAGTTTAGCTCTGGAGAAGAGGTTCGGGTCGGTTTTAAGATCATCAGTAAGAGAAATTTTAGTCCCGGTCTCATTCGGAATCCGAACATCATTATACCCGCTGAAAACAATCCCGGTTTCGACATCCAAGCGCAACTGTGCATGCGAGTCGGAATATCCAATACATAGTAGGATAATTAATACGGCAGTAATTGCAATACCCAGTTTTAAAATGGAGCATCCATATTTGTGGCACACTAAAGACATAGACTTACTCTTGATACGATTTATTAACCCAAAGTTTCAGAGAATCACTCCTCGGCTAAAAACGGGCGTTTGGTACGAGAGTTTCCAGCCCATTTTCTCTGCAGTTGAACCAATTCCTTCTCGAAATCTTGGAATGATAGGTCAAAGCGCAAAGAGGCATCATATTCCTTAAACAACTCGCGCACCTGTTCAGGGTTCTCTCGTGATTCTGTTTGGACAAACTTTACCACTCAATAATTTTTACGGATATTGATTATTAAAGTTTCAAAAGTAGCTACTGCTTACCTCGGACGCAATCTATCGGCCTAAACTGTCAAACAACCACTTCATAATTTAGAATTTCAAATTTCGGCAAGTGAGGGTAGCCAAAAATAGGGTGTTATTTCCTTTTATTCCTTACATTGTTATTATGTGTTTTATACCGCTTAATATATTCCTCCTTGACCTTAGTAATTCTCGAATTAAATCCCAGCTTAAAGTGTATGTCAACTAATTCAACAGTCTCCAGTAGGCATTGAAACCCAGTTCGGAGGGCAGTGGCTGATGATGAAGGTGATGGAGTAAGGAATTTGACACTATTTTGATCTCTATCAATAGCCTCACCGAAAGCTTCAGGGCTCCAATGATGCCAGGCAGAAAAAGGTTTATAGAGTTCTTTATGGAGAAGCTGCCCTTGAACTGAATCTGAAATATCCTTAGTATTATGACCAGTCCAATTATCACAATAGGGATCAGATGGTAGAGGTTTTCTCTTATGTTGACAATGTCTCGCCTTTCTCGTAAGAAACTGCTCGCCATATTTGGCAAGCTCATCATTAATTTTTGCACGATATTTTTTACCCACAGATTCACCGGATTCATTTTTTTTCTTCATTGTTTTCCATTCAAAAATCCAGGGAAAAGTGCGCCAGCGCAATGCCCGAAGTTGGGGGTCATTAGCAGCCCACTTAAGTTGACCTAAACCTTCGATCATACTCCGAGCAATAAGCTCAGCATCACGTCCTTGGTTCTTATCAGTAAGTATGAGAATTGACTTTATATGTTCAACCTGTCTGTGCAAAAAGAGGCGTCCCATAAAACCAAAGTGATCTTCCTCGCTCAGGGTAACAGGTTCTTGAATTATCTCTTGAACTAAAGAAAGTAATTCGGCCACCCATCTACTTAGCTCTGGTATATCCTTTTGAGCTTTTAGATTAATATTATCCATAAGATAATTTCTTAGATGGTTAATGATTCTACGTTAGCAATCAGAGCTAACGGCTCGCATGTTACGAAGTGCGAAGGTATTTGGGTGAGCCCGCAGGGCGAACCCTTTATGCTGTGTTATAGCCTGTGCCGTGCCGAAAGAGTGCGTAATGGTAAGAATGCCGTTCATATAACTATGTCTATCCTTAGCTCGTTGCTTCAATTATTTTCCTTTCCTCATTAGTAACTCCATAAAGTTTATAAACGATCTCATCAATTTCTCTGTCTGTTTTTTTAATCTGGCGTTGTAGTTGATCTTTTTTGCTACCCTTTGCGATCTGTATTTTTTTATTCAATTCAAGCATCACAGTCACCAGTGCCACAAGCTCATCGTGAAGTTTCTTCTCATGGTCAACCGAAAAGGTAATGGTAGGAATGGGAAGCGCTTTTAAAATTCCGATGCGTACTTGGGGGAATAGTTTACCTTTCTGTTGCACAAATGTTTGATAATAAAACTTCATCAAGGTTGAGTTCAATATACCAAGGAAATATCGGATGTTATAAGGCTCACCAAATTTATGCGGGATTGATCCATGTAGGGTTTGCTCATAGTAGACACCTTCATCGTCAAGCGTGGCAATAATGCGTATTCCTACTTTTCGAGTTAAAATCTTTGTATCCTCAAAAATTCTTCGGTCGCGCATCCAGAGGCCGGGTCTTTTTGAGCCTTTTATTTTCGTTTCCAATTTCATCATTTCCTTTGGCTTATAGTTCACCCAAATTCCAGTCCATTGAAGTGAATATCGACCAACCCCCTTGCCAAAATATAGCTTGTAAGAATCAGAATCAATCCTTTTACTAGAAAATAACACGCGTTTGATACTACCAGCTACAATGCCATCTTTAACATCAAAGAAAAAGTCATACCGTTTTCCAGTGTTTCGAATTTTGTTAAATAAAACTTGTTTGCTACTATCTTGAAGGTATACATAATTATTTGCTGGTAAGGATAAAATCATGGATTGTCTTTGCTTCCCGATATGAATCAGTCTATGGTTTTCCCATTTCTTAAAGTAGATAAAATCGGTGGCTCTGGGGATGTCCTTATTACAAGAGATAACCATGTTGTTAACGCCTGCACCTTTAAATTGATATCCTTCATATGTTACCAAACTGTTTATTATGCAGCATGTTGCAATTAGCCTCCTAAAGTCGCCAAATTGTAAGTTTGTAGCAAATTTGTTGGGAATTATAAATGACCAGTAGCCATGCTGTTTAAGGCTATTGATTGCTCTTAACATGAAAAGCATATACAAATCGAATCTCCCTTTAACACAATAGACTTTTTCATAGTAACGCCTAGCATCCCACTTGATTCCTTTAATACTAACATAGGGTGGATTCCCAATCACTGCATCAAAACCACCTTCTTGAACCATTATTTCTCTAAATTCTTCCATCCAGTTGAATGGTTCTACTTTATACCATTCCTCACCGAAATATTCCTTTAATTCAAGTATATCACCAGAAATTAGCGAATTGCCACAGCGTATGTTTCTATCTAACATTGGGAGGACGGCACGGCCGAGAACTGATCCATATTCACCCTCAAGCATCTTTAACATCAATGAAAGTTTAGTTACTTCTACTGCTTGTTTGTCCAAATCAACTCCAAAGATATGTTCACGCAATATCTTACTCTTCTCGTGAATTGTCAGGCGCGGAGTTGCTTCGACATACTCAAGTTTTAATTTTCTTTGTCCCACTTTTAATTTGGATTTTTTCTTCTTTTGATTTCTATAATAATTTAACATATCATCATAGGCTCTTATCAGAAAACTGCCTGATCCACAGGCAGGATCTAATATCCTTAACTTCTTAATTTTCCTGGGTGATAATTCCTGCAACGATTTACCAACTGTATTCTTAACGATGTAATCAACAATATATTCTGGCGTATAATAAACGCCACCTGCTTTTCGCACTTCAGGCTTCAATTCATATTTGACTTGGTGGTCAGTTAATCTTATAGTATAACCCAGATATTGTTCATATATGTTACCTAAAACCTCTAAAGGAATAACATCAAACTGATAGGGATTGTAGGTATCTAATATAATGTCTCGCATTATCTTGAAATCAATGGCTAAATCATTCTCCCATTCTTGAGGTCTAAACAGATCACTATTGAAAATTTCATTGTAATATTTGAATTCATCTCTAAGAAAAACCATAGTACTGGTTCCTACAATCTCTGTTCTCTCTTCAAATAATTCTTTTAGAGAACGCCTTTGTACAAGCCCCCGATCTTCACACGAACGCATAAATATAATTCGATCAAGAATTTTCTGATTTATCTCTTTAAGATAATTTGAATCTCTCTCTGGATCACCTGAATGAAAAAGGGACTCGTTATTTTTGAAGATGTCTTTTGCTAAATTTACACGCCACCTTTTGAGATCTTCAAGAATAGCTTTGTCAACTGGAATTCTATGTTTTGGCTTGACTAAAAGTAATTCATCAAGCTCTCCTTTAATAACTGAATCTTTGGAAAGTAACCAGAGCTTATCAAATTCTTGTACATAATTGTTCCACTGTAAATCAATTTTTAATCCTTTGAGAATATTCTTTGAATCTGGTTTAACAGTAACATCAAAAAGTTTAATCCCTTCAAAATCAGTTAACATAACAAAAGGAACACTTTTCTTATTATAACCATATCTGACTGCCTGTTGGATGTGTTTGTTAAGATCAGCCTTCACTGGTTTTGCTTCAACAAAAACCTTGGTCACACCTTTCATTTTCAATCCGTAATCAACTCTACCACGTGAGATTCTTTCTTCCGGGCTCACTTCGTCGTTATCCCGCACATTCCACCCTAATACATCCTGCAGTAGTGGTTGTATAAATGAGATTTTGGTCGCTTCCTCGTTGTAGTCGTAGACTCGACCTGTATCCAACTCTCTCTCAAACTTCTTTATCAGTTTAGATAGATTATCCTTAGCTTTTTTCTTGGTCAGTTTCATTTTCTTTAGTATGAACACCCATTGTTAACTGTTTGTTTATCTGTGTTCTTCTCGACCCCTAAAATATCCCCATCTGTCTTCATACACTTTCTTACATCTAACTTGTTATCTCTACTTATAAAAGTCAAGGGCTTTTTTGCAAGATCGCTGATGGAAAGAGGCTATTATAAAAAGTTGTAAATTGTATGTTGGATTTAAGTTTAATGATTTATGGGACTGTGGAGGGGTCCCAGGAGGTGCGGAGGTTCTGGTTAAAAGAATCGAGAAGGTTCATATCCTCTGGTGTGATCTCGAAATCGAATACTTCAGCGTTTTCTTTAATTCTCTCTTTTTTCGATGACTTGGGTATTACTACTACCCCTTTTTGTAATGCCCAGCGAATGAGTATCTGTGCGGGGGTTCTGGAATATCCTGAGGCAATGTTTTTGAGCTTGGGGTCTTTTAACTTGTATCCTTTAGTTAAGGGGCTGTAGGATTCTAATACGATCTTATGTGATTTGCAGAACTCCTGAAGGTCTTTTAAATATAAATAGGGGCTGAATTCGACCTGGTTTACTGCAGGAACAATGGACGAGTTTTTCAAAAGCTCCTCTAAATGCCAGATCATATAGTTGCTTACTCCAATTGCCCGGCATTTTCCCTCGTCCAGAATTTTTTCCAGCGCTTTCCAGGACTGGTTTCGCAAGCGCTCTACTGGAAAATGTATCAAATAGAGATCGATGTATGAAAATCCGAGTTTTTCAAGGCTCTGATCAAAGGCGGCTAATGCTTTATCATAGCCGTGGTCTGCGTTCCACAATTTGGTGCTGACAAAGATTTCCTCTCTGGGGACGCCTGATTCCCGGACAGCTTCGCCCACGTCTTCTTCGTTCATATACATTGCGGCAGTGTCGATGAGCCTGTAGCCGATCTCCAGAGCATAAAGAACGGCTTGTTTAGTCTCTTTACCCGGCTGTGCCTGGTATGTGCCCAATCCGAAAAGGGGCATTTGGATGCCGTTGTTGAGTTTTATAGTTGTGTCAATGCTTATCTTTTTCATAATAGTTTGTTTAAATCTTCTGTTACCCAGTGGCAGAAGCCACTGGGCTACCCTAAGAAGTCAAGCTGAAGTCGCAGATCCCGAAGTAGGCGGGGCTTGACACTCCAGTTCTGTGTTACGTCTTTGCGAGCCCGAAGGGCGTGGCAATCTCTTTAACAGTTTTTTTAACCAGTGGCAGGATGCCTTTGGGTTACCCACTTATATGCTCATAAATAAAGAGAATTCAGAGTCTGGACTTCTCTGAATTCTCATCTTTAAATTCCTGAACCCTACTCTACGGGACCGCGGGTGATTGCAGTAACGTTATCCATCACGTCGAACACCTTTGCGTTCATATTGCTGAGTGCCGGGTGACTTTTCACCTGAGCTGCGAGTGGCCCTTCGAGATAAGCCTTTACTGACAACCCATCGTCGAACAGGTAGATCCCCCCGGCCTCGCTTTCCTTTTCGTTCATCAGCCAGATTTTCCAGACGAGACCGTCAACAGCTGCAAATTCGTCAGCAAGGGGTGATACGGCCTGCTCGTACTCGGACTTGGAAACGTTGAACTTGAAATTAAGCTGCAGAATCTTTTTGGACATCTTAGTTCCTCCTTTCTATGTTAATTCTTCCTTATCTTCTGATTTTATTTTACCTCATATTATTATTAAAGTCAATAATTTTTTAAGAAGTTTTCCCAGTGGCGGAGACCACTGGTCTACCCTCATATAATCTAAGTGCTGTCTTTGCGGGGGGTTGCCCGCCTTTGGCGGGAGACGACGAAGCAATCTCTTTAACGGTTTTTTAACCAGCAGAGAAGAATACTGGTTTAACTTACTGAAAAAGTACATTAAATGTTTCTGGAAATATTATCAATGTGGGGAGAGTTTAAGGGAAGAAAGGCTTTAATGGTTTAAGGGTTGAAGAAAGTTTAATGGTTTAAGGGTTTAAAGGTTCAATGGTTAACAGTAATTTTTTGGGTTTTGGTGTTCATTATGTTTGATACCAGCTCCAGAAGGTGATTCATCTTTATGGGCTTGGCTACGATGTGGTCGACTTTGTTCTCTTTGATTTTCTTCTCGTCGAACTGGGTTCCCCAGCCGGTTATCATCATCACCACAGCTTCAGGATCAAGTTCCTTGACCTTTTTGGCTACTTCCCAGCCTGACATCCGGGGCATTCCTAAATCGGTTATGACTAAATCGAATTTATTCTTTTTAAAGGACTCAATGCCCTCTATTCCCCCGTTAGCCTCCATAACATTATGATTTGCTGATTTTAAGATCTCCACAATTATCTCTCTGACAGCTTCATCATCCTCTATCACCAGAATATTTGCTGGACTGGCTTCTGAAATATCAGTAACTTCATCACATTCTTTTTTAAGAGAACATTGAACCGGAATGGTCAGGGTAAAGGTGGTGCCCTTTTCTTCTTCACTTGTAAAATTTATTTCGCCTTTGTGTCTTTTTAGAATTCCGTAGGCAACGCTTAATCCCAAGCCTGCCCTTTTCACCCCCTTGGTGGTGAAGTAGGGCTGGAAAATATTCTCCTTTATTTCATCTGGTATGCTTGTTCCGGTATCTGTAATGGCAAGGGAGACGTTCTCCCTGTCGGTTTTTGTTTTTATGACGATTTTGCCACCTTCAGGCATTGCATCTATGGCATTCTGGAGGATATTGGTCAGAGCCTCTCTTAATGCGCTGAAATCTCCAGGAAATGGGGGGATTTTTCTGCGATCTTTTTCTCTTTTGATTTCAATGGTTAATCCTTTTGCCTGAGCCTGGTCTTTCCACTGGGGCTTGGTGATCTCTATAGCCTCATCCACGATCTTGTCTAAGTCCACGAAGTCGAAGTTTTGATCGGTCCTGATCCGGGTGAACTCCTGGATTCTTTTGACCGTGTCAGCACCGTTTAGGGCTGCGTTTTCAATCTCCCTTAAGCTTTTGAGCAGGGTTTCATCCTTGGTTTTAATCTGCAGAAGCTGTGCTCTTCCCAAGATGCAAGCCAGGACGTTGTTGAAATCGTGCGCCACTCCGTGTGCCATCTCACCTAAAGCTCTGAGTTTCTCGGTCTGGGAAAGCTGTTTTTGCAGCCTTTCTCTTTCCTTGTTGCTTTCGTATATCTGGATGCTTCGCCCAATTACCAACGGGAGTATCTGGAAGTGGGATAGGTCGGTGGCTTTGATAATATAGTCATAAGCTCCTCTTTTCATAGCTTCAACTGCCACGTTCTCATTACCAGCACCGGTAACAAGAATA
>CAYURP010000061.1:0-11007 GCA_964447175.1 uncultured Ignavibacteria bacterium | reverse complement strand
CGGGAGGGTGGTAAAACCGTAGGTGCCGGTGTGGTCACCGATATCTTAGAATAAAATAGTGAATTTACTTTAAAAATCTGATAAATAAACTATGCCCAGAGAAATTATTACCTTAGCCTGTGAGAAATGTAAAAGAAGGAATTACACTACCACAAAAAATAAAAGAAAACACCCAGATAGAGTCTCTTATAAGAAATTTTGCTCCTTTTGCCAAAAACATACAGCACATAAGGAAACCAGATAATAACAAAATTTAGGTAAGTTTTCGTATGATTCGAAAAGGTCTGTAGCTCAACTGGCCAGAGCACCGGTCTCCAAAACCGGGGGTTGGGGGTTCGAGTCCCTCCAGACCTGCAAATAATTGAGAACATGGAAAAAAATGGAACAGTCAAACTTTAAAATCATAGGATTAAACTTCGGTAATCATGTTTGAGAAAATTAAAAGATTTTTTAAAGAGGTGAAAGTCGAGCTAACCAAGGTCAGCTGGATATCCAGACAGGAACTGGCTGGCTCCACGTTGGTGGTCATAGTGGTTTCTTTGATTTTGGCCATTTTCATAGGAGTTATAGACAAAATTCTTGGCACAATTATGACCTTCATTTTAGGCTGATGAAAGGAAAGTGAAAACCCAGTGAGCATGAGGTGGTATGTTGCCCATACCTACTCCGGGCACGAACAAAAAGCAAAAAAGTACTTGGAAAACGCGGTCGAGGCTGAAGGTTTGCAGGATAAGTTTGGAAAGATTTTGGTTCCTACCGAATCTGTCGCGGAGATGAAGCAGGGTAAAAGGTCCATCAGAGTTAGAAAGTTTCTGCCCAGCTATATTCTGATTGAAATGGAATTGGATAAAAATACTCAACATCTGGTTACCAATTCCCCGGGTATAACCAGTTTTGTGGGAAGCGGAGGAAAACCAGTTCCTTTAAGGGAGTCTGAGATCAGCAGACTTTTAAAGCAGGTGGAGAGGGGAAGAACCAGAGATTATGAGGAAATTCCTTTTAAAACCGGAGATCAGGTAAAGGTAATAGATGGTCCTTTTAACGACTTCAGCGGCTTCGTCAGCGAGGTGAACATGGAAAGGAAGAAACTCAAGGTTATGGTAAGTATATTTGGCAGACCCACTCCAGTGGAATTGGATTTCCTGCAAGTTCAGGTACTTTAATATTGAGGTGATACAATGGCTAAAAAAGTAACAGCTACCATAAAGCTTCAGATATCTGCGGGTAATGCCACGCCTGCCCCTCCGGTGGGACCTGCTCTGGGACAGCATGGCGTCAATATTATGGAGTTCTGCAAAGCTTACAATGCCAAAACTCAGAAACAAGCGGGCACAATTATTCCCGTGATAATAACCATTTATGCCGATAGAACCTTCTCCTTTGTGACTAAAACCCCTCCTGCAGCTGTGCTTCTGAAAAAAGCAGCAAAAATCGAAAAGGCCTCAGGCGAGCCCAATCGAGTTAAGGTGGCTCAGGTAACAAAGGAACAGGTAAGAGAAATAGCCCAGATTAAACTTCCTGATCTTAATGCCAATGATTTAGAGGCAGCAGTACTGATTATCGAGGGGACCGCCCGAAGTATGGGAATTGAGGTGACGGATTAAAAATCTGACAGGAGAACTTTAGATGAAAAAAGGTAAAAACTACCTTAAGGTTAAAGGGAAGATCAAAAGCCAAGTCTATCCCCTTGCGGAAGCTGTCAAAATGGTAAAGGAAAACGCATTTGCTAAATTCGATGAGACCGTGGAGCTCTCAGTTAGGCTGGGGGTGGATCCCAGACAAGCTGATCAAATCGTGAGGGGGACCATAGTATTACCTCACGGCACGGGCAAGAAGATAAAGGTTCTGGTACTGACCAAAGGCGAAAAGGAAAAGGAAGCTCAAGACGCAGGAGCTGACATGGTAGGTGCAGATGAATATATAGAAAAGATATCCAAAGGTTGGTCCGAGGTGGACGTGATCGTCGCTACTCCCGATATGATGGGCTCGGTGGGCAAACTGGGCAAGATCCTGGGTCCAAAGGGACTTATGCCCAACCCTAAATCCGGAACCGTAACCTTTGATGTAGCTAAGACTGTTAAGGAAATTAAGGCGGGGAGGGTGGAATACCGGGTGGATAAATCCGGGAATATAGCAGCTTCTATTGGAAAGGTCTCCTTTTCCGAGGAAGCGCTTCAGGATAATGCCCGGGTATTCTTAAGAACAATTGTCCGAGCCAGACCTGGATCAGCCAAAGGAACCTACTTAAAAAATGCCTCCCTATCCTCAACTATGGGAGTAGGGATAAAGCTGGACCCCCAAGAGATTTTGGCGCTGTCCAAGTCAGCTTAAGGAGAAATTATGCTCAAACCGCAAAAAGCTGAAGTTGTCGACAAAATAAAAGAAAAACTTAAACACAGCAAAAGCCTGTTCATTACAGATTTCACCGGATTAAACGTGGATCAGATCAGCCAGTTAAGGAGGGATCTAAAAAAACAAGGTGCAGAGTATGTGGTAACTAAAAATACCCTCTGGAAATTGGCAGTTAAGGATGAAGGACTTGATTCTCTTTTAAATTACCTTGAAGGACCTACTGGCGTGGTTTTTGGTTATGAAGATCCCATAGTACCTGCTAAAATTTTGTATGATTTTAATAAAAAAACAGAGAAACCTAAAACTAGAGCTTTCTGGGTTGAAAAGAATCTGTTTGAGGGTGAAAAATTAGAGAAATTAGCTAAACTCCCATCCCGGGATGGGCTTTTAGCTCAGATAGTCGGCTCTATCAACTCCCCTATAACTAATCTGGTGGGCACTCTGGACGGTATACTGAGGAATCTTATTGGTACCTTGGAAGCGATAATCAAAGCTAAATCAAGTTAAAAAGGGAGAGGTTTAACTATGGTAATGTTTTCATTAGTATTTCAAATATTAGTTGATAAATGTAGATCGGGAGGAAATGAAAAGATATAATTAACAAATTGCCTGAATGAGTGTTGAATCGTCTGTGAAAGGGAAAAATAAAAATTTGCTAATTTTATCATCGAAAAATGTAAACAAAAAAACGGAGGTAAAATTAAATGGCTACCGGATCTGAAAAAGGATCAGCCAAAAAGGCTGCTGCTAAAAAGGAGGAAAAAATAGAGGATAAAAAGACAGAGGAAAAGAAAACAGAGGAGAAAAAGGAGGAGAAAACAGAAAATATGCAAAAACAAGAAACCGCAGAAAAGACCAACATTGATCAAATCATCTCAGCCATTGAAAATATGACTGTGATGGAGCTGGCTGAACTCTCCAAATCCTTACAGGATAAATTTGGCGTATCAGCCGCTGTTCCAGTTGCTGCTGCAGGCGCAGCTGCACCTGCTGAAGCTGCTCAAGCCGAGGAAAAGACAGAATTTGACGTGGTTCTCTCGGCTATTGGAGATAAGAAAATTCAGGTGATCAAGGTGGTAAGAGAACTCACCGGATTAGGCCTTAAGGAGGCTAAGGATCTGGTGGACGGTGCTCCTAAACCAGTTAAAGAAGGAATTCCAAAAGAGGAGGCTGAATCTGTCAAAGCCAAATTACAGGAAGTGGGAGCTACAGTGGAGATAAAATAAAATTGTAAACACCTATAATAATAGAGGAGGTAAAAGATAGGGAAGTTTAAAACATTCAGTTATTTTTCAACTTTTACCTCTTGCTCATATTTTAAGATAAGAGTTAGATTCTAAGGAGTGTGATCAATTTGCTAAAAGTAAAAACCATTAAAAGAAGATCTTACTCCAAATTGCAATCTGCGACTGAACTTCCCAACCTTCTGGATGTTCAGAGGGATTCATTTGAGGATTTCCTTCAGCTTACTGTTAAACCTGAGAAGAGGGTGAATAAGGGACTGCAGGCGGTTTTCCAGGATATTTTTCCCATATCCGATGTTCATGAGAACTATACTTTGGAGTTTGTAAAGTATATGCTAGGCCGCCCTCGCTATACTATCCGAGAGGCCCGGGAGAGGAACATGTCCTATGCTGCTCCCCTGAAGGCCACGTTGAGATTGGTGGTGAGAGATCCAGATGACAAGACCAAGGTAAAGGACATAATTGAGCAGGATGTCTTTTTGGGAGAGCTCCCCCGACTCACTCCCACCGGGACTTTTATAATAAATGGGGCAGAAAGAGTGATCGTTACCCAACTTCACCGTTCCCCCGGAGTCTTTTTCGATGAGGAGATTCATCCCAATGGAAAAAGATTATACTCCGCCAGAATAATTCCCTATCGGGGTTCCTGGGTGGAATTCAACTTGGACGTCAATGATTGTATGTTCGTACACATCGATACCAGGAGAAAGCTGCCAGCAACTACCCTGCTTCGAGCTTTGAGCTATTCCACAGATAAAGAGATCATTTCTCTTTTCTACCCGGTGGAGAAAATTGAAATTACAGGGAAGAATAAATCAAAGGTTCTGGGAAAAACCTGTGCTCAATCTGTGATTGCTCCCGACACCAAAGAAACCCTTATAAAAAGCGGAGAGACTTTAACTGAGGAACATTGGGAAGACCTTAAGAAATTGAAAATATCCTCAATTGAAATCATCTCTAAAGACCTGCAGAGGGACCACAAGATAATTCTCCATACCTTACAGAAGGATGCAACCAGCTCCCAGGATGAAGCCCTTTTCAAAATCTACACCCTGCTTAGGCCCGGAGAACCACCTTCCATTGAGATGGCTCAGGGGCTTTTGGAACGGCTTTTCTTTACTGCCAAACGTTATGATCTGGGAGAGGTGGGAAGATACAAAATCAATCAGAGGCTTAATCTGAATATTTCCCCTACCCAGACCACCTTAAGCAAAAAGGATTTCACAGCTATTATAAGTTATCTTATAGGATTGAGGAATGACCAGGGATCGATAGATGACATCGATCATCTGGGAAATCGAAGAGCCCGTTCCGTAGGGGAACTCCTTTCCAACCAATTCTCTATAGGTATTTCCCGGCTGGCAAGAACCATAAAGGAGAGGATGAGTTTAAAGGATAGTGATACTCTCACTCCTCATGATCTGGTAAATGCTCGTACTGTTTCAGCAGTTATTGAGACCTTTTTTGGATCCTCCCAGCTTTCACAATTTATGGATCAAACAAATCCTTTAGCTGAGCTAACTCATAAGAGGAGATTATCGGCTCTGGGCCCCGGCGGTTTAACCAGGGAAAGAGCAGGTTTTGAGGTCCGGGATGTCCATCATACCCATTATGGAAGAATGTGCCCTATCGAAACACCTGAGGGTCCGAACATCGGGTTGATAACTTCTCTTTCCACTTACGCCCGAATAAATAAATATGGATTCATAGAAACCCCTTATCGCAAAGTAAAAAATGGTAAAGTCTCCTCCCACATCAATTACCTGACCGCCGACGAGGAGGATAATTATCATATAGCCCAGGCTAACGAACCCTTGCGAAAAGACGGGAGATTCTTAAATTCCCTTGTAAAAGCTCGCTATCGAGGGGATTTTCTTGTTGTTCTACCGGATAAGATCGATTACATGGATGTCTCTCCTAAACAATTGGTCAGTGTGGCTGCAGCCTTAATTCCCTTTTTAGAGCATGATGATGCCAACCGTGCTTTAATGGGGTCAAACATGCAACGCCAGGCAGTGCCCCTCATAAAAACAGAGACTCCTCTCATCGCTACTGGAATGGAGGGAAAAGCAGCTTTAGATTCCGGAGCAACTGTGGTAGCCCAAAGAAGTGGAATTGTTGAAACCATTACCGCCGATAGAATCGTTATCAGACCGGATGACCGTCACCAGACGGAGATCGATCTGGAGGAAATGGATGAGTATCCCCTGGAGAAGTTCAGACGTTCCAATCAAGATACCTGCGTGAACCAGAGACCTCTGGTCCAGCTGGGAGATAAAGTGAAAGAAGGGGATTGTATAGCTGATGGCTCCGCTACCCAAAACGGTGAATTAGCCCTGGGAGCTAATGTCTTGGTGGCCTTTATGTCCTGGCGGGGGTATAACTTTGAGGACGCTATCATAGTAAGCGAGAGGTTGGTGGCCAACGATACCTTTACCTCAATCCATATCGAGGAGTTTGAACTCCAGGTACGAGATACCAAAAGAGGAGCAGAGGAAATCACCCGGGAGATACCCAATGTTTCTGAAGAAGCCATGGTCAACCTGGATGAACGAGGTGTAGTGAGAATGGGAGCTGAGGTGGAGGCTGGTGATATTTTAGTGGGTAAAGTTACGCCCAAAGGGGAAACTGAACTCTCACCTGAGGAGAGGCTCCTGAGAGCTATTTTCGGTGAGAAAGCCGGAGATGTAAGAGATGCTTCCCTTAAGGCACCACCCGGAATGAAGGGAATTGTTATAGATACCAAGATTTTTTCCAGAAAAGAACGTACCGAGGAAGCTAAGAAATCGGAAAGAAATGAGATGGCTCGCCTTAAAAGATCCTTCCAGAAGGAAATGGATAGATTGAAGGAACTCAAAGATCAGAGAATAAAGAAATTACTTGCTGGACAGAAGGCTATGACTATAAGAAAAAGGTCCAACCAGAACGTGATTTTCAGAGCAGGTTACACCTTTAAAGAGGATTCATTCGACAAGATCGAGCTGGATGATTTGATAGCAGAGGAAGGTTTCACCCAGAATAACAACTTAAACAGCAAAATTGAGAAGCTCTCTTCCAGTTATCAAGAGCAAGTGGAATCACGGCAGGCACAATTGGATCTGGAATTGGAAAAGATAGCTCGAGGAGCGGAGTTACCTCCTGGGGTAGTTCAGCTGGTCAAGGTGAGTGTAGCTACCAAAAGAAGATTATCCGTAGGTGATAAGATGGCAGGCAGACATGGTAACAAAGGTGTGGTGGCGAAAGTCGTTCCAATTGAAGATATGCCTTGTTTACCGGATGGAACGCCGGTGGATTTGATTTTGAATCCACTGGGTGTACCCTCCAGAATGAATGTAGGTCAGATACTGGAGACCCACCTGGGTTGGGCTGCCCATAAATTAGGAATTTATGTGGAAAGTCCTATCTTCGAAGGAACTGATCTAAAGGAGATTAAGGCTGCTCTCAAGGAAGCCGGGCTACCAGAATCAGGTAAAATCACACTCTATGACGGAATGACAGGTAAGTTCTTCGAAACGCCAATCACAGTAGGTTGTATTTATATGATGAAACTGTCCCACTTGGTGGATGACAAAATTCACGCTCGTTCCATAGGTCCATATTCTCTGGTTACCCAGCAGCCCTTGGGAGGGAAAGCTCAGTTTGGAGGCCAGAGATTTGGCGAGATGGAAGTTTGGGCTATGGAAGCTTATGGAGCGGCCTATTCCCTGCAGGAAATGTTAACCGTTAAATCAGATGATGTGACCGGTCGATCCAGAGTTTATGAGGCTATAGTAAAAGGCGAGAATCCACCTGAACCAGGAGTTCCTGAATCCTTTAATGTTCTGGTAAAGGAGCTTCAAAGTTTAGGGCTGGATGTGGAGTTGATAGAAAATTAAAAATTAACCTCCGGGGGAGGATTAAAAGTGGCTAACCGTCAGTCAAATACAAGAAAACCTTCTGATTTTTACGCCATAAGAATTCAGCTCGCTTCTCCTGAGACCATTAGATCCTGGTCTTATGGAGAGGTGACCAAACCGGAAACAATTAATTACAGATCTTTCAAGCCGGAAAGGGAAGGACTTTTCTGCGAGAGGATTTTTGGTCCGGTCAAGGATTGGGAATGTAGTTGTGGTAAATACAAAAGGATAAGGTTCAAGGGAATAGTCTGCGATCGGTGTGGGGTTGAGGTTACTCAATCCAAGGTCCGAAGGGATAGAATGGGACATATAGAGCTGGCTGTGCCGGTTTCCCATATCTGGTATTTTAAATCCATACCCAGCAGAATAGGGTACCTTTTGAACCTATCCATCCGCGATCTGGAGAAAATACTTTATTACGAATCCTATATAGTTTTAGATCCGGGGAACACCTCCCTCAAATATAAGGATATAATCTCTGAGGAAGAGTATATGGAGTTGGAGGAAAAGGGGAAAGAGCTTGTGGCAAAAATGGGAGCTGAGGCTATCTTGGATCTATTAAAACAAATCGACGTAGAGGAACTATCCATTTCTTTGAGAGCCCGGGTAAAGGTTGAGACCTCCACTCAGAGGAAAAAAGATACCTTGAAGAGATTACGGGTCATAGAGGCTTTCAGACAATCGGAGAACAGGCCGGATTGGATGATTCTGACAGTAATTCCGGTGATGCCTCCAGATTTAAGGCCATTAGTCCCGTTGGAGGGAGGTCGATTTGCGACCTCCGATCTCAACGATCTTTATCGCAGGGTGATAAACAGAAACAATCGTTTGAAGAAGTTAATGGAGATAAAAGCTCCTGAGGTGATTCTCAGAAACGAAAAAAGAATGTTGCAGGAGGCAGTGGATGCTCTTCTGGATAACGGCAGACGCACACAATCTGTCCGGGGTGATTCCAAAAGACCCTTGAAGTCCCTCTCCGATCTTCTCAGGGGGAAACAGGGTAGATTTCGCCAGAACCTTTTAGGTAAAAGAGTGGATTACTCTGGAAGGTCAGTCATTGTGGTGGGTCCGGAATTGAAACTGCACCAGGCCGGTTTACCCAAAACCATGGCTCTGGAGCTTTTCAAGCCCTTCATCATAATGAAATTGGAGGAGAAGGGTTATGTCCAGACCGTGAAATCGGCTAAAAAATTAGTTGAACGGGAGCGCCCCGAGGTCTGGGACATATTGGAGGAGATAATTCAGGACCATCCCATCCTTTTGAATCGTGCTCCCACTCTCCACCGCTTGGGCATCCAGGCTTTCTACCCGGTTTTGGTGGAGGGAAAAGCTATCAGACTTCATCCTCTTGTCTGCCAGGCGTTCAATGCAGACTTCGATGGCGATCAGATGGCAGTGCATGTTCCCTTATCTTTCGAAGCTCAGCTTGAGGCAAGGATATTAATGTTATCGGTGAATAATATTCTTTCTCCATCCAGTGGAAAACCTATAGTTTCCCCCAGTCAGGATATGGTACTGGGATGTTATTATCTGACCAAGGAGAAACCGGGAGACAAAGGTGAGGGGATGAGTTTTTCATCTCCGGAGGAGGTAATAGCTGCTATGGAAAGTGACCACCTGGGATTACATGCTAAGATAAAAGTCCTTATTGGTAATCAGATAATAGAAACCACATCCGGAAGAGTTATTTTCAATGAGATAATTCCAGATGAGTTTGGATTTTACAATGAGACTCTCACCAAAAGTAAACTGGAAGATCTGGTTAATGAAATTTATAAAAAGTGGGGAAACCATCGAACTGCTTTGTTCCTGGATAAGTTGAAAAATCTGGGATTTGAATATGTCACCCTATCCGGGGTTACGGTAGCTATCGATGACATGGTCGTTCCCGCTGAAAAGAAGGATTTGATCGATAAGGCATTTAAGGAAGTGGAGAGGGAACAAAAGCAATATGAACGAGGAGTGATCACTAACGGAGAGAGGTATAATAAAGTTATAGATATCTGGACCTACACCACCACCGAGGTGGCAAAAGCCATGTTTGAAAAACTGAGCCAAGATCAAAAAGGTTTCAATCCTGTTTTCATGATGGCAGATTCCGGAGCCCGGGGGAGCAAGGATCAAATAAGACAGCTAGCCGGGATGAGAGGTCTTATGGCCAAACCTCAAAAGAGGATTACCGGACAAATCGGGGAGATCATCGAATCCCCTATTACTTCAAACTTCAGGGAAGGTCTCAGCGTGATGGAGTATTTCATCTCCACCCATGGAGCCAGAAAAGGGTTGGCCGATACAGCTTTGAAAACCGCGGATGCCGGTTATCTAACCAGAAGGCTGGTGGATGTAGCTCAGGACGTAATCATCACCGAAAAAGACTGCGGCACTATTTTAGGTCTTAACATCAGTGCCTTGAAAGAGGGGGAGGAGGTAATCGAGTCCCTCAAGGATAGGATTTTAGGTCGGGTGGCTTTAGAGGATTTGATAGATCCCATAACCAATGAGATTTTGTGCCGGGCTGGTGAGCAGATTGATGAGGAAGCAGCCTCCAGAATAGATGAAAGCGCTATTGATTCGGTACGTATCCGTTCAGTCTTAACCTGTGAGTCAAAAAGAGGGGTATGTGCCAAATGCTATGGCCGGAATTTAGCCACCGGGAAAATGGTGGATTTAGGAGAAGCAGTAGGAGTAATAGCTGCTCAGAGCATCGGGGAACCCGGTACTCAGCTTACTTTGAGAACCTTTCACATAGGTGGAACAGCTGCCAGAATCACTGAACAGTCTAAGGTAATAGCCAGAATTGATGGTAAGACCACCTTCAAGAACGTAAAGGTAGTCGACAAAGACGATCACGGAGTAGTTTTGAACCGGGATGGTGAAATCCATCTCCTGGATGAGAAGAACAGAATCAGAGCCAGATACAATGTCCCGTATGGTGCCAATTTGAGGGTTAAGAACAAAAGTATGGTGTCCAAAGGGGATATTCTCTTTGAATGGGATCCTTACACCAACACCATAGTCTCAGAGCATAAAGGTAGGATACAATTTGTGGATCTAATAGAGGATGTGACCTTCCGCGAGGAGCTGGATGAAACCACCGGATTAAGGCAGAGGGTAATCGTGGAGCAGAGGGAAAAGACCCTAAGGCCCCGAATTTCCATACTGGACAACGGAGGGAAAAGAATTGCCATCTACTCCATTCCCACTAGAGCCTATCTTCTGGTTCATCCCGAGGATAAAGTTGAAGCCGGGGATATACTGGTTAAAATGCCGCGAGAGTTAAGCAAGACCGGTGATATAACCGGTGGGCTGCCCCGGGTGGCAGAACTCTTTGAAGCCAGAAAACCTAAGGATCCAGCTGTGGTTTCAGAGATAGATGGAGTGGTGGAATTCGGTAAGATCATCCGAGGTTCAACTCAGATTTTCGCTAAAGGTGAGACAGAGGAAAAAGAATACCTGATCCCTCATGGAAAACATCTCCGGGTTCATTCCCTGGATGAGGTAATGGCTGGAGATAG
>CAYURP010000060.1:0-11629 GCA_964447175.1 uncultured Ignavibacteria bacterium | reverse complement strand
GCCGCATCTCCAGTGATGGTGTAGTGAATCTTAAAATGGCCACTGGGCGAATCATAGGTGTATTCAGTGTGGGGTGAGTAATCCGGTCTCTCAATAAGAGGAGATAGAATCTTTTTGGCTTCTGAACTCAACCTGTCCCAGTTAAGCCTTATCTCCATCATCAGGGGAGTAGCACATACCGGATGCCAAAGACTATCCGAGGGGATCATCCCTTTCTCCTTGGAGAATACTTGCTCTATCCTTTGAATCAGGCTTTGCTCATAGGCACTTAATCCCCAGATCTTTTGTCCGCTTATACCCAGGAAAACCAAACCCATAAAAATAATCAAAAAAACTTTTTTAATCAAAGGTCTCTTCATCTTTTTCCTCTCTTTTATCCATATTTCTCTTTTTTAAGTTTTTTAAGCATTTCCAGACATTCATAAGGTACCTTTACCACGCCTATTAAAATTCTATCTTTTCTTCCGTGACAATCGGATCCACCAGTATGGATCAATCCCAGTTTGTCAGCTAAATTTACGTAATATTTTGTGGATGCGGGATCAGACTGGGAATGATAAGCTTCCAATCCATCCAATCCCAAACTCACGAAATCGGGTATGAGCTCGTCTCTTTTGGTAATTCCGGGATGAGCCAAGACCGCTATCCCCTTAACCTTGTGAATTAAATCTATTCCCTCTTCCGGGGTGAGATACTTTTTGGGAACGTAAGCTGGAGCATGATAGCCCAGATACCGGGCAAAAGCCTCCTCATAGGTATGCACATACTCTCCCGCAAGTAATGCATCTGCTAAGTGGGGGCGGCCCACAGAACTGTTTTGGGCAATGGCTCTCACCGAATCGATGTTTAAATTTATCCCCATCTCATTCAGCTTTTTGACCATTTTTTCCCCGCGCTGCAGTCTTTCCTCCCGAAAACTTTCTATTCTCTTTCTGAAATCTTCATCCTGGTAATTGATAAAATATCCCAAAAGATGAAAGTCGTTTCCCTTGTAAGAGATGCTCAGCTCCACAGCCGGCACCAGCTCTATTCCCAGCTCCTGGGCTCTCTCTTCAGCTTTGGAAACTCCCTCGATAGTATCATGATCCGCAATGGCAATGGCTGCAAGACCGGTTTCCCGGGCAATCTCCACTACCCTCTCCGGGGGAATCAAACCATCCGAGGCTGTGGTGTGGATGTGCAGGTCCACAAATTTTTCTTCCATTAGAGTTTTCCCTCCACCATCCTTTTCACCTCCTGGTTTAAGCTCTCCGCTTTGTTCTCAATCTCCTCCAGAGTCTTTTTAGTTTCCTTGACAAATTTTTCATCCTCAACCGATCCCAGATTAATCTTGACGTTATACCCTGCACCCATAATAGCCGCGTGAGCCATAAGAGCTGCCACTCCGGCATCGCTCACCGCATTAACGTTCCCTTTTTCCGCCACTGTTTTGCTCAGATTCAAAATCTCCAGGGACTTCTCCATAATCCTCAAGGGAACCGAGGCTGCCTGCTTGGTAGCTTCCTGAATTGCTTTTTCCCTTCTTTCCATCTCAATGTCCGTATGCTGGGTAAGTTTACGGGCATCCATTACGCTCTGATAGCTTTCTGAATCTTTTATAATCAGATCCTTGAGTTCTTCTCTGGTCTTCTCAATCTGGGCCAAAACTCCCTTGAGTTCTTCCTCCACCTCCTGATATTTTCTTTTACCGATAGTCAGGTTACACACCATAGCTAAAAGGGCTCCGGCCAAGGCACCAGAGGTGGCTGCCACGCTTCCCCCTCCGGGAACCGGCTTTTTTGAAGCCACCTCCTCCAGGAAATCCATTAATCCCACCTTCTGCTCCTGAGCCACTGTCATTAGCTTGGTTTCCAAAATCTGGCCCTTCTTGAAATTTTCCATCCTCAGATAGAAATCTGCCACATCCACCATGGCATTCAGCGGGGTCAAGCCCACTATCTCGCTGGAAACTATGGGCACCCCGTAGTGCTCTGCCTCAGATTTTATCATCTCAAACACCCTGAAAACCGGAGTTCCCAGGTAGTTCACCAGGTTCATGGAAATCTGAACGATTCCCCTTTCTTTTATATCAAAACCTAAAGCTTTTACATATCTTAATCCCCCATTGCCAAATCTTATGGCTTTGGCTATCCGTTTGGCTATCCGCACATCTTTGGTACCCAGATAGACGTTAAAGGCTATCAAAGGCATTCGCGCTCCTACAGCTGTAGCTCCAGCCTGGGGATGTATTTTAGAAGGTCCGAAGTCTGGTTTTCTATCCGGATTAGTCTCTATATCGACCTTAATTCCCTCGTATTCTCCTTTTCTCACATCCGCCAGGTTCTCCCGATCTGATCGGGTGGCTGCAGCTTCATACAGGTATACCGGTATATTTAGCTTCTCACCCACTTCCCGTCCCAGTTCCCGGGCCAACTCCACGCATTCCTCCATGGTTACACCGGAGATGGGAATAAAAGGAACCACATCGGTGGCACCCATTCGGGGATGCTCGCCTTTGTGCTTTTCCATATCGATTAGCTCAGCTGCTTTGCTGATAGCTTTAAATGCAGCCTCCTTCACCTCTTGGGGATTACCAACAAAGGTTATTACTGCGCGGTTATGATCCTTATCCATCTCCCGGTCCAGAAGCATAATCCCTTGAACAGATTTGATCTCAGAGATAATAGCATCGATAACCTCAGGTCTCCTCCCCTCGCTGAAATTAGGAACGCATTCGACCAGCTTGGCCATCTTTAATCCTTTCTCTTTTTACACTCAAAAACTAATCAATACTTTTTCCCTTAAAAGCTTTTGTCTTCAAACCCCAGGCTAAAAGGGGAAGCATCAGCTCGTGATGTCCGGTAAATGAGAATCCCAAACCCTTATTCTGGGTTGGCCTTTTCACCAGATTCATGTTGGGACGGTAGTGTTGAATCATATCGAAATTGGCTGTGGTAAAATTATCAACTCTCTTTTTTATATTTCTGGCAACTGAGAGAGCTTTCAGAAAAACCTCTGGTAAGACAACCGCAGATCCGAAATTGAGAACCACTCCCCCGTTATTTATCCTGGAGACCTGGTAACAGAGGATTTTGAAATCTCTGAAACTAGCTTCTCCGGCTTTGGCTCCATCAAATTCCGGATGCTGATTTATGGTATCCGTACCTATGGCTAGGTGAACCGTAGCCGGGATTTCAAGCTGGTAGGCATTAGAGAAAAGGCTGAACTTCTTGAATGGAGCGTTTAAATCCAGAATGTTCTTGCCCGTTGATTCCCCCAGACCCAGATCGTATTCCCAGGAATCGTCGATTATCTTCTTGAAGATTTTCGGGGTCTCCTTTACCATTCCGAAACTTCCATGGGATATGCTTTTCTTCACATCCTCTGAGGTTTTACCCCACATGGCGATTTCCAGATCGTGAATCAAACCGGCACCCTGGGTGGAAAGGCAGTTAATAAAACCGTTCCGCATGAGATCGATAATAGTGGTTGAAAGCCCGCATTTTATGGGGTGGGCGCCCAGCATAAAGATTATAGGCTTTTTCCTGTTTCTGGCTTTCAGGATTAAATCTATCAGCCTTTTAAAATCAGAAGCCTTTAAGAAATCTGGAAGGGCATCTATAAACTCTGAAACATTAAACTTCTCGGAAAAAACTTTGGCAAAATCTTGTATCCGGGTTTTATTTTTTCTTCCTTTTATGGAGGATCTTCTGAGTTGGCTTATATCTATCTCCTTGTATTTTGACATCTTAATACTTACCTATCTCCCCCTGAGTATATTTTTCCAACTTGGAGGCTATGGAGCCCACTGCAACTTTACTTTTCATCAGCACCGGCATTTTGAACTTGTCATTGGTCAGCCAGACGGTTAGTTCCCCGGTGTGTTTGAAAATCCCACTGGCTCGTAAGATCGGCTCCACCACCAGACAATCAAATTCTCCGGCTGGGACCTTTACCTTCTCCCTTTTTAGAACCTTAACTTCCAGAGAATAGTTCTTCTCGTCGGAATGGTTCTCCACAAAAACTGAATTTCCCACCCGAAGAGCTATGGTTCTGACATAATACAAGGAAGACAAAGCGTCCTGAACGTATTCCTGAATGGGTATGGTATCTCCAGCCACAAAGGCTAAGTGTTGTTCTTGATCGAAATCCACGTATTTATCAGCTCTATATTTACCTTCCCGAAGATGTTTTTCAAAGCGCAAGGAGTAAAGCCCATATACATCCATTAATGATTCCACCTTATCATCCACTTTAAAAAAAAAGGAGAAGAACTTATTGGACTTCGCAGTCGAGATCAGGCGAAAGCATTTGTGATTGTTGTATCTGGTAATTTCTTTTACCTCCATCACTGCGCTACCTGCCGTAATCGGCCCATAGCTAATTGAAAATTCCAGTCTTTCACCCACACCAAAGGAGGAATTGGGAACTACTCTTTTAAGAACGGAGGGCTTAAGCTCTCTGAGCTCAAGATTCAGCGAATCATTTATCATCTCTGCAAAATAAACCTTTTTAATAATATTTAAGGGAAGAATCAGTAAAAGTAATATCAGGATAAAAAACAGGGAAAATTTCATTTTGAAGGAGTTTACACCTTTTTTTTGGCTAATCTGATCAACTCGGGCAATATCCTTTTTATGCTCTCATTTAAATCCAGAAAACATCTTCTGTAATCATCTCTGGTTCCACCTATGGGGTCCTTTATCCAGAAGGATTTCTCTTCAGATTTTTCAGGAAAGGCTTTCAACAAAAAGGATTTTGCTATTAGGTTTTCATTCATCTCTTTTATATGATCTAGATGATCTCGGGACATCACTAAAACCAGGTCAGCTTCCTCTAACATCTGCCTGGTTAATTTGCGAGATAGATGAGCTTTCAGATCAATGCCTGAGGAGGCGCCGATCTCCAATGCGCTCAAAGAAGTGGGACAACCTCCCCAGGAATTGGTTCCGGCTGAGCTAACCTGGATCTGGTCTATGTTCCCCTCTTTGAGCATTTTTTTCAGGATACCTTCTGCCATGGGGCTTCTGCAAGTATTACCGGTGCAGACAAAAAGAATCCTGAACTTTCTATTCACCATAAGTGAACTGTACCTTGAAATAGATTAAATATTTTTCTGCACCTTAATCTGGGGAGCCACTTTTCTTATCTGGCTCAGAGATATTGCCCCCTGCCGGAGCAAAAGAATATCCTCGGAAGAGAGGTCTACCACGCTGGAGGGGAAGGGACAGTTTGATCGGCCGCTATCCAAGATCATCTCGATCCTGTTGTTAAAATAGTATCTCACAGCGGAAGAGGAAGAGCAGCTTCTTCTGCCTGAGACGTTAGCACTGGTAGCGGTCAAAGGTACCTCACAGCGAGTAAGCAAGGTGTTCACCAGTTTGTGGGAGGAAACCCTGACCCCCAGTTTACCGGTCCCCCCCATTAGATGCTTGAGTTTTGGGTTTTTGCTATGGAAAATCAAGGTCAATGGACCAGGCCAGAACTCCCTCATCAAAAATTCTCCCACCGGTCTGATTCTCTCCACATATTCATTTATCTCTTTTTGATCTTTAATGAATATGGAAAGAGGATTTTCGGGATCTCTTCTCTTTATCCTGTATATCTTTTTCACCGCCTTCTCATTATAAGCATCCGCAGCTAATGCATATACAGTTTCAGTGGAAAAAGCGACAATTCCTCCCTTTTTTATGATATCCACTGCCGAACGGATAAGGCGTTCCTCTGGTCTTTCAGAATTGATTTTAAAAAGTTTAGTCACGATCATTTTCTTCCCTTTCTTCTTTTCTTGTCTTAACCACCCACGCCTGGGGAAATCCCTTTAGTCTTATTTCTCTTAAAAAACTCTCCGCCTGGGGGAGGGCACTGAAATTCCCCAACCTAACCTTATAGTAGGGTGCTTCATAATCAATGCTTGTTGGTTCATTGAAACTGGATTCCAGAGAATCCGCCACCTTCTGTGCTTCTTCCGGAAACTTGGAGGCAAAGATCTGTATCCGATAAAGTATCTCCTCATCGATCTTAACTTCCCCGGTTTCATGTTTTTCCAATATGTCACCGGAGAATTCCTCTTGAGCCTGGATTGACTTCTCCTGAATGATGATGGGATTTTCTTTCTCTATTTTCCAGGCATCAAAATTCTTCTCCGCCTGCATCCTTTGATTCTTTTCCCTCTGCTCCTTTACACAAGGTCTTATTCCTCCACAATTCAAAAAGATCAAGAAGGAAAGATAAACCATTACTAAAGTTTTGATTGTGTTCATAAGTATTTTTCCAGCTCCTTGTTTTGAGCAAACTTATGAATCAATTCTTTTACGTCCTGAGCCTTAGTCTTGTGGGCTACAAAAACTATATCGCTGGTTTTCACAATTACCAGATCCGAGACCCCCAGAACCCCAATGATCCCCTCACCGTCGTTGACTATCGTGGTTTCATAGGTATTCAACACCTCAGCTTTGCCCAAAATCACATTATTGTTTCTATCCCTCTTCTTTATCCGTTCCAGAGCCAGCCAGGAACCTACATCATCCCATTCCAGATCAGCTTTCACGGTTAAAACGTTATCCGCCTTTTCCAGAACTCCGCAATCAATAGAGATGTTCTCCGCCTCCTGGTAAAGCTTTTTTGCTGCCTCTTCCTGCGTCTTCTTGCCAATCTCTTTAGAATAATCCTCCAGTTTCTGGTACAATTCCGGCATATACTTTTTCAACACCTTAAGGATGGTACTGACTTTCCACACGAATATTCCGCTGTTCCAGAGGTGTTTTCTGTCATAGTAATACTCCTGGGCAGTGATCCGATTAGGCTTTTCCTTGAATTGGTTGATCTTATAAACTGAGATTTCCTCATAGGTGTTAAAAAGATCAGCTAATTCTATGTAACCATATGCAGTCTCAGGCCGGGTGGGCACAATACCCAGAGTAATTAAGTATTCCCCTTTATTAGCTTCATCCATCGCCACCTTCAAAACCCGGATTAGCTCTTTCGGAGATTTTATGTGGTGATCTGAGGACAAAACCACCATAGTGGCTTCAGGATCCTGCTTTTTGATATGTACCGCAGCCACACCAATAGCCAGACAGGTGTTTTTGCTTTCCGGTTCAGCAATGAGATTCTCCTCTTTTAAAGATGGTATGTTTTTCATCAATAATTCCCGGATATTAGCTCCGGTTATCACAAACGTGTTCTTGATGGGAATAAGATCCGAAATCCTGTCTATGGTCTCCTCCAGCATGGTCTTATCCGAGGTGATCTGCAAAAGCTGTTTAGGATGGAGAGTCCTTGAAAGTGGCCAGAATCGCTCCCCTTTTCCTCCAGCTAATATCACTGCATAATTCAAATCCCTTCCTCCGTTGAAAGAGTTAACTCAACTTCTTGTTTAGCTTGTTAATATAGAAAACTTCTTGAAATAGTCAACACTTTTTTGTACAAATCAAATGCGGTAATGAACGGAATTTGATAGATTCAAATACGGATTTCCAGGGATCAAAGATGCTTGACTTTTAGATTTTAGTCTTTACTTTTTACTTTTAAACAAATATCAAAACAAATGAACATAAAAAATAGCCCAAAACATACATCAATTTCATCTCGGAGTTATAAGCACATAAATAATTTCCAGATAGTATCAATTTCTACGGAAATCGGACGAGGGCATCCCAGCTATCTGGATAGTGTAATTCAGAGTTTATTCAGAAAGAATGAAAATCTGAGAATGCTTCAAACCACAGTTTTCAAACAAAGTGCTGGAGTCTCAAAGTCCCTGTGGAGGATTATCCGCTTACTTTATAATTTTGGAAGCAAAAGCGGGCCTGTGGTTAAACTTTACAATTTATTTCGAGACGCCACTGCCCAATCTTCTGATAAGTCTTTAGTTCTTAATTTATTAGGTCGTGATCTCAAAAAAATCTTGAGAGATTTCAAGGGAATCTGTCTGGTTGCCCATCCCCTTTTAGCCCGGATACTTACTCAAACCTGCGATGTCTGGTATGTCCACGGCGAAATAGCCGCACCTCCGGAGTGTGCCATATCCGGGGCCAAGAAGATATTTGTGCCCTTAAGAGAAACCGGGGATAAACTTATAAGCCCGGGAGCAGATCCTGATTCGATAGTAGTTTGCGGGCTTATGATCGAACCTTCATTGGTTGATTCAGCTGAAAAAGCATTTAATTTAAGATTGGAAAGAATCAATTCAGGAAAGAACTTAACCATTGGATTTTTTACCTCAGGCGCCTACCCTTTCGAGCATCTCAGGAAAATATTAGTTAGTATCAAATCGGTCATCGACAATGGAATGAAAGCAGTAATCTTTACTGGAACCAATCCCACAAAATTCCAGTGGTTTAAAAAAAAGATGGAAAAATTGAAAATAAACATAGCAATAGATGACGGAGAATCATCAGGTATCGAAGAAAATTGGGAAATAAAAATAATTCATAGAAAAACGCAGCAGGCTGAGACTGAAAAAGCAGCAGAGCTATTGCCTTATCTGGACTCATTTATGGCTCCCTCTCATGAGCGAACCAACTGGGCAGTGGGTTTAGGATTGCCAATGTTTGTGCTTTTCCCTTTAATCGGAACTTTTTCCCCACAGAATTTCAAGTTTGCTGAAAAACAAGGAGTATGTTATCCAATCGATACCATTGAAAAGGCTCAAGACCTAGGTCAGATTATTACTCAATTGAGGGAAAACAGTAAATTAAGCGAAATGGCAAAAAAAGGTTTTGGCATTCACCAAATAAACGGATCAGAAATCGCCGCCTCCCACATCCTTGAAAACCTGCTTAATTGATTTTTTACTATCCACTAACCACTAAGAACCAACAACTGAATCAAAGGGGCAGGCGAACCCATCCAAGTCCTTTTGACAAATCGCTGAACAATGAAGTTCTACAAAGAAAAGCGATAAGTTACCAACTTTGTAGTGTCTACCATAACCTATAAAACCCAAGAAAACACAAATCATATGAAATCCTGGTGGAGAATTCGCTCCATAACTACTTGTGTTTATGAATATTAGGGCTAAAGCCGTTAATTTTAGTTGACAATCACCTATTTTTTAATAGAATAGTAATGAATACCCTTTTGGGCTTGAAATGATCAACAATATAACAAGGACTTATCGCACGAATATGTAAAGTCATCCAGGTTATTTCAGATCTTGATATTTCAAGAACAGAACCTGGGATTCAGTCATTTTAAAAAAATTTTTGATATGAAGAATTCAATTGAGGAGAATTGGTAATGGCAAGTTCCAATGAGATAATCCAGCGAGCACAAAAATCGTTTATCGCTTTTAGAAAATTAGATCAGGACGAAACTGATCGTATTGTGCGGGCAGTCTATCTTGCAGCGATGGATAACCGGATTCATCTCGCCAAAATGGCGGCTGAGGAGACTGGCTTAGGTGTTTGGCAGCACAAAGTCATTAAGAATGTCATCGCCACCCAACTGGTGTATGAGCACATCAAAAACAAGAAAACTGTGGGTATCATTTCTGAGGATTCGTTTTCGGGCATTATTGAAATGGCTCAGCCTTTGGGTCCGATTCTAGCGCTGATTCCGGTAATTAATCCCACATCAACCACCATCTTCAAAATTCTCATTTCGATGAAAACTCGCAATCCATTAATTATCAGTGCCAATGCCGTAGCTAAAAATTGTGTTGCTGAAACAGCTCGGATCTGTTACCAAAAAGCACTAAAGGTGGGCGCACCCGAGCATTGCATCCAGTGGTTAACAAAGCCCAGTTTGATGAAGACCAAGGAGTTAATGAAACATCCCGGGTTGGCGATCATTTTAGCTACGGGTACGGGCGATTTGGTCAAAACAAGTTATAGCTCTGGCACACCCACAATAGGAGTTGGGGCTGGCAATGTTCCCGTATACATCGGTGCAACTGCAGATATCCCCTTCGCCATTCAAAATATCATGATGTCCAAAACGTTCGACAATGGGTCAATTTGTGCCAGCGAACAGGCTATCATCGTTAAAAAAGATATTGCTGATCAGGTGATAGCTGAGTTCAAAAGACAAAAAGCACATTTTCTGTCACCCGAGGAAATCGAAAAAGTTAGCAGTATTGCCTATGACAGGAAAAGAGGACTGATGTCAGTTATGGTTGTGGGTCAGCCGGTTCAGCGAATTGCTGAGATGGCTGGTATCCAGGTTCCTCCAGATACTTCGGTTCTCATTGCAAAGCTAAATGCGGTTTCGCGAGAGCATCCGCTGTCCGCAGAAATTCTGGCGCCAATTCTTGCATTTTATGTTGAAGAAAGTTTCGAATCTGCCATTGATCGCTGTGTAGAAATTACCCACTTTGGAGGTATGGGTCACACAGCCGTCATCTTTTCCAATAATCCAGAAAAGATTGAATACTTTTCTAAAGCTTTGGATGTGGCCAGAATTCTGGTCAATACTCCATCCACGCAGGGAGCATTAGGAGGAATGTTCAATACCCTGACTACTTCTTTTACTTTAAGTTGTGGTTCTGGTGGGAAAAACAGCACCACCGACAATATTTCCACACGCCATTTGTTGAATATCCATAGAATTTGTCGACGTCGGGTTAACGAGCGCTGGAGGAACATTGACCACGGCAAATATTTAGATGAATCATTAACGGCTGAGGAAATTGAAAGAGAATTCAATAAAAATACTTAATTTTGCTGTTATCAAAATTATGATGGGGCTATTAAGATGATTGGCAAAACAATCTTTCATTATAAAATCATCGAAAAAATCATCAATGATACAAAAATGGTCTGCAATATTCAAAATAATGAACTTAATTCAATCGTAATCACAAAATAATCAACACTACTTCACTTGTTGATTCCATAGAAAAAGCTCAAAACCTGGGCAGATTATTACCCAATTGAGGAGAAACAGTAAATTAAGCGAAATGGCGAAAAAGGGATTTGGCATTCACCAAATAAACGGATCAGAAATTGCTGCCATCCACATCCTTGAGACTTTGTCCGAAAAAGAAGGGGATAAATTTTAAGAATTTTAATTGATTTTTCTTTTAGTTTTTGTATATTTTTAATAATTAATGATATGAAGATTTATGCCATTCAGACTTTGCTGAGAGCCGTATAGAAGATACTGGAACGTACTTGTGAAAAGGGAGGGATTAAAAGGGAAGTAACGATGCAGACCTTAAGACATAGTTTTGCAGCTCAGTTATCGGAATCGACCTTGAGATTACGAGGTGGAACAGACCTGAGATATATCCAAGAGATCTTAGGCCATAAAAGTAGTAAGACCACAGAGATTTACACTCATGTAAGCACTAAAGACATTGGTAGGATTAAAAGTCCTTTGGACAGCCTAAATTTAAGCAAAGGGGTTGATAAATGACAAAAATTATTAGGAAAAGAGCATCTCCAGTTCAGCCAGAGGGAGGTATATCCGAACTTCGCCTATACTCCCAATTTGGCACAAAAAGCGAAGTACGGATATGAACAAGTTGCACAAAATTAGGGTGCCCGTATCCCAAGGCAGGAAATTATTTTTAAGACAAATGCCTCGCCCATTTTCCCCCGCCTTACGTGGCGGGCGAGTAAGAGGAATGTCCAGATTTTAAAGGATCATTATGAAAAATATCAAGAAAGTCGCATTTATCGGCAATTACCTTCCCCGTCAATGC
>CAYURP010000059.1:0-11810 GCA_964447175.1 uncultured Ignavibacteria bacterium | reverse complement strand
TTTCAGGTTTTTGTGGATCTGAATAAAATAATTCTATATTGATAAAAATAGTCTACCAAGTTCCAATCCATCTTCATATCTTGCTTGATCTTATGCTATTCAAAATTTCAATACCCTTCCCTTCGTTATACCTTCATCATAAATTTAAATCGTTCTTTTTCACCCTAACTATTAGAAAATTCAAAGACTTAGCTTATTTAACAGAAATATGCTCAATATGTGTTTTCGTGTATATTCTTGGAGTAAACCCTAAGATGTTTTCAGCCAAAAAATCTAACACAAATTTAATTCCTAAGCTACATATCATCTCTACCAATGATACCCCCTCATACCACCCCTACCATCACACGGACAGAGGTTCCCTAATTGGAGATAAGAGGGGGTAGGGGTCGTCCACCCCCACCCCGGCTGTTTCAATTTTGTTTCAATTGGTGTTGTTTGTCTCGGGTTTTTATGGGCTATGGTGGGCCTTCCATGAATAACCTAACCCCTTCTCTTCGTTGGTAATAGCCCAAACAATAATGAGTTAGCCCCCCCTGAATTGGGTTATCCAGACAGGAGATCAAAACTGTAATGTGATAGATGGCGACATCACCATCAAAGTTTATTCAAACAGTTTTAAGGAAAAACTTGACCAGTTTCGATTTTTTAGTTGACTTGGCAGAGGGGATTGATTAAATTAGATACGTTAATCGACTGACATCATAGATTGGTGTTCTGTAAGCGAGCGTTTAAAGAACTATTTTAGAGGAAGAAGATTTATGTTTGGGGGAGATCTCGGACACGCAAATCTGCTCATTAATTCCTGCCTTTTTTGGGATTTCTATGGGATGGTAGGGGGAGTTCACAGAGGCCTTCTTTCTGTGAACAGAACCTTTTTGGGGAGGCTTCTGAGATCTTCCCCTTTGAAAAGATCATGGTGGGGGGAATGCTCAAAAAAAGCTGCTGGATAAGGAGGAAGCCATGCTCGGAAAACCAACGAAGTATCACGAAAGGATGAGAGTCTTGCGTGAGCAAGCAAGAAATGGCAATATGAGAGCCATGGAGGAGTTGTACAAGAGATACCACGTAAATGAAATAATGATCAACAATGAGCTCGTAAACTTAAAGGAAATGTTTGCGGGATCTGCGACCAGGTGGTAATGAGGTAAAGAAGCTGGGATCACAGGATCGGGCCTGGAAGAATTTTTAAATGTTTTTTGACATTATGAAAATCTGCTTCTACGTCGACAACCATATGTGCTCACCGGGGGACGACTCAACTAATATCTACCTTAGAATCGCACATAGTTTTTCACGGGCTGATATATTCATAAACGCAAGGGGGTAGGTGCGTGCCACCCCTGACATCTCTATTATAAGTTGCCAGAATTGTTGATTAAAGGCGTTTTAAACGGCAATAGTTCGTTCTTTTGGAATCTCAATTTCTCTTAAATACCTCGCAGCATCTTCAGGAGGGACGATGTTTATATATATACTTGTTCCCATTTCAAACCCTGCTGGTGTAGTTAGCCGAGGGACTATCTCTAAATGCCAGTGGAAATTATCGAGCATGTCAGAATCGCAGGGGGCATTTAATAATGTGTAGTTGTAAGGTGGATCAGAAAGACAAAGATAAAGTCGCAACATTGTCTCCCGCAAAATCTGGGCAAACTCAACCACTTCAAATCTGGACATCCTGGCAAAACATGAACGGTGAGTCTTAGGGATAATCCAGGTTTCAAATGGTGAACGCGAAGCAAACGGAGCACAAGCGATAAAACCTCCATTTTCTGAAATCATACGTTCCTTGGCAGCTGTCTCATGTTCGATTATGTGGCAATAAACACATTTATCTCGGTACTCTCTATATTGTTCCACACCTTTGATTTTGCCCCAGACCTTCTGTGGAATGATAGGGGTTGCAACGATTTGAGTATGTGGATGAACTAAAGAACATCCCGCTTCCTCTCCGTGATTTTTGAACACTAAAATATATTTAAGGCGTGGGTCTGTTTTTAGAGCATTATAACGATCACAATAAGCCCAGATTATCTCCTCTACATCTTTTTCTTCCATAGTAGGTATGGATTTCCCATGATCCGGCGTTTCGATAACAACCTCATGGCTACCAATCCCGTTCATCATATCGTAGATGTCAACATCCTTTCGATTCAGTTCACCTTTCCTATTTAAAGCAGGGAATTTGTTGGGGGTGACTCTAACTCTCCAGCCGGTGGTGTCTGGCTCGGTTCCACGGTCACGAAAGGCAAGTAACTCTGGAGGCGTGGAGGATTCATTTCCAGGGCAAAAAGGACATTTAGCATCATAGTGTAGGACCGGTTCAATTTCATCTTTTTGCACAAAATCCGAGGGTCGTTTTGCTCTTTCTTTAGCCAGAATGACCCATTCTCTGGTTACTATGTCTTTTCTTAACTCTGGCATTCTCAAACTCCTCTTTAATTAGTTCCCATCTTTTGTCAATTAGACAACTGAGGGCATTCAACATTCTCTCTATGCCTACGACTAAGAAAATTTAACCTGATGGCTTTAGGCAAAATGACGCCTCGCCCACAGGGACTTCTTAGGAAATCTCGGCTCTTGTGTTTCACTATATCAGCTTTATCGGTATATCCGCAACACACCGTCACCCGAAAATCACAACTACTCACATCTTGATCGTAGCATTTCCAGTTTCAGAGACTTGCTGATTTTGAATATAATTGTGAGTTTCAGCCTGCCATTGATATATCCGGTTTTATCCAGATCTCTTTTTATGCATCGTTTTTGAAACAAGTTCAAATCTACGCAAATCCGACTTCCCTCATGTAATTATTCCACAAGCATCTGATAAGCCAGAGGGTGGATTACATCCGTCTTCCAGACAGGTAGTGAGTGTGAGGCCTATCAATATCCAAACGCTTCACATTCTCACACCATCTAATGATGCCAAAGGGTTCCATAATTCCAGATTAAAGGGGTAGGGTCGAGCCGCCCTCACTCCATCTGTTTTACTTTTGTTTCAATTCGGGTTAGATTTTCTTTGGTTTTATTGATGATAATGGGTTGTTTGTCAGTCACTAATTTTAAGGTTTATTGTAAATATTAAACAAATATAAATTTTGACACACCCTTAACTTATAGATGAATAGATTTAATTAGGATTAAATATAAGTTATATTTTGTGATGTGAAAATTGGAGGGGATTTCAGGCTTGTTCCTGCCACTGGTTCACTTTTTCAGAGTATTCCTGGAGCTGTTTTTCAGCCTCTGATTTTTTCTCGCTCTCTGCAAGAATATAAAAGCTGGCTTTTTGCCGGTCCGGTGCGACCAGGACCCAGGAGTCATCATTTAATATTCTCACGCCATCGATCAATTCCCTGGTTTTGTCTTCGGTGAACTTCATCAGCTTTCTCATCACCTCCCCTTTTTTGTTCCAGGGGCAGGGGATGTTCTTTTTCAACAGGAAATACTTATCCACGTCCTGTCTCACCTGTCCTAATTTCTTTTTATTCTTAGCCATTAATTCCAGTATTTTGATTACGTCGAACATGGCATCCGCCCCTGATTGGAATCCGGGGAAGATGAAGCCGCCTTTGGTTCCCCCCACAAAATCCACTCCCAGGGAGGAAATGGCATCCATCATGGCTAAATGGTCGTTGCGGACCCGAATGACCTTTACGCCGTACTCGGATGCGATTCTCTCCATACCCATGGATGCCACCACGGGCACGGCAATCTTTTTAGCAGGATGAGAGCTCAGGAAAAGCGAGGTGACAATCAAGAGCAGAAGGTCGTTGTCTATGGGTTTTCCTTTCTCATCCACTGCCTGGATCTTCTCGGCACCTGCATCCAGAAGAAAGCCGGCATCGGCTTTGAGCGTTTTGACTATGGAGGAAAGCTGATCTAAAGATTGATTTAGCTCTGCCTCGGTTCTGAACAGACGTTTAGGATCCAGGTAGGCATTTAAGGAGATAACATCGCAGCCCAATGCACTAAAGATAGCCGGGAAAATTTCTGAGGCTCCTCCATTGGAATAGTCAACCACAATTTTGAATTTGGATTTTTTAATTATGTTAGCATCTATAGCTTTAAGAAAGCTTTCCCGATAGGATTCCCGGATCCTTTGAGGATAGATGATCTTACCGGTTTCCTCTGGTAAAGCCCGCCTGAAATCCTCTCTGAAGAACAAACGTTCCACAGATTTAGTTTTAGCCGTGGGCAGGTCCAAGCCCCCGCTGTTGAAGAATATGATGTCGGTCTGGCGCCTGTCCAGAGGGGATATTCTCACATAGATTCCGCCTTTTTCCCTTCCGGATTTCAGCTCAAAGCGGACTAGCGGAATAGGCAGGGTTCTCAGATCAGCTACGTGTACTCCGGTCGACAGAAGCCCACAGATCAAAGCCCGGTTGGTCATTCTGGAGGTTCTTCCGGCATCCCGGGACACCACAACCGAGTTCCCTTTTCCCAGCATGGCTCCAAAAGCAGCACCCAATTTTACTGCGAATTCCGGAGTTACCTCCATGTTGGCTAATCCCATCACCTTGGCATCGGTGAAAAGCTCCCGGTTCCATCTCTCGCCCCAGACCAAACTGGAGGAGAGTATGGATTCGGATTCCACATCCTTGCCCGGCCAGACCTTAACATTAGCTTTTATTTCGGCCCGAAATCCTATTCGGGAGTTTTCGGATATCACGGTGTTCTCGGAAAGCATAACCTCGTCCTCAACCAGTATGTTGTTCCCCACAATGGATTCGGTGATATTGACCCGGGATCCTATCTGAGTGTCCCTCCAGACTATAGAACGTGTAATATTTGACTCCTCACCGATTTTGACCCGATCGCCGAATACCGAGTTGGAGATTATCGATTTTGATCCTACAGTGCAGTCATTTCCCAGGATGATCGTTCCCTTGTACTTCACATCCTTACCTAATTTGAGATTTTTCCCGGCCCATATTGAGCTGCCATTTTTTTGAAGGAGGTTACCGCTTATCTCCACCTTGACTTTCCCCTCCAGTATGTCTTGATGTGCCTGGGCATACTCTTCTAAGTTTCCCACATCTTTCCAGTAATTGGGGGTGATGTAACCGAAGAGCGGTTTTTTTTCGTTAAGCATCAACGGGAAAAGATCCTTGCTGAAATCAAAAGTTTTTTGTTTCGGGATTTTTTCCATAACCTCGGGTTCTAAAATATAGATTCCGGTGTTTATGGTGTCGCTGAAAACTTGACCCCAGGTGGGTTTTTCAAGAAACCTATCTATCTCCCCGTTTTCTCTGGTTATGACCACACCATAGGATAGGGGATTCTCCTTGCGGCTTAAAACCATGGTAGCCTGAGCTTGTTTTTTAACGTGAAAATCGATTGCCTCTTTTAAATCTATATCCGTCAGCACGTCCCCGGAGATCACCAGAAACCTTTCACCCAGAAACCTCTCAGCATTTTTTACGCTTCCCGCAGTTCCATAGTCCTCAGCGGCTGTCACATATTCGATTTTAACTCCCCATCTGGAGCCGTCTCCGAAATAACTTACTATCTCATCAGGTTGAAAATGGAGAAGCACAACCAGATCAGTAAAATCATGCTTCTTTAAAAGAGTTATTATGTGCTCCATCATGGGCTTATTGGCAATATAAACCATGGGTTTGGGAAGATTGCAGGTTAAAGGACGGATGCGAGTCCCAAATCCTCCTGCCATTATCACAGCTTTCATAGTTGCTACTTATACGGTTTGAAGATGAGGGTTAATAACACCTCTTTACATTTCTATAATCGAAAGAAATACGATTCTCTTTAAGGAATAGGAGGAAAATTTATGAGATGTTTTTGATTTTACTTTGCCCTTACGGTCAACACCTTAGAAGATTGCCACCAAAAGACCAAAGGTAAGTATCAAAAAGACCCCCAAAGAGATCAGGGAGTATTTTTTGTCCTTTAATCTTAGAAACGAAAACAAAGCTATTATGACCCTTAACAGGGGAGTGAACATCAAAACCAAAAGCCCAAAGTTGATCACTCCCAGAGGCTCAAACTTAAATAGGCTGGATAAAAACTCTCCAACGGACATCGGTAACAACCCGGCGTCCTGAATTGGTCCTGGGGCTGTGAATAAAAACAAAACCAGGCCTAAAATCAAGATGATAAAGGCAGAATAAGCTCCTATTCTGAGGGTCAAATTGACATTGGAGTATAGGGAATTATCTTTATTCATCTTAGAAAAACAGAAAATGGAGATCCATACCTTTGAAAAACATTTTCAAAGCTAAATAAAAAACGACTATCACAAAGATTCTTTTCAGAATCGAGGTCTTTATTACCTGTAGCAATCGGGAGCCAATTATAGCTCCCAGGAAAACTCCCACCACAGTGGCACCGGAAATGGAGAGGTTCACGTCCCCTCTGAAATAGTAGATAAAACAGCTGGCTGAGGCAGTAACTCCCAGCATGAAGTTGCTGGTGGCAGTAGCTGTTTTCAGGGGCACGTCCATCAGAAGATACATTGCCGGGACCTTGATTACCCCACCGCCAATGCCCAAAAGCCCGGACATGTTTCCAGCAAAAAAAGATGCCAGCATGCCCAAAGGCATTCGTTTCACCTGATAATTTTCATCGGGATTTTCTTTTCTTTCACTGGCTACATCTGAAGGTTTTTTCTGTAACATTGAAACGCCAGTATAAAGTAAAAGAAAAGAAAAAATCACACTCAGGGTATTTCTGGCTAAAATCCCGGCTATAAGACCTCCGATGATGGCACCCACAGTTGTGGCTAATTCCAAAGTCATCCCCAGACGAATGTCAGTCAGCCTCTGCTGAACGTAGTGAGTAGCTGCTCCGCTGGAGGTGGCAATAACACATAAAAATGAAGCGCCTATAGCTGTGTGAATAGGCACGTTAAAAATCAAAGTCAGCATGGGGATAATTAAAACGCCACCCCCCAATCCTAAAAGGGAGCCAAAAACACCCACAACAATCCCCCCCAGCATCATTAAAAGATATTCCATTTAATTATTTAAGAATTATCAGATTCGATTTTTAGAAAATGGTCAATAGCAGATTTAACCTTATCCCAGGTCTCTTTGATGGTGCTACTTCCGTCGATTACCTTAACCCTTTTTCCGTCATTTTTGGCGATTTCAAGATAGCCTTTTCTTATTTTTCTGTAAAATGTTAGATTCTCTTTTTCCAGTCTATCCTTGTTTTTCTTTAGCTTAGATCTCTTTATATAAACTTCAAGGGACACGTCTATAAGCAGAGTAAGATCGGGCTTGACTCCCAGGGTGGATTTTTGGTTTAGGTTCTTTATCCAGTTTTTATCCAGACCCCTGCCATAGCCCTGGTAAGCTAAGGTGGAGTCTGAAAAGCGATCGCATACCACTACTCTTTTTTCCTCTAATGCAGGGATTATTTTTTTCTCAATTAACTGGGATCGGCTTGCCAGATAGAGCATAAGCTCAGTTATTGGAGTGATGGCGGATTTGCTTTTCAGAAGTATCTTTCTTATTTGTTCTGAGACGGGTTCGCCCCCTGGTTCCCTGAGGAAAAGGACATCAAATCCATTCCTTCTAAGATATTGAACAGTCTTTTTAACTTGAGTAGTTTTACCGGATGCGTCGATCCCCTCAAAGGTGATAAAGATTCCTTTTTTCATAATAAAATAAGATTCGCCTATTTGGAGTGGATGAAATTGATATAGATAATCTTATAATTCCTATTTGCGAGCCAGATTTTTCTTGGGTGCGGATTTGACAGTTTTCTTTGCGTATTTCTTTATGAACTCCTCGGTCAGCCTTCGGGCTTCATCATCAGTATATTGAACCGGAGGGGATTTCATGAAATAGGAGGCGGGAGCCTTAATAGTTCCGGAGAGCTTGTTATTCAATGCCAGTTTACAGCATCTCACCGCATCTATTACCACACCAGCGGAATTAGGGGAGTCCCAGACCTCCAGCTTTAATTCCACATTTATAGGCACATCGCCAAAGCTGTTTCCCTCCATTCTCAGGTAGCACCATTTTCTATCGTCAAGCCAGGGCACGTAATCGGATGGCCCGATGTGGATATTTTTTTCTCCTATATCATAATCCAATTGTGAGGTGACCGCATTGGTTTTGGAGATCTTTTTAGATTTAAGCCGGGCTCGCTCCAGCATATTCAAAAAGTCTGTATTGCCGCCAACATTTAGCTGGCTGGTCTTTTCAAGACGGACGCCTCTCTCCCGGAATAGCCGGGTTAAAACCCGGTGAACGATTGTGGCTCCTACCTGGGATTTTATGTCGTCTCCGATCACCGGTAGTCCCCGGTCTATGAATCTTTTCTGCCAGTAGTCTTCTCTGGCAATAAAAACGGGAATGCAGTTAATAAAACCGCATCCTGCATCCAGAATCTGCTCCACATACCATTTGGTAGCTTCCTCAGAACCCACCGGAAGGTAACTGACCACAACATCGGTTCGGGTTTCCTTTAATATCTTCACAATATCAGCAGTGGGACCTGGTGCTGGCTCGATGATTTTGCTCAGATACTCGCCCAGACCGTCGTGGGTCATTCCCCGGTAAACCGGAATTCCCAGATGAGGCACATCGGAGAACTTATAAGTATTATTCGGCTTGGTAAAAATCGCTTTAGATAAGTCCTTGCCCACCTTGTTTTTATCGATATCAAAGGCAGCCGAGAACTCAATATCCTTTATATGATATCCTCCCAGATTAACATGCATCAGTCCTGGAACAAAGTCGGTTTCTTTAGCATTCTTATAATACTCCACACCCTGCACAAAGGATGAGGAACAGTTGCCTACTCCGATTATAGCTACCCTTACTTTATCCATTTTTGCTCCTTTCATTTTGAATGCAGGTCTAAGAGCCAATCTCTGCTTCCTTCATTTTATTTCTTATGTACCAAATTCTCTGAATTACGGTGAAATTCGACAGAATGGCTATTAACCAGATAGCCAGGGTCATAAAAAAATGTTTGGTATAGGGAATGGATCCCAGAATTGCCCCTACTGCCAAAAAGGTCATCCGCTCCTGTCTTTGCATTAAGCCTATCTTGCATTCAAAACCCAAGCCTTCAGCTCTGGCTCTGGTATAGCTGACTAAAAACGATCCGGCAATGGCTAAGATCAAAAGAACAAGCATCAGGGCGCTTCTTCTCCAGTAGAAGACAGCCAGGCCCAGATATATAAATACCTCAGCATACCGGTCCACCACAGAATCGATAAGCGCTCCGAATTTGGACATGGTTTGAGTCTCCCGGGCTAATCTTCCATCAAGGATATCGCATATTCCGGCCAGGATTATCATCAAGCCTCCGAAAAACAGAAATTCGTTTCTTAAGAAGATAAAAGCCAGAAAGCTGAAGACCAGACCAGAGAAGGTCAGGATGTGGGGATGGACCCTGAAGCTTATCAAGACCTGAGCCAGAGGCTCGATCACAGTTAAAAACCCATCCACCAAGCGTTTATTTAATAGTTTTATCTCCGGCATAAAAATTCTTTTGATACCAAAAGTTAGTGAAGTATGATATTATTTTCTTAAATTTAAGTCAAGGGAAAAATCTTTTAAACGAATATTATTTAATTCTTTTAAAGAATTAGAAGTTAGATTTTTATTATCTTATTAGAATCATTTTCCTGGTCTTGGTAAAATCGCCCACTTTCAACCTGCAAAAGTAAATCCCGCTGGACATTTCCCTCCCCGCCTGATCTTTTCCATCCCAAATAGCTTGATAGTATCCACTTGATTTTATTTCATCCACAAGAATATTAACTTTCTGGCCAAGAATATTATAGATGCTAAGGGTGGTCTGGAGTTGTCTGTTCTCAGTTTTCCGTTTGCTGTTAACTGTGAAGGGAATGGTGGTGGTGGAATTAAAGGGATTGGGGTAGTTCTGATATAAAGAGAATTCTTTTAAACCTGTTTTCTTCTTGTTGTTTTCATCAACAGACGTAGGTTTAAAGGTATAGATAGATACTTTACCCCTCTGACTACTATCTCCATATGAGGAAACCAAAATTTCATTGTATCCGTCGCCGTTTATATCACCAGTATTAGCAACATGATATCCAAAAGCTGATCCTGACATTTTATCGTCTGTCAAGGTCAGATCAAATAATGAATCCATCTGACTTCCACCATAAAAAATATACACTTTCCCTTTTAATTCCTTTCCTGCCTGATAATCTCCGATTATTATATCATCGTACCCATCACCATTCAGATCTCCAGCCGAGGAAAGAGAAAGGCCAAAAGTAGATGGCATTATGTCTTCTCCAAATAATACCAGAGTGTCCAGTTCCAAGTGTTGCTCTCCGGGGTTCGTGAGAAAGAGCTTAACGCACTTGGGATATCCACTTTTCCCACCCACAAGAATATCAAATATTCCATCACCATTAACGTCTCCAGCTGAAGCAACTACCCGCCCGAAGTTTAAAAACTCAAGGGAATCACCCTGGAATGTTATATCGGGAATGTTGTCCATCTGAGGACCTCCAAAATATATGGAGGCATATCCTACAGGATAAGGCCAATAAGGCCATTGAGAAGCACCGATCAAAACGTCGTCATAACCATCCGAATTTATATCTCCAATCCCTGCTACTGACGTCCCTAGAGCATCATGAGGTTCTCCCTCGATATAAACATCCAGCACATTGTCCATATCCTCTCCGCCATAGTAAATGCATACCCTTCCTTTGGTATAATAATCATCCGGTGCCCCGACAGCAACGTCATCATATCCATCTCCATTAACATCTCCGACTGAAGAAACCACCCAGCCATATTCATAATTAATATCCGAGTCTTTTAGAATAACATCTGGTATGGAATCCATTGGATTACCACCGAAGTAAATATATGCTTTGCCCCCGTTCCAGGCATCATTGTCTTCGTTGTAAGCATAAAGATCTCCTACAATTACGTCATCATACCCATCATGATTCACGTCTCCAGCACAGGCAACTGAGAATCCAAATCTCCCATAGATCACATAAGCACTATCAGCATGACGAACCAACTTAAGGTCTGGTATGGTATCAAAATCCTGGCTTCCTAAAAATATTTTGACATATCCTGGTCCTCTTTGAGTTCCCACAATTATGTCAATAAAACCATCTGCATTCACGTCCCCAGCCGAAGCGCATGCCCGGAAGTGATCTTCTTCTCCTTCGCCCCAAACCTCTCCTAAAAGAGTAAGAGAATCCTGTGCTTTACTGAGTTGAGGTAGTAGAAAAACGCCCAGTAAGAATAAGAGAATAATCAATTTCTTGGTCATTTTTGACTCCTGTTGTGCCATGCGATAAGTGAAATCCTTATTCCCGTATTTTTTTTGATCAATTACATTATAACTCAGGAATTTGAGGACGTCAAGTAAGATTCTTTTTACAAAACATCTGATTGAGATAAAATGTATTTTTAGAGAGAAATTTTGACTTGACAATGAATTCTTTTTATGTTATTTGGTTTTAACCTGTTTTTCGAACCCGGAAAATGAATCAATCCCTGAAGCTAAAAAGACAAATCGTTGAGATCGGCAAAAGGATTTACCAGAAGGGTTTTGTGGCAGCAAATGATGGGAATTTATCTGTGAAAATTAAAGATAGAATTATAGTTACTCCTACAATGAAGTCTAAGGGATTCCTGAAAGTTAATGATCTGGTAATTGTAGATTTGAAAGGGAATAGAATTGAAGGGAAACTGAAATCCACATCTGAACTTCTATTACATCTTTTTGTCTATAAAAAAAGGCAGGATGTGGGTGCGGTTATTCACGCTCAACCTCCTTATGGAACGGCTCTGGCTGTGGCTGGGATGGAGTTACCTGAGAACGTT
>CAYURP010000058.1:0-12173 GCA_964447175.1 uncultured Ignavibacteria bacterium | reverse complement strand
TACGGTATATGAATTGTCTCCGAAAGCCTTTGGTATTTTACAATAGTACCCGAAGCAATGGAACCTATTTTCTGCTTTAAATCAGAGTTGGCAAAAATATCCATGGTCAAGCTGCTATCACATAATTCTGGTGAACCCGTGGTTATCCCGTATTTCTTTATTTCATCAATAGATACGGCAACTATACCCTTTGCAGAACCAGGGATCAGAGAACCTATTTGAGCATATGTGTTTCCCCACATTGAATTGAAAATTATAATCAGTATTACAAAAAGGTATTTACCCATATTTTCACTCAAATCACTTGTGAGTTAACACAATGTAACATCATTGCCATATGCTGTTATCTGTGTTGAAATGTTAAGGATAAAGACCAACAGACTTTGAGCATTTATTTAAATGCTTTCACCCGAACACTGGTGATTTTTCCTGCCAGCCTATCATCCATTCCAGGCTCGCCATAGTTGTGCTGGGCTACGATCTTGACATCCCTGAAGCCGGCTTTTTTAATGGTATCCAGATATTCCTGTTTTTGTAAAGCTCCGGCTATGCATTCTGCCCAGGCATCGAAACTTCTACGAACTTCGTCAGGCAGTTCTCCTTCAGTCACCAGATCGGATATGAGAATCCTTCCATTTGGCTTTAAAACCCGGAATGCTTCCTTGAAAGTAGCCAGTTTATCCGGTGAGAGATTAATTACGCAGTTGCTTATTATCACGTCCACAGAATTGTCCGCGACAGGCAGGTTTTCTATCTCGCCCAGCTTGAACTCCACGTTTTTGTAGTCAGCTTTTCTGGCATTCTCTTTTGCTTTTTTAATCATCTCCGGAGTCATATCCACTCCGATGACTTTACCTTTTTTACCGACTTTGTTAGCAGCAAGGAAAACGTCCAGACCGCCACCTGAGCCCAGGTCTAAAACCGTGTCACCCTCTTTCAACTCTGCTAAGGCAATAGGATTACCGCAACCCAGTCCCATCACAGCGTCAGTAGGGATGCTTTTGATCTCTTCTTCGGAGTATCCCATAGACTTTGCTTGTTCCACAATATCGGGAGGGCTGCCACAGCACGAACAGCAGGAATCCTTTTGGGATGCAATCTTCCCGTATCGATCCTTGACAAATTTCTTAACCTCTTTTTCGTGCTTCATTATAAACCTCCACGTTCAATGGCGATTTATTTAACCATTAGATATCCACTCAGAATCTAAACGTCTTTTTGCTTTAAGCTCTCTACTCTTAACTCTAAACTCTTTACTTAGAATTCCCCGATTCCTCATCCTCTGTTTTGATCACCCGGGCCACGTCCTTGACCTTGTCTCCGGCGTCCAAATTCATCAGCTTGACTCCCTGGGTGCTTCTGCCGATTACTTTAATCTGTTTGACCGGCTGTCTGATGATTATTCCCTTGCTGGTGATAAGCATCAGCTCATCCTGATCTTCCACTGTCTTTATGTCCACCACCTCGCCGTTTCGCTCGCTAACCCTCACATTGATTACACCCTTGCCTCCTCGGTTGGTGATCCTGTAATCCGATACGCTTGACCTTTTTCCGTACCCGTTCTCAGTAACCACCAGTAAGGTAGTGTCCCTTTTAATCACTACCATTCCCACAACCCGATCCTTTTTGCCCAGAGATATCCCCCGGACACCGTAAGCTGATCTACCCATAGAGCGAACTTTGTCTTCCGGGAACCTGATAGCCTGCCCTTCTCTGGTTCCCAATACTATATCACAGGTTCCGTCAGTTATCCGAGCTTCTATTAGTTGATCATCCTCGGGAATGCCCATGGCATTTATGCCCACCTTTCTGGGATTACTGAAAGCAGACAGCGAGGTCTTTTTTATCACCCCGTTTCTGGTTGCCATAACCACGAAGAGATTTTCATCGAATTTGCTCACCGGCACGAATGCGGATATATTCTCATCGGGCCTTAACTCCAGAAGATTAACAATGGGCTTGCCCTTAGTTAGCCTCCCGCCCTGCGGGATTTCGTAGACTTTTACCCAGTAACACCGACCCTTGTCAGTAAAAAAGAGTATGTAATCGTGAGTGGAGGCGATGAAAAGATGCTCCACGAAATCCTGCTCCTTGGTCTCAATGCCGATAACGCCCCTGCCCCCGCGGGACTGACGCTTATATGATCCGACTCCCAATCTCTTGATATATCCGTTGTGAGTGACAGTAATAACCATATTCTCCTCAGCTATCAGATCCTCTATAGTGAATTCCTCTTCCTCTTCTCTGATTTCGGTCCTTCTGAGATCGGAGTATTTCTTCTTCAGCTCCAGAAGCTCCTCTTTTATTATCTGCATTCTCTGAGCTTTGCTTTCAAGGATGCCTTTGAGCTTAGCTATCAACTTTATCAGCTCCAGGTACTCATCCTCCACCTTTTTTCTTTCCAGCTGGGTCAGCCTCTGAAGCCTCATATCCAGAATAGCCTGTGCCTGTATCTCTGATAGTTTGAATTTCTTCATCAGTCCAGCTTTGGCTTCCACAGGTGATTTCGAGGCTCTTATCAACTTTATTATGGCATCAATGTTGTCTAAGGCTATTTTCAAGCCTTCCAGAATATGGGCTCTTTTTTCAGCCTGGGCTAATTCGAATTCTGTTCTTCTGGTTATGACCACGTGTCTGTGATCCAGAAAGAGAGTCAAAACCTCTTTGAGAGTGAGAATTTTAGGCTGGCCATCCACTAATGCCAGAAGTATTGCCCCAAATGTATCCTGCATCTGGGTATGCTTGTAGAGTTGATTCAGGATTATTTCAGCGGGCGCATCCCTCCGAAGCTCAATCACTATCCTCATACCCTCGCGGTCCGATTCATCCCTTAAATCACTAATCCCCTCAATGGTTTTGTCCCGGACAAGGGCAGCGATCTTCTCTATCAGGTTGGACTTGTTTATCTGAAAAGGTATCTCAGATATTATTATGTTTTCCTTGCCGGATTTTAGTTTTTCGACCCAGGCTCTGGCTCTCATAACTATCCGACCTCTACCGGTCTTGTAGGCGTCGATTATCCCTCTGCGGCCATATATGATCCCTCCGGTGGGGAAATCGGGTCCCGGAATATAGTCCAAGAGAAGGCCCTCATCCATTTCCGGATCATCGATCAATGCCATCAGGGCATCCACCACCTCGGCTAAATTATGCGGAGGGATATTGGTGGCCATTCCCACAGCTATGCCAGAGGAGCCATTACATATCAAGTTGGGAAATTTTGCGGGTAAGACAACCGGTTCTTCCCGGGTCTCATCGTAGTTGGGTCGAAAGTTGACTGTTCTTTTATCCATATCAGCCAGAATCTCCATGGCCAGGGGAGCCAATCTTGCCTCAGTATATCTCATAGCCGCCGGCGCGTCACCATCAATCGAGCCGAAGTTCCCCTGCCCATCTACCAGAGGATATCTCATGTTGAAATCCTGAGCCATTCTGACCATAGTGGGGTAGACCACCTGCTCGCCGTGAGGGTGATAATTACCTGAAGTGTCGCCGCAGATTTTAGCACATTTGCGATGAGGCCTTCCCGGCGAGAGGTTCAGATCGTTCATCGCCACCAGGATTCTGCGGTTAGAGGGCTTCATCCCATCCCTCACATCCGGCAGGGCACGGGCGGTAATCACCGACATGGCGTAGTCTATATAGGAGGATTTCATCTCCTCCTCGATAAAGACCGGAATTATCTTTTCTTTATCTTGAAGCATTTTCTCGATTATTATACCCTATGTTTCTACTATGTTATTTTAATTGACCGTATATTGGAATTCACTCAAAACAGAAGCTGGGTTTGGATCTTTAGAATCAGACATCCAGATTCTTAACGTACTTGGCATTTTCTTCGATGAATTTTCTCCTGGGTTCCACCTGATCACCCATAAGAATAGAGAAGATGTGCTCTGCCTCTGCTGCGTCCTCTAAGGTCACCTGAAGAAGAACCCTTCGCTCCGGATCCATAGTGGTCTTCCAGAGCTGGTCCGGGTTCATCTCTCCTAAACCTTTGTATCTCTGAATAGATATTCCGTCTTTGCCAATGTTCTTTATCACTTTATCGCGTTCTTCATCTGAATAAGCATAGTACTCTGAGTTCCCTTTCTTAACTCTGTAAAGAGGCGGTTGAGCAATGTAGACCTTTTCCTGCTCGATTAGCTCCCTCATGTGACGGTACAAAAAGGTTAAAAGCAGAGTCCGGATATGGGAGCCGTCCACGTCTGCATCGGTCATAATTATGATCTTGCCATACCTGTTCTTGGAGATATCGAACTCGTCGGTTCCTATTCCGGTACCTAAGGCAGTAATAATGGTTCTGATTTCTTCATTGGAGAGAACTCTATCCATACGTGCCTTTTCCACATTCAATATCTTTCCCTTCAAGGGCAAAATCGCCTGAAACCTTCTGTCCCGGCCCATTTTGGCAGATCCACCAGCCGAATCACCTTCAACGATGTAGATTTCGCACTGGTCCGGATCGTCCAGAGAGCAATCAGCTAACTTGCCCGGCAGTCCAGCACTTTCCAGTGCGCTTTTCCTTCGGGTGAGCTCGCGGGCTTTTCTGGCTGCCTCGCGTGACTGAGCCGCACTCAGGCATTTGTCTACAATCTTCCGCGCAACCGGAGGATTTTCCTCAAAAAAGTCAGATAGATTCTCGGTCAAAACTGATTCCACAATCCCTCTGACCTCCGAGTTGCCCAGCTTGGTTTTGGTCTGGCCTTCGAATTGAGGGTCAGGCAGCTTAATAGACAGAACAGCAGTTAAACCTTCCCTGACATCCTCGCCCGAAAGGGAGACGTCTGAGTTTTTAATCAGATTATTCTTCTGAGCATATAAGTTAATGCTTCGGGTCAAGGCGGTTTTGAATCCTATCAGGTGAGTTCCCCCCTCCAGAGTGTGAATGTTGTTGACATAAGACAGGATATTCTCGGCATAGGCACCTGTATATTGTAAGGCGATCTCTATCTCGGTGGTGTCCCGGGTAGAGTGAAAATAGACCGGCTTTTTGTGCAAGACCTCCTTGTTCTCATTCAGATATTCTATAAAAGCGATGAGCCCACCTTTGAATTTGAAGCTGTTCGATTTCCCTGTGTTTTTTTCTTCGATTGATATTTTCAAATCCTTGTTTAAGAAAGCCAGCTCCCTGAACTTGGCAGACAGAACATCGAAGCTGAAATCGGTCTTGGGAAATATCTCGGGGTCAGGCTTGAATGTGGTTTTTGTTCCGGTCTGCTTTTTTTGCCCTTTGAGTTTAAGTTCGCAAGCCGGGTTACCTCTTTCATATTTTTGATAGTAGACCTTGCCATCCCTGGTTACTTCCACCTCACACCATTCGGACAGCGCATTGACCACAGAAACCCCCACACCGTGCAGACCGCCTGCCACTTTATAGGTGCGGTGGTCGAACTTACCTCCAGCGTGGAGCATGGTCATAACCACCTCCAGGGCAGGTTTTTTCTGGGTGGGGTGAAGGTCAACCGGAATTCCTCTTCCGTTGTCCTCAACGGTTACGCTTCCATCCTTGTTCAGAGTAACCTTTATATTATCGCAGAAACCAGCCATGGCTTCATCCACGGAGTTATCCACAACCTCGTGGACCAGATGGTGCAATCCTCTGGTGCCGGTATCGCCAATATACATAGAGGGGCGACGCCTGACTGCCTCCAATCCTTTTAGCACCTGGATGGTGGCAGCATCATAATGGTGCCCTTTCAGTACTGCGGTTTTCTCTGTATCTTTTTCCATATTAATTTCCTCTGACAGGTTATTTTCGAATAAATCTAATCAAGATGAAGTTCCTAACTTGGAAGATTTTCCAGATTTACTAACAAATAAAATATCCTTAACCACCTTGGAGTTTATACTTTTATTCAGCCCAATTAATATCTTCTCCTTTAAAAATATAAGCTCATTTCTCCAGGACGGGTTTTCAACTTCCACCACAAGTTTTGAGTCGAAAAATCTTGTTGCTCTTGCATTTAAGGCGATCTTTGGTCCTACAACCTTTTCCCAGTTCTGGATAACAGCTTCACCTTTCAGTCTTTTTTCCATCCCTAACCTCTTGATGGATTTGGATAAAATCAAACCCAGAGCTTCCGGCTTAGGGGAACTCCTTTTGTATCTCATAATTTATTATTATACTAAAATTTACGTAAAATAGCAAATAAAATTTTAGGTGTTTTTAATAAAAAAAGGGACCTTAAGGCCAAGAGTGGCCCCAAGATCCCGCTCAGCATCCCCCAGCCTACTCCACTAATCTCAATGGCATTAAAAGGCACAAATAGTCCTCGCTAACCTTCTCTGCCTCTTTGGATTTCTGTGCAGAATGGACAACTCCCGCAGAGACGGGAGTAGCTAAATCAAAGGCTATCTCATCACCATCCATCTGTCTTAATATATCCAGAATATAATTTGCATTATAGCCGATATCCATATGCTCATCCCGATAGTCACATTTTATCGATTCTTTAGCCTCACCACCCATATCAAAATTAACTGAAGAAAGATCCAGGTTTCCTTTCTTTATTGAAAATTTTATTTGATGGGTTAAAGTGTTAGCCAGAATTGCCACTCTTTTTACCGTGCCCATGAGAAGATCTTTGTTAGCGATTAATTTTTTATCGTTGTCCTTGGGGATAACCTGATCGAAATTGGGATATGGCCCCTCTATTAATCTTGAGAATAAGATCACGTCGTCTAAGCAAAAGATAATGTTGTTTTCTGAAAATATGACCCCCACCTCCACTTCCTTATCGCCCAACAGCTTTAATAAAAGATTCAAAACTTTAGGTGGAATAATCACGTCTTCATTTAGCCCTTTTAATTTTTTATTCTTCATGGAGATTTTAGCTAAGCGATGACCATCGGTGGCCACCATCTGCATCCATTCACCCTTTGTCTGCCACAAAATTCCATTCAGGGCCGGGCGAGTCTCATCAGTGGATATCGCAAAAATAGTCTTCCGGATCATTTTAGCGATATCATTACCGGGCATCTTTATCTGCATATCCTTCTTTACCTCTGGAATCTTGGGGAAGTCGTCTTTGGGTAAACCTGAGAGTTTATAACTTCCCTTTTCGATTTTAATTTCCACCCTGGTATCAGAGGAGCTTACCTCGATTTCTGTCTCTGGCGATTCCCTGATGATTTCAACAAAAGTCTTTGCAGGTACGGTTATTGTTCCCTTTTCTATTACTTTTACCGGAATGGTAGTTATCATGGAGACATCCAAATCGGTAGCTGCAATTTTTAATTTGTTGGAATCTGTTTCCAGAAGAATATTGGATAAAATCGGAAGCGTGGTTCTTGCGGGTACTACACTCAGAAGATTTTGAACATTCTCTAAAATTACACCTCTTGGAACTGAAAATTTCATTTACTCCTCCTCTCTTATTATACTAAGGTTATAGTATATAATACTTTTTAATAATAAGCACTGTTAAAATCTTAATATCTCTATTTTTTTAATGGTAATCAAAACAACCCTTTTAGCTTAAAACATTTTTTACTTGTTTATAATATATTGAAACCTTTTTAGTTTTTAACAGATAGAAAATAAATAATTTATCTAAATGGAACAGTTAACAAAAATTAACAGATTATCCATACAAGGAGTTGATAACTTCGTCCACGTTGATTTTAAAATCATAATCTTTCTTTATGTTTTCTGAGATTAAACCACAGGCATGGATTACGGTTGAATGATCCCGTCCTCCAAAGCTTTCCCCGATAAGCTTAAGCGAATGATTGGTTAAATGTCTCGAGAGATACATAGCCACCTGTCGAGCCAATGCCACATCTTGAGTTTTTCTCTTGGAGCATAAAAGCTCCTCTGAGATTTTGAATTTCTGGGCTACCCTCCTTTGGATTTCCCTGATAGTTATTACCTTGCTTTTGTTTTTTAGAATGTCTTTAAGCACCTCCTGAGCCAGCTCAATGGTAAGACCCTTTCCGGTTAAAGAAGAATAAGCCAGAAGCCGGATCAGGGAACCTTCAAGCTCCCTTATATTAGAGGTAATGTTGTTGGCAATAAAGTTAGCCACATCGTTAGGGATGGTAATACCATCAGATTCGGTTTTCTTTTTCAGAATTGCGATTCTGGTTTCCAGGTCAGGGGGTTGAATATCAGTTACCAGACCCCACTGAAATCTGGAAAGCAACCTTTCCTCCAATCCTTTTATCTCTTTGGGTGGTCTATCTGAAGTTAGGACTATTTGTTTTCCATCTTGATATAAAGCATTAAAAGTATGAAAAAACTGAACCTGGGTACTTTCCTTGCCTGTAAAAAACTGGATGTCATCCAAAAGGAGAAGGTCCACATTTCTGTAGTAATCCACAAATTCCTGGGTGGTGTGAGCTCCTATGGATCTGATGAAATCATTAGTGAATCTCTCGCTGGTGGCATACAGAACTTTCATTTCTTTATGCTCTTCGCATACGAAATGACCGATAGCCTGGGCTAAGTGGGTTTTTCCCAGTCCCACTCCCCCGTATATACAGAGAGGATTGAATTTAGTCTTTCCGGGAGCTTCAGCCACAGCCATAGCTGCAGCGTGAGCAAAGTGATTGCTCTCCCCTACCACGAAGGTCTCAAAGGTATAACGAGTATTGAATCTGTTTTCTGAGTTTGAAATTTGAGATGAATCAACTCCAGGAGATGTTTTAATCTGGTCGAAATTTATCTCGGTCTGATTTCCATTCAGCTCGCCTCTGACATAAAAAGAGAGCTTCAGCTCCTCCGGAGCCACCTTCTGCAATGCCTCTTGAATCAAAGAGATGTAATGTTCCTCCAACCACTCGGCAACAAATTTGTTGGGGACAGCTACTTTCAGTATATTATCATTGGATGGCAAGCCTTTAGTGGGTCGCAGCCAGGTATAAAAACTCTGTTTCCTGACCCTCTGGCTCAAATAGGATAAGCATTCATCCCAGACTTTTACGTTATCCATGGGCATTAAAGATCACCTCTTTACCAAAAACCAAATTTTCGACAGGTTATCCACTTATGTGCATAACTTTAATCTATTGTGTTAATTAAAATTACTGGAATCAAAATCTAAGAAAGGCGAAGTTTTCCACAAAAAACGTAGAGTTACTCAGCTTCACTTTTCTATATTTGACAATCACTTAACTAAAACCTTCACTTTTTCCACATCTTATTAACACACTTAAACTTACACCCTTCCCTTACTCAAAATAATTTCAGGTTTTTGTTTGTCAAGTGTTTTTATAAAAAAACTTTAAAAAGTTATAATAGGTTCTAATCTAAGATATTAATAAGATGTTTTCGTTGGTTTCTCCTGCGTTTGTGGAAAATTCTGTTTCTAAAAACGGGATTCCATTCAAACAAAGATTCGTTCTCTCAATCCGTTTTCTCAGAAGATAGTATAGATAACATAGATAAAAAAATCTTTTCTCTGTTCTCAAACATAGACGGGGTCGTTGCACTTAACACCATTAGAAGAATGTATTTAGATAAGTAAACTGTAAATGGAGAGTTAAATGTTTGGTCAATCTTTTTTGAAGAAATTGCTCAGCTTACAAAAAACTAACTATTTCAAAAATAACCCTTTGATGTTTGTTTAATTATCAAACACTTATAATCTAACTTGATTTCATTTTTTGATGAGATTTTTTAATAATTTCAGATCACCAGGATTATAACAACCCAATGAATTATACCTAATCCAAATTACTCTAATTTTATTTTGTATAAAGCAATAGTAGGATGACAACGTATTTGTATGGTTACCAAAAAAGGTTGCTGATATTTTCACTTGACTAAAAAAAGCCTTTGTTTTATTATGGTTTGTCCCTTTTGGTTAACGGAGAGAGTCTCCAGCAAAAAGAGGAGTATAAATGAAAAGAACCTATCAACCGTCCAGAGTGAAAAGACTGCGGGATCACGGTTTTAGAAAGAGGATGTCCACCAAATCAGGAAGAAAAGTCCTCAAGAGGAGAAGAAGCAAGGGAAGAAAAAGGCTCACGGTGAGTGTGAGTAAAAAATGAAAAAGGAAGGTTTTCCCAAGGAGATAAGAATAAAGAAGAAATCTGAATTCGATGAGATCTTAAAAAAAGGCAGGAAAATCCCCGGGGAAAACCTGATACTCTACAGATTGGAAAAAGATGAGGGAAAACAGAAATTTGGCGTTAAGGTGAATAGAAATATAAAAGGCGCAGTAAAAAGAAACAGGATAAAAAGGCTTTTAAGAGAAATTCTCAGAAAGAATAAAGAAAAATTCAGGGGAAACGAAAAGGTTCTGATTTTCTATAGATCATCCACAGATAAAGCCAGCTATCAAAGCCTTCTTTCTGAATTCGAAAATTTAGCGAAATAGGTTTTCAGATGAGAATATCAAAGATTCTGACTGGGTTATTTGTTCTTTTGATAAAAGCATATCAGGTCACTTTAAGATATGCTTTGCCCCAGAGCTGCAGGTTTTATCCATCCTGTTCGGATTATTCCATACAGGCGCTCAAAAAATATGGAATTTTAAAAGGTAGCTGGCTGGGCATAAAAAGAATTTCAAGATGCCACCCATTCAATCCCGGAGGTTATGACCCTGTTGAGTAAAATCATAATATTCAAGCCAAAAAGCAATTAAAGATCTTTTTATTATGGACAGAAGAACAATTATAGCATTTATAGTTATCGGACTGGTAATTGTTTTTTATCCCCTCTATCTTGAGCTGGTAACTGGAGGCAAAAAAGCCAGGGCTCCAAAAGAAGTTAAAAAGGCAGAGGTTGATACACTGATCTCCCAGAAAGGGGCTGAGCCTTATGTTCCCCAGGAAATCGAGGGGCAAAAGCAACCTTCTGTACCTCAAGACACAACACAAATTGAGAAATTGGTAAAGGTGGAGACAAATCTTTATCAGGCTACTTTCAGCACCAGGGGTGGAAACTTAAAAAGCTTTGTTTTGAAAGATTATAAGTACTCCGATGGGAACAAAATCGAGGTGATCCCCCAGGATGCCCCCTGTGCCTTAAATATAAACTTCCCACTCAGTGGATTGGATCTGGATAACCATTTTTGCTCTTCAGACCAGGAGGAGATTTTCATCAATGAGAAAGACTCTGTCGGGGTTTTAAACTTCAATCTGGATATGGGCAAAGGGACCTCTATTACCAAAAGATATGTTTTCTCTCATAACCATTATGATTTCAAGTTACATATTGGGATTCAAGGAATTGCTGATCTAAATCCGGGCCGACATTATGTTTTAAGCTGGAATCCTGGAGTCAGCGTAACCGAAACTAACAGAAAAGAGGATTTAGGCTATTTTGAGGCTTATGCGTTGATGGGTGAAGAGTTAGTCAAGGAGAAGAAATTTGACAAGCCTAAAGAATCAGATGTGGGAATTCTAAAAGAGGAAAGATCAGGAAATACAATCTGGGTGGCAACAAGAAGCAAGTACTTTCTGGTATCCATGGTTCCTTTATCTCATGAAGGGTCCGGATTTCTGGCTGAGGGAATCCAGACTAAAACCCCTACCAATAATGCGATTCTGGAAGATAAAAGAATCGGCGTTTCAATTGAGATGCCCATCCCGGCTCAGGATGTTTTAGAGGATAGTTTTATGGTCTATGTTGGCCCTTTAGATTACCGTAAGCTAAAAGCTTACAATATAGGATTGGACAAAATAGTCAATTTGGGTTTTAAATACATTCGCCCTTTTTCTATTTTTGTTCTCTGGCTTTTTGTCAACCTTTACAAGGTTTTTGCCAACTACGGGGTGGTAATCATTATATTCACCGGCTTGATGAAGGTGGTCTTTCATCCCTTGACTCATAAATCGGTAAAAGCCCAGGCTAAGATGCAGGAGGTCCAGCCTCTGATAAACGAGCTCCGGGAGAAATACAAAAAAGACCCTCAGAGGCTAAACCAGGAGATAATGAAGCTTTATAAAGAATATAAAGTTAATCCTTTAGGAGGTTGTCTCCCTCTTTTGTTGCAAATGCCTCTTTTCTGGGCGCTTTTCACCATCTGCAAGAGTACCATAGAATTAAGGCAAGCGAATTTTATTTTCTGGCTGAATGATCTCTCTCAGATGGACCCCTACCGTATCCTTCCCATCATCATGGCTGCAACCATGTTCTGGCAGCAGAAGATCACCATAAAAGATCCCAAACAGAAAGCCATGGTCTATTTTATGCCTATTTTGTTTTTCTTCTTCTTCCAGAG
>CAYURP010000057.1:0-12279 GCA_964447175.1 uncultured Ignavibacteria bacterium | reverse complement strand
AGCTTCATCACAAACAATAAAATACCTTGTCCTATTAATATGGCAACGATGCTGTATACCCACCAGGGTATGTCACGACCGAAGAAAAGCACATAGATATATGGTGCTACGGTCGAACACAGAAAGATTGCACTCCAGAGCATTACTTCTTTTCCTATCTTTTTTGCGAGAGCCCGAAACGTGCGAAACAATGAATAATAAAATAATGGTGCACAACCCAGATAAATGATCAGAAATATAACTGGATTGACGCCATAATTGTCGCGAGCTATTTGCATGAGTTTTTCTATCTTTGAAATTATAGACTCTAACATTTTCTGTCATCTCCGCACATTCAATATTATTTCAAGTGTTAAGCCGGGGTGCCCCACAGCTCTGCTGTGGGCCAGTTGCCGCATTTTTCGATTATCTTTGAATCGCCTGCACTAATCATGCTCCAACCCGAAACACCCTAATTTATATTACTTCTAACCCGACCTCTAAGAAAACCTGTTCGACTATTTTATAAACGTAAACATTTATACATGCTTGTCAAGCATTTATTAAGAGATTTCTGAAAAAGTCCCTCTGGCAGAGGCCAGCCTACAGGGTCTTGAGAAGGGCTACCCAGGCGTTTGCAGTCATTGCGAGCGGAGCGAAGCAATCTCTCTTCGATAAGAATCTATAAGTTAAAGATTGCTTCGTCGAGTTCCCTCACTTATGTTCAGGACAAGCCTCGCAACGACTTAGGGTAGACCAGTGGCCTCCGCCACTGGTCAAAACTATTGAATCCCTCCTCAAATCGAAATACCCGTCATTTGAGTTAACTTATTGTAAGTCATTTAAAAAATCTCTTTTTGGCTGGGTCGATATAAGGTAAAATTCAAATCAGAACCTTTATGGAATCTTTCCTTTTTCGTCCTCAAGTAAATATAAAAAGTTACGATAACTAATATAGTTAAATACCTAAAGGGTAAATATGCAAGAAAACGTACACGTTCTGGTGGTTGACGATGATGAGAAGATTCGCCAGCTTCTGATGGATACGCTTTCCGCCCTGGGCTACAATACCATTGGTGCTCCGGACGGGAACGAGGCATTATCCATCCTCAAGAAAAGAAAAATTGATCTGGTGATTGCCGATATCCGCATGCCCACGATGAACGGGATTGACCTTCTAAAAGCCATAAAAAGCAGCCAGCCTAACCTTCCGGTTTTGATTATCACTGGATACGATTTCAACTATGCTATGGATCAGGCTATGGAAGCGGGCGCAGATGGGTTTCTGGCAAAGCCTTTCCGAATCGGTAAGATCGAAGAGCTGATGATGAACGTTCTGGGAAGAAGATCCGAGGTAGACGAGAATAAGATGGAAGCTCCCAAAAAAGTTCTGGTGGCAGAGGATAACGAAAAGCTTCGCAAGATACTGGTGGAGACCTTAAACAGCCTGGATTATCTCTCTTTTGGCGTGGAAAGCGGAGAACAAGCTTTGGAGAAACTTAAAACGGAAAATTTCGATCTTCTGATTACCGATGTCAAGATGCCCAGAATGGATGGCATAACCTTGCTCAAGGAAATAAGAAAGACGGGCAATAAGATTCCCGTGGTTATGATCACAGCCTATCCCCAGGTTTATCCTGCTCAAAAAGCATTACAGGAAGGTGCAGACGGGTATCTTTCCAAGCCATTCCGGGTGGAAAAAATCGACGAGCTGATGAGAATCCTCCTGGAGGACAATGATAGCACAACCGGAATTAGAGTGAAATATTCGGAATAAGATTGTCAATAACAGGATGCATAACCTTCCCCTTTTTTATGTTTTACCCTTCAAGTTCTTTATTTTAAAGTAGTTCCGACATTTAAAATTTGTTTTCTCTCCAAAAGAGTTGCTAAAGAATTGGTTTATGGAAGGCATTAATACCAGGGTGTACGATCCTTTGTGTTTTACCTTCTTGAAAAAAAACTAACAGGTTCTCGGAACTCACCCCCTAACCCCCTCTCTTACTAAGAGAGGGGGAACAAAAGGGGGTGAGTTTTGGTAGCCGCAGGCTTTAGCCTGCGTAATCGGAATATCCAATCTCAACGACTCACGCAACCTGAAGGTTGCGGCTACCACTTCCAATCACAATTATGACACTATCTCTTAATAAGAAATAGAGAACAAAAGGGGGTGAGTTTTTGGGAGAAGAAACTTATTTTTAAATTAGTTTTAATCTTTGAAATTTAAATAAACAACGGGCCTGTTGCTCAATCCCATTGTGTCATTCTGACCCCGCCTTTAACGGGGGAAGAATCTCATTTTTCCTACAAAATAAAAGACCCTTCACTTCGTTCAGGGTGACATTTATAGACTTCGGCAACAGTCCCTAACATTGTGAAAAATCCTGAATACCAGAACTAATTGGATAATTAAGGAAAGAAACTTATATAAACAAAAACAGAGAGATGCCATTTCTACACGGGCATTTTCCTGCTTCCGGGCTTGACCAGGGGAAGATTTTCATTACATAAAGGACAATCTGAGGGATCAAATGTTTTGGCAATTACCGTAGCTAAAGCTTCAAACCGGTAATTAAACGGAACTTTTCCTCCGCTTCTATCCAGAAGAACACCCACCCCCACTATTTTTGCCTTATGTTTTTCAACTAAATCCACCACCTCATTCACAGAGCCTCCGGTGGTCATAACGTCATCCACCACCAGGGTCCTTTCCCCTTCTTTTAGCTGAAATCCTCTTTTAAAAACCCGTTTATCGTTGTCCCTTTCCGCAAAGATAGCTCGGGTAGCAAGAATTTTTCCCACCTGGTAGGAGATAATTATTCCGCCGGTGGTGGGTCCTACTACCACGTCTATTTTTTCCTTTCCGAATCTTTGAGCCAGCATGGAGCAAAGAATTTCCACGTACTGGGGGTACTGCAAAACCTGAAACTTCTCAAAATAGACGTCCGAGTGACGGCCGGAGGAGAGCAGAAAATGGCCCTTCAGAAGGGCATTGGACTTCTCAAAAATCTCCATAACTTTTTCCTGATCTGACATAAAGACTCCTTTCTTTTCTGGTGAGAATTAATTGGAATTTTAGTTTTTAAAATGTTTAGGAATATTTCTGATCTGGTTATTCATCGATAAGCAAAGCCACGGCTAAAGCATACTCCCGGGTATGGGTTAAACTTATTAAGATTTTTTTATTTCCAAATCTTTTTTTTATTTTTTCCGATAATTTCATCTCCGGTTTTCCGTTTGTATCCCTTATTACCTCGAAATCCTTCCAGCTTACTTCCTGGGATAGACCGGTGCCAAAGGCTTTCATAGCCGCCTCCTTGGCAGCAAAACGAGCAGCTAAAGAAATCTCCGGGAATTTCTTTTTTTTGCAGTATTTTATCTCCCCTGGAGTGAAGACCCGGTTCAAAAACCTGTCCCCCCAACGATTTAGAGCTTTCCTTATTCTTTTAACCAGGATTAGATCCGTTCCCAAGGATTGGGTCATTTTTACAAAAAGACTTGATTTTTATAAATAATCTATTAAATTAAATAGAGGAAAGGGCTCATTGAAAAACCTTTAACAATGGACTGATGAAGGTCGTCCCCTGCTGTTGCGCGTACGCGATGACCCCTTCTGGGCGAGCGAAAGCAAAAAACAAAAGGTGGCTGTGAAAACCCTTTATCCTGTTACTTACGAAGCGTTTTTTCACTGATGCCCTTTCTAAAAACCGAGAAGACTCTTCTCGGTTTTTTTCTTCTCATAGAGTTGATAAAATCCCATCTCTTCCAGTTTGCCACCGGTCTCTTTGGTCAACTCCCTTATATTTAAACCTGCTATCTTCGGGGAGATCTCACAAACAAGCTCATTTAAAAGAGAAGCCCATCGAGAAAAGGAGAAGATCACCTTTTCCTTTTCGAAACTTAAATCGCCTTTTACAGCGGATACCAGACCATTGTTGTCCACGTAGAAATTTGAAAGATATGGGAATTCCTTCAGGAGCTTTTCCTTTGCCAGACGTAGATTCTGGGTTAAAAGATAATTTCCTGTGAATTTTTCATATGCCCTTGCCAGTTGGTTCAACATATCAACCAGAGTCTGAATATATGCCTGAGTTAAAGGAGTTAATTTCCTTTCCTCAGACTTTTCCTGTGCCTTTGTTCCCTTTATTTCCAGTTTCCTCTCGATATTACGAATGGAGGACCTTATCACTAATTTTAAAAGAGAGAGATTAAGGCTGGGCCTTCCATAAACCAGAATGACAATCCGATTGAATCTGGTAAAAAATACCATACCATTATCGAATCTCAGGTCTATTCTAACTGGCTCTTTAGTCCTCTGGCAGATTTCCAGGAGGTTAATAGCCATATCCCGCAGGTGATTTTTCTCAAAGTGGGCGGGAAGGAGTTGATAGGTAACCAAACTCTCTAAGTCCATAATCAGAACACCACTTACTCCCTGAACCGCTTTCAGCTCCTCTAATACATTATTCAATTTTCACTCCGTTAGGTTTTCTTAGCTTTATCTAAGAACGAATCGAAATCCATATATTGATTTAAAAAAACTATCCACAGTTGATCCTTTTGATGAATCCAGACCATTTTTTCACTTTCCGTCTTGATCTGGCCTCCAATGAAATCACCTAAACGGGTGATTTGGGAGAAAAATTTCGATAGCTTATTAACCGGGCGCAAGGTTTTAAGGAGAGCTGTCCTTATGGTGGAATCGAGGTTGGTAAACAGCACATTTCCTTGAGCATCAACAACCACCAGATTGTCTATTCCTTTTGCCTCAATGAGCTTTTCCCAGGGTTTTTTCAGGGGAGGTTCTTCGGGTGAAGTTTTATCCTCCTTCACCTTCTGGTTTTCAACCATTTGAATGACCTCCTGGTGCTGTTTTCTTATCCCCTTTTCAATTTTCTTAAGATCCTCATCTGTAGCCAGCTCCTCCTCCCAGGGGGTTTCTATCTTATTTATTGTCTTTCCGTTCAAGATCACCGTGCTGGTTATTTTCAACTTGGGACGGTGAAAAAACTCGGTCTGAATTTGATAAATCTGATCCCCCTTTTCCACCTTGGACAATCTACCTGAGGGAGTCAAGACGCTCATATTTTCTCTATCGGTATAAAAAAGCTGAGAGAATATATTAAAAGCTATATTTCAAATCAAGCAAAAAAAAGAGGAAAGGCTTTTGGCCTTTCCTCTTATGAATTGGGGCATCCCCTCCACCAATCCCAATTAACATTTAGAAAAACCACAACCCCGGCAGACAACGCATCCTCCCTCCTGCTCCAGTTGACCGCCGCAATCCGGACAGATCTCCATATCCAGATCCCGGTCCATATTTTGATTTTTCCCATCACCAAAATGCTTTTTCAGTACCTTGGCAATGGCATCCGGGATGGACATTATCAGACCACCCTCCTGGAAAACGGGCGATGCGCCGCCAATCCCTATCAATTGCTCGATTACCCTGTTCACTCCCACTCCACTTCTCAGTGCCAGGGAGACCAGCCTGCATATGGCTTCAGTATCAGCCATAGTGGAATAACCAGATTTGCCGATCTGAGCGAAAACCTCAAAGGGCTTGTCATTCAAGGAATTAATTGTAACATACAGATTACCATAGCCGGTATTAATCTTATCAGTTATCCCGGTCAAACTGCAGGGTCTTTCCACCGGGTAAACCTTCCCCTCGGGCACTTTTTTCTGGGTGGAGAGCACTTGCTCCTTTCGACTCCCATCCCGGTAAATTGTGATCCCCTTACAATTCAACTCATAGGCTAATTCATATGCCTTCTCAACATCCTCTATAGTGGCTTGGTTGGGAAGGTTAATGGTCTTGGATACGGCATTATCGGTGAACTTCTGGAATACGGCTTGCATTCTCACGTGATAGTCTGGAGAGACATCATGGGAGGTTACGTATATCCTTTTCACGTCCTCCGGAATCTCAGGAACATTCTGAATGGAATTTTTCTCAGATATTCTCTCCATCAGCTCCTGGCTGTAAAACCCTTTAGTTTTAGATTCCTTTTCAAAATAGGGATTGACCTCCAGAAGCTTGGTCTGGTCCATTACATTTCTCACATAAGAGATGGCAAACAAAGGCTCAATTCCGGAGGAACAGCCCGCGATTATGCTTATAGTCCCGGCAGGAGCTATGGTGGTCACAGTAGCGTTTCTCATCGGAATCTTCCGATCATAGTAAATGCTTCTCTCCCAGTTGGGGAAGTTTCCTCTTTGCTGAGCCAGCTGAGAGGAGACCCGATGCGATTTGGTCTGGATAAACTCCATCACCTTTTCACCCAGCACCACTGCTTGATCTGAGTTATAGGGAACCCCCATCTGCACCAGCATATCAGCCCAGCCCATAACCCCCAGTCCGATTTTCCGGTTTTGCTTGGTATTGTAATCTATCTGGGGAAGGGGATATTTATTAGCGTCGATCACGTTGTCCAGAAAATGCACAGCCAAGTCGATGGTCTCAGCCAATTTATCCCAGTCTATTTCATAGGAGTAGAGCTTATCTTTCTTTTCGGAATCAACAATCGCCTTAACCATTTTAGACAGGTTGATGGAACCTAAATTACAACTCTCATAGGGCAAAAGGGGCTGCTCCCCGCAGGGGTTAGTTGACTCGAAGAGTCCCACCTTGGGAATGGGATTTCCGTCGTTCATCTTATCCAGAAACATAAATCCCGGCTCGCCGGTTTTCCAGGCATGTTCCACTATCTGGTTAAAAACCTCCCGGGCTTTTAATCTGGCTGGCTTTCCGTCCTTCATATGGACTTTATTGGTTCTGGGATCAGTGAGATCATATGAGTCATCGTTTTTAACTGCCTCCATAAATTCCCTGGTGGTAGCCACGGAGATGTTGAAATTGTTAAGCTCCCGCAGATCGTCCTTGGCGCAGATAAACTCCAGAATATCGGGATGATCCACTCTCAACACGCCCATATTAGCGCCCCGTCTGGTTCCTCCCTGCTTCACCGCCTCGGTGGCTGCATTTATCACCTTCATAAAGGAGATGGGACCTGAAGCCACTCCGCTGGTGGAAGCCACCACCGAGAATTTGGGACGAAGCTTGGAAAATGAGAATCCGGTTCCGCCACCTGATTTGTGGATCAATGCGGTGTTCTTCACCGCATCGAAGATCGACTCCATGGTATCCTCAATGGGAAGAACAAAGCAGGCAGACAGCTGTCCCAGAGGTCTGCCAGCATTCATCAGAGTAGGAGAGTTGGGTAAAAACTCCAGGTTGGACATCATCTGATAGAATTTTTTGATCAATTCCTCGACTTGAGGTTCTGACGCTCCGTAATTACTGTCAGCTAAAGCTATGGCTTTTGCCACTCTTAGGAAAAGCTCCCCGGGAGTCTCCACCACTTTCCCTTTATCGTCCTTTATCAGATATCTTCTCTCCAGGACCTTTACGGAGTTGTCGGTTAACTTCAAGTCCGGGGTGTTTTTATCTTCATACATCTCCCTTTTCCTCCTCTGCTTTCTTCCTTATAGCTGTTTTATTTTTTTCATCTATCTCAAAGTCCCAGAAAACAATCGGGGCTTTTTGTTTCATTATTTTAAGCATCTCCAGACAGACTTCCCTTATCTCCCAGTGGGCTCTTTGGTGACATCTGACCTCAAAGATATGCCGCAGTTCCCTGAAATTAGCGGAGACCACGATTTCCGAAACCGTAGCATTAGGCAAAATATATCGGGCATCCTCTTTAGGTATCCCTTCTTTCACCATATCGGAATAAAGTTTTTCCAACTCCAAAGCTTTCTCTTTCAAATTGCAACTCAATATCATCTTATTTATTACCTTTAATTTGAGCCTCTATAATTACACTTTTTAGCTGTAAAGTTCTATTTAAAAGGTTCTGGCATTACCAAATGCTCAAACATTCTAAGAGCAAACCTATCCGTCATTAGCGATAAATAATCAACAATTAGTTGGACATCTGAAATGTCCATTATTTGGTTGTCCATGTAGGTGTTTTTAATGAATTTATGTAATTTCTTCACAGGTAAAGGATCACTTAACTCATCCCAAATACCATATTCATTCTTAGATTTACGGTCTAGTTCATTCCTTGCGTCTTCAAAGATTTTCCTCATTATTTCTTTTGCCTTATTTTCATATTTTAAGATTCTGGGATGTGTATAAATATGCTCCATGTTATATTTGTAAAGCTCATTTAGTGCAGAAAATACACCATTCGAAAATCCAACTTTTCCTTCATCCCGATTATTATAGCTTTCTTGAATTAGATCAGTAACTAGTGTATTTATTATAGAACGATTATCTGATCCTAGTTCGTCAGTAACGCTACTTGGCAGTCCAGGAAGACCATTAAGAACTAAGATAGCATCTTCAACATCACGACCAATGTATGCAATTCTATCAACCATTCTTACAATACACGCTTCCACCGTATAAGGTCTTACACCCCTATCTTTTATTTCAGATAGATTCTTTTTGTCCTCTTTGTTTCTTGGAAAAATATATTGAGATGTGCCTTCACCCCAGTGACAAACTATTCCGTCACGAACCTCATAACTAAGATTCAAACCACGACGTAAAGTCGACGGTTGAAATGTAAGATTATCCACTACCCGAAGACCATGAATTTCATGTTGAAAACAAAAATCTGGATGTACATCACGTGCTAAATTTTGAATTATCCCCTCGCCCGCGTGACCAAAAGGACCGTGTCCAACATCATGTCCAAGTGAAATTGCATAAGCCAAATCCATGTTTAACCCTAAGGATCTCGCTACTGTTTTACTAATAGAGGCTACAAAAAGAGAATGATCTACTCTTGTTGAGATGTGATCGTGTTCAGGATTGAAGAAGACCTGTGTTTTATAACGTAATCTACGAAAAGCTGATGAATACAGTATGCGATGTGCGTCTCTCTCAAAACAAGGACGGATTGGGTCATCTGCTTCCTCTTTTTCTCGTCCTAATGAATCTCTACTTTTAGTAGCCATTGGATGAGTTAATAGCTTTTCCTCGTCCTGCTCAATATCTTGTCTTATTTGTCCGCTCATAACAATATATTCTACTCCTTCTTTTTCTATTATATTACTATTATCAGATGATGTAATCACCTTGCTTTTCATTTCTTTCTTGCTCCCTTTAATGATTTTGATACATGTGATCGTTTCGTACCTGATATGTTACGAACTGTCCCTGACACTCCGACTTTTCTCATTGTCTCCCGTGCTTTCCTCATAGATTGGGTCGGTACTTCAAGAACCTTCTGAGGTTTTTGGGATGCTTTCAGTCGTCTCGCTGCTTTTTCAAGCTTCGGCGATCCGCCCCGTTCTACTTCCACAGCTTTAGTTCTTGTCATTACATCAATTCGACGTCCACCTTTAATGACAACTTCTTTTCTCCCGCTCTTGCCCGCAGCTTCTGCTTTTGCCCTCTTATGGCTTGATTTCTCGGTCATTACAATCCCTCCTTTTCATCTGGTTTTCAAGTACTAAATATAATATAGTCTTAATAACTGATATGGCTCTTTTAGTCATTTTTATCTTTCCTAAAGGCTGTTTTACTCTTTTCATCTATCTCAAAATCCCAGAACACAATGGGCGCTTGTTTTTTCATGATTTTTAACATCTCCAAGCAAATTTCCCTAATCTCCCAATGTGCTCTTTCTGCACATCGAACCTCGAATATATGTCTCAACTCCCGGAAATTTGCGGAAATGACAATTTCAGAGGTGGTTGCATTTGGAAGAATATATCGAGAGTCTTCTTTTGGAATATCTGCCTTGACCATTTCTTGATATAATGAATATGTTTCTTGCGCTAATTTATTGAACCTATCCTCGAACTTAGTATTCTTGATAGTTGGAGGAATGACGAATTCGTATTCTTTGGTCTTTCCGTATTCCACGTATCTCTGGCTCTCCTGGGAAGGGGACATAAGACGGTGCCTGACCATCTCGTGGGTGAACACGCGAGAGCCTCCTTTTATCCTGAAAGTAGCTGTGGCATGCTCTAAAACAGAATGATGACCTTTTCTGATTACCTTTTTGATCAACTCCTCTGTGGATTTAGGCGGATCATACCGATGGAAGCTGAGATAGCAGGTGCGGCAAGCCTTTTCTATCACATCCTCAGCATCAGGAGTTATGGACATAAGTTCAACTTGCATAAGACCCAGACATAAATTTACTTAGATGTCACTCCTACCCATCCTGTTAATTCCTTGATTTAAAAAGGGATGGAGAGAATTCTTAAAGTGCTACTTATTGTATCCAATTAATTTTACGAATTTAAAAAACTTTGTCAAGGGAAAAAATGAATTTATTTAAAAAAAATCACAATATATTGTATTTCAATGGATTAATGAGCCCTAAATATTGGGATAATAGGGTTCATCTTACCTGTTTTCTTTTAAAATTGTATCCCTTTTATAAGTCGTTATCAAATAAAATATTATGACATTCCTAGATGTCCCCAGATAGTCAATTTTCTAACATTCTTGAGTAGGTTTAATGTAATATCATCTTTTAACCCCTTGATATTAGTTAACTTCTCGCAGGGTGTTGGTGCGTAGATCCTGTAGCTCAAAAATCAACTGAAAGGCAGGTGTGTTCCTTCTAAGATAAGTGGTAAACTCAATAAAAAACAAAGAATTTATGCTCATACAATTCAATTAACAATCATATATCATCCCCCAAGGTATGATAAAATATGGCAGAATGCAAGAATTTGCAGATCCTCAAGTGAATCCTCTAAAAGCCGAAGAAAAGATATGAAGGAAAACTCTACATACACACTAATCTTCAAGCAACCTGTTTAAAGAAACGGTTATGAAAAATAAAAAACAACAGTCTGAAAATTTTGATGATGTCTTTTTTGAGGATAAAGCTGAAACAAAACCTTCATTCTCAAAAAAAACATCCATTACTACTCCGGAACCTGTTCAAGGCTCTAAGACGGAGCTATTGATAGGAAGTATTTTTGCAAGAAGATATCAGATCCTCGAGGAGCTGGGAAAAGGGGGCATGGGAAGGGTTTACGAGGTCTGGGATAGTGAGATAAACGAAGAAGTGGCAATAAAGCTTTTGAATCCGGAGATAGCAGTTGATGAGGAAACTATTGAACGCTTTCGAAACGAGTTGAAGTTAGCTCGCAGGATCTCGCACAGAAACGTATGCCGAATGTTTGACCTGAGCAAGGAGGGAGAAACTTACTATATAACCATGGAGTATGTGCCCGGTGAAGATTTAAAGAGCTCGATCAAAAGAATCGGACCTCTAAGTCCAGGAAAAACCGTTTTCGTAGCTAAACAGGTGTGTCAAGGGTTGGCTGAAGCGCACAAATTAGGGGTCATACATTGTGACTTAAAGCCACAGAACATTATGATAGATGGAGAGGGAAATGTTCGGATTGTGGATTTCGGGGTAGCTCGTTCACTCAAATCAAGAGGAATGACAGAATCGGGATTGATGATCGGCACACCTGAATACATGTCCATAGAACAGGTGGAAGGGAAAAAAGTAGATCAACGTTCAGACATCTATTCATTGGGGGTAATCCTTTATGAGATGGTAACGGGTAAAGTACCCTTTAAAGCAGATACTCCTTTAAGCACAGCCTTGAAACACATGACCCAAGCTCCCCCGGACCCGAGAGAGATAAATGCTGAGATTCCTGAAGAACTCAGCAATATGATTCTAAGATGTCTGGAAAAAGATATGGAAAAGAGGTATCAATCAGCTGAGGAATTGTTAACAGAATTGGACAATATTGAGAAAGATATTCCAATCACTCAGATTCTTTTCCGTAAAAGAATAACTTCTTCTTTAAGGCAGGTGAGTTTAATCTTTAATAAAAAAAAGCTGTTCATCCCAGCTCTGGCTCTGATAGCACTTCTTTTCATATGGACTTTCATCTGGCAACCTCTTTCCCAAAAAGAAGTTCTACCCCTAACCACAGCTAAGCCATCTCTTGTTATTCTTCCTTTTCATACCAATTCCGGAGACCAAAGCCTGGGCCGCTGGGGAACAGTTATTTCCCAGCTGTTCACCCAAGATCTGAGACAATCAAAGTTCATTCGCGTATTGGGAGGTGAGAGGACTTCCCATATCTTGACTAAATTGAATCTCCTTGAAGTTGAGCAGTACTCAGCAGAGGACCTACAAAAAGTGGCTATCCAAGCAGGAGCCGATAACATTTTGATAGGTAGTTTTTTCAAAGCAGATGACGGTCTCACGATAATTACACTTGTTCAGAATCAGCCCACAGGATTGGTCATCAGTTCCAGCAGAGTAAATTGTAAAGGAGAAGAGGATATTCTTA
>CAYURP010000056.1:0-15566 GCA_964447175.1 uncultured Ignavibacteria bacterium | reverse complement strand
CAATTCGGATTTATCTCCACATTTTTTAATTCACTTGAAAGTCTTATAAAAGCTTTAAACATTAACAGTGACTTAATCATCTATTCAGCATTGACCATACTGATTATTAGAGTTTTAGACTACATAATTCTTCACCCGAGACAAAAACCGATCTCCTCTCTCAGGTGATAATCTCAGTAGTAGGTCAGGAGCCCTGTGCTCCTGACGCTATTCTACTCGAAAACTTTATCTAATTCAAGATATGCCTGGTGCATTTGAGTTAGTTTATCTAATATATTCTTATCTTTATTCTCGCGACAGGCTAATGCCAGCTCTTCAACTGCCTTTCTTAATGCTTCCCGCTTCTCTATAAATTGGGGTTCTATACCCTTAAACTGTTGTGGCAATTGTGCTCTCATCAGATCATTCAATCTCTTCTCTAAGGGAGGAATTGCTGTCTTAACTGCCTGATAATCCTGATTAGGCAGAGCCTCATGCCAGAGTGGATAGAGAACCAGATGGAATTCATCCAGTTCCCTTATCCGGGGAGCCAGAACTCGTGCCATCTGTTCAAAGGCAGTATGCATGTCCTCAATGGCTTTTGGCAGTTGTTTATCGTCACCAGTTTGCGATACAGAATCTAACTTTTCGACTGCCAATGCCAGATTTTGCTTTTTGTTTTCAAAATCATCTTTAACCGTGTGATAATACTGGGGCAACTCAGTTTCCATCAGCATTTCAGTAGCTTTCTTAAATTCGGGTATTGCATTTCGAATAGATTGGAAATTCCCTTCTGGTAGATAGGAATGCCATACTGGATATAAGACCTCATGGAACTCTTTGATCCCCTGAACTTGGGGTCTCTTCATCTGGGTCGCCAGGGCTTGTTTTTTCTCGGTCTCAGCATCCTTTCCGCATCCTGCCAGAAAGATCGAACTAATCAAAAAGCAAAGAAGGCTCACCCAGAACAATGACGATAAGCTCTTGTCTTTTTTCACTTTTATCCTCCAAAGATGAAAAGGTTAACTGATGATACGCTTGAAGATCAGTTGTTTTTCATCGCTAACATATAAGAAAAGCTTTTAGTAGTCAAGAATTTTCATTTCTTTTTGTTTTTACTTATTTTCATACATTTTGTTGGACAGTGACTGCCAGGTCTCCTGACCTAGCAGAGTAAGAATTTGTTGTCGGGTCTGGGGGTCAGACGGCTACAAATAAATCCCTCTGGCAGAGGCCAGCCCACAGGGTCTTGAGAAGGGCTACCCAGTGTTTTACTTAGTAGTAGGTCAGGAGCCCTGTGCTCCTGATATTATTCTAATCCTGTCCTGGCAAACACTGAACCAGAATCTTATGCTCACATGCCCGAGATCATCTCTGGCCAACAAGAACACCTCTGACTGGCGTTATTTTTTTGCCTCTGGTTTTCTATTTATAGCCATATCCAAGACGCCAGTAAAAATGTCCGACCACACGGCCAGATCTCTTTATGCTCTCAGTTGAGATGGGACTGATCTGGTAAAAATATCTGGACATCCAGGAGCTGTCCAGATCCTGGATGTGAAAGCTAACTACTATTATATTTCTGCCCAGTGCCGATTTTTTTGGTACCCAGAAATTCCACATAAGGCTTCCTTTATCAAAAATGTATTGTCCGCCTACTTCTGGAAGCACATCGTCATCCCTATCATCGTAGAAGCTCAGTTCACTTGAAATCCAATACTTGTCCAGGCCCACGATAAGAGGTTCTGAACCTGTCTCCGATTCAACGGCCGACTCGATCTGCTCCATCTTTTCCCCGAACTCCTCCCAGGCTATGGGCAGCGGCATTCCCGATTGAGCAGGAATCCCTGGCAGCCCCAGATAGATGTAACCCAAGCCGGCGGTGTAAAACAACAGCAGAACGACAATGGTGGGTAACCAGGTTTTTCTGACCAGCCCTGTAAACCCGTTGAGGGACTTCTCCGCGAGAGGGGCCATATTCCAGGCAATCAAAGGTACCACTGCAAGCCACACAGACCCGGTCCAGTTAAGCTTTGGCTGGCTGCGCAGGCTGTGGAGCACGAACACCAAGAGGGGTACTATTGCGAATACAAACATGAAAAGGCGCTTCCTTGCAAAAAGATCGGATTGCGACGGCTCAGAGGAAGCTGTCCGGCCCCACCTTTTTAAAAGAGCCCTGATGGCTTCGATAAAACCGGTTGGGGTCAGGAGGACAAGTGCACCACCGATGAGCAGGTGTAAGGAGAATTGTAAGCTGCCGGACCACCTGCGAGGTCCCTGAAACGCAAAAGAAGCCCAACCGTTTTTGAGATTCCACAACAACACCGGGCTGAAGAGGATTACTGCGACCACGGCAGCGAGGTAGGGTTCGGGGCGAAGCAACCATCGCTGTGACGGTCGGTCCACCAGCAGGTAGGCCAAAGCAGCCAAACCTAACAGCCCCATGCTGTATTTGGAAAGCATTCCCAGCCCCATGCAAAGGCTGACCCCCCACCAAGCTGAGCGTCTCTGAGCGATAAAGGCCCGCTCAAGAAAGTAAAGACAGCCGGCCCAGGCTGCATACAGTGGAGCATCCGGGGTCATAAGAAATCCGATTGAGAAATAAATCGGCAATACTGCTACCAAAAGCAGGCTTCGGTACGCAGTAGCTTTGTCGAACAGATTAGCGGTTAAACGGAAAATGAAAAAAGCGAAAACAAGCCAGCCCAGGTATGCTGGTAATCGAACAGCAAACTCGGTATTGCCGATTATCGTGGTGGACAACCATATCAGCCAAGCCACCATTGGAGGGTGATCAAGATAACCGATATCCAGATGCTGGGCATAGTTCCAGTAGTAAGCCTCCTCGGGGAGCAGATCTATTATGCCGGCAAAAACTAATCTGAGGATCAGAACGCAACCCAGAGTGGCAATTGCGATTCGTTGCCACTGGGCGGCTGACGATCCAGAGTCCTGACTAAAACTCAATTCAGTATTGTTGCTGTTCACTTAAGCCTTCTGGTTTGTGTTGCTGTTTGGTTAGCCAACTCTCATTTACGTCTTTCCCCATTATCTGGTCTGGAAATAAAACATAGCGTCTATCTCTGGAGCCGGGTCAGTGGCTCTTGACGTTAATTTCAAATCGTTGTTAAGCTTTACAAAGACCCTGTCACTAAGATGCCACTGCATTTCGGTGAGTATTTTCGTGGCTCTTTTAAATTCAGGTATTGCGTTTCGAATTGACTGGAAGTCGCCCTGTGAAAAACAGGAATGCCATACCGGATACAAGACCTCTTTATATTCTCTGATTCCAATTACTTCAGGTTTCTTCATCTCTATGCCAGTTACTGTTCTTCATTAATCTCAATCTCTTTTACACATCCAATTAGGAAAATTAAATCAAAGGATAGGAAGAACAGGCAGATTAACAAGAGTAACATTAGGTTATTAGATATCTTCATTTCTACCCTACTAAGGCTAAAAGATCAAATGACAAAAGGGGTATATAATGAACAATTCTTTCTGTGAAAGTAAACTCAAATGCCGAACATTGCATTAGTATAATTACGAATATTGTTTTGAAAAACAAGTCATTTTCTCCACACCTTTCCAATTAAGTCCGTTGGCAGTGAACAAAAACATGCAGATAAAAGGAGAAGTATAATACGGGTTTTCATAGCTGTTTCTCAATTTTCTGATGTTTGGTTAAAGGAAATTCCCGAAGCTTATTCCACTTATCATCAGCATTTCCTGGTTCAGATGTATCATGAAAGTGCTTAGATGATTTTATTTGTTTTCTTAAATTTGGGTTGACAATAGATTGTTCAATTAATTTATTGAACAAACGTTTGGGGAATTCTATGGAGAAAACCAAATTAGCAAAACAGATAAAAGAGAGTTCGTTTTTAACCGGACAGTTTAAACTCCGCTCAGGGAAAATCAGTTCGTTCTACTGGGACAAATACCACTTCGAAACCGATCCCCTGTTACTTGATGCTGTGGTAGATGAGATGCAGAAGCTTCTACCTTCGTCTTTTGACAGACTGGCTGGTTTGGAGCTGGGAGGAATTCCATTGGCTACTGTTCTTTCACAAAAAACGGGTAAGCCCTGTCTTTTTGTTCGCAAAGCAGCCAAGACATATGGCACATGCAATTTGGTGGAAGGCGGTTTTCAAGTGGGTGAAAATACAGTAGTGGTAGAGGATGTAATCACTGTAGCTGGCCAGGTGTGTACGTCAGTAAGGCAGATGCGGGAGTTAGGATTGAAGGTCCAGCACGTGATTTGCGTGATAGACAGGCAGCAAGGTGGCAGGGAAAACCTAAAAGATATTGGATGTTCACTGACTTCGGTCTTTACCCTGGAGGAACTGGAGCGCTTGACACAATAACACAGCTAATAGAATGTTTAAAAGCTACCACTAAATACCTCTTCTGTTTTTTCAAAAATAGAAATTATTAAAGAGGAGCATTTTCTAAGATCTTTTCCCTGACAACAAACAGAACCTACAGTTCCATACTATGGAATTTAGCTTTGGGATTATTTAGATATTCAACTTGCAGAAAGAATAACCTCGACTACAGAATGCTACTGAGCCTGATTGGTTCAAAGATATTTACGTTTTTGTTTTTCATAGCTTTTCTTTAATAAAAGACATTTTAGTTGTAAAGTTTTCACCTGACTGGTCGATTATCCAAATTGAAATGGGACTGCAAATTAAGAAGGAGCTTAACTCATTCTCTATAGTAAGGCGAAAGATTTAATCTAAATAACTCAGTGTCAGTATCAACAAAGGGGGGTAAGAGTAGTTTGTCATCGTTGGATCTGCTATACTTATTATAAAATATTTTTTTCATATATTGAAACTTAAGGGGGAAAATGATCGATCTTCATTCACATATCATACCCGGGGTGGACGATGGGCCCAGGAGTTTAGACCTCTCTCTGCAGATGTTAAAACAGGCTTATGACCATGGTATTACCACCATTTGTGCCACACCCCACATCTGCGGGAAAATTTATCCGGGGTTTGAGGAAAAAATAGTTTCCGCTTTTGATCTTTTGAAAAGAAAGATATCTGAAAATAAAATCAAAGTCGATTTGATTTTAGGTTCGGAGATTCATGCTCAGCTGGATATCCCCAAGTTGAGGGAGCTCCCATTCTTCACCTATAATAATAATCAGAGATTTCTTCTTTTAGAATTGCCCCTGGGAATTTTTCCCCCGAACCTGGAGAATATGATCTTCGATCTGAGAATGGATGATCTGGTGCCCATAATAGCCCATCCCGAAAGGAATATATGCACCAGCGATGATTTTTCAAAAATAGAGAGATTAGGTGAGTTAGGGGCGTTATTCCAGGTTAATGCGGGGAGCCTTTTAGGGTATGGGGGTAAAGGTTTGAAAAGGGTTGCGGAAAAACTAATTCAAACTGAGTTAGCTGTCCTGGTGGCAAGCGATGCTCATAACTTAAGTTCCAGATCGTTTAAACCCTTAGCCTATGTCCTTCCCAAAATCCAAAGACTTATGGGAAAGGAAAACGCATATAAATTGATGTATGAGAATCCCAAAAGCATAATAGAGGGGAAAGAAATGGATGAGAAAGCTCTCCATCTTTCAGATGAGAAGTTAGATTCTGATGAGTTAATTGAGACTTCAGAATAAACAAAAGGAAAGGAGCAAAAACCATGAGGTTAAAGAGGATTTTATCTGGGGTGATGATCATTTGTATGGTTTTATTTCAGTTCCCGGCTTTGGGTATAACTCAATCTACGACTGAAACTTCAACCTCAGCTAAAAGGGGGTCGCAATACCGCCTGGTTTTGGGAGCGGAAGACGAACTTTCAATACAGGTAAATGTCTGGGGAGAGGTTAAACAGCCGGGCACACTTCAAATCCCTGAAAATACAGACCTGCTCTCCCTTCTTTCATTTGCAGGTGGCCCCACAGAGAATGCCAGATTGAGTAAGGTTAAACTGATAAGGAGCTTTTCTCCCAAAAAGGAGGTAACCATAATAAATGTGGAGAAATATCTCAAAAAGGGAAATCATGAACAGGTACCAATAATTAAACCCGGGGATACGGTTATAGTTCCCAGAAGCGGTTTTCACAGCCTGACCAGGTTTATTTCATTTGTTTATAACCTGGCTGTGATCGCCAGCGTGGTACACGTTTTCACCAACAAGTAAAGGGGGGTGTAAATTGAATCAGCCACAAAAAAAAGAGGCCGATTTTTTTGACTATCTCCGGATCTTCCGGAGACAAAAAGGAATTTTAATTTTAACTTTTCTGGTGGTGGTGGTCTCGGCTTTGGTTTTCTCTTTTACCACCGCACCGGTTTACCAGTCCAAAACCACTTTGATGATTGAGGAGGAAAGCGGAGTAAAAAAGGAGATATTTCAGGTTCCCAGCTTTATCCAAAAGGAAACCAGTATAAAAAACCAGGTGGAGATTTTAAAATCCAGAACTTTAGCCGAGGGGGTGATCAAGGTAGTTTTAGCATCACCTTTCAGAAAGAAATGGATTCCCGAAGAGTTGAAAAATGGTGGTTTTGAAGTAAACATGAACTCAATGGTGGAGAAATTGCATGGCAGCATGATAATAAATCCTATAAGGGATACGGATATCATTAAGATAAAGGTGGAAGCTCACGATGCTGGGCTGGCTGCTTTTTTGGCTAACACCATTGCTGATCAATATCACAAGCAGAGTCTGAGGTCCAGCCGGGGAGAGATAACGGAGATCAGGGAATTCCTGGAGGAACAGCTGGCCAGCATCCAGAAGGAACTGCAGCAATCCGAGGAAGTGCTTAAAGCATACAAAACGAAAAAGGGAATAGCCTCCCTTTCGGAAGAGACAGAGGAACTGGTTAAGCAATTGGCCACATTTGAGGTATTGTATAATGAAGCCAAAACCGAGCTTAATGCCGAACAGAAAAGATTAAATTACATGCGGGAACAACTAGCCGAGAGGAAAAGTCATCTAGTGGATGACGTGGCTCAAATATCCAGCCCCCTTATCCAGGAATTGCGAAAGAAAATGGCTGAGCTGGAAGCCATAAGGGCTAATTATATTGCTCAGGGTTTCTCAGAAGGACATCCAAAGATGCAGGAGATTATGGACCGGATTGGGGACATAAAAAGTAAGCTTATCTCTGAAAGCAGCAAGCTGGCATCCACCGAACTTTCCTCCTCAGACCCGTTGACATACTCCCAGGATCTGGTTGAGAAGATCCTATCCATTGAGATTGAGATTCAGTCCTTATCTGCCAAGACCAATGCCCTGCAGAAGGTAGTGGACACCTATACCTGGCAGCTTAATTCACTTCCGGAGAAAAGCCTGGAGTTAGCCCGGCTGGAGCGGAACGCTAAGGTGAGCGAGAACATCTATTTGATGTTAATGGAAAAATTTGAAGAGGCTAAGATCAAGGAAGCAGGTCAGATCGGAGATGTGAGAATCATAGATGCAGCCCTGCCTCCGGAGAAACCGATTAAACCAAAAAAGAAACTGAACCTGGCTTTTGGTGGAGTTTTAGGTTTGATTCTGGGTATGGGATTAGGCCTTCTTAGAGAGAGGTTGGATTCTTCGGTTCGGAGCATTGAGGATATGGAGAATCTGGGACTACCCCTTCTGGGCTCCATACCGGTTATCACTGAGAATGGAGACAAGAGAAAGAGAAAATCATATAAAAACAGTTCCAATATCACGGACATAAAAAGAATTGCCTCCAACCTGGTAACTCATTTCGAGCCTAAATCTCCCATATCCGAGGCATACAGAGCCATAAGGACGAGCATCCAATTCACCAGATCGGGAATATCACCAAAAACAATTCTGGTTACCAGCTCCGGTCCCCATGAGGGCAAATCGACCACAGTTGCAAATCTGGCAATAACATTGGCTCAGATGGGTACCAAAACCATTCTTATAGATAGCGATCTGAGAAGACCGGTTCTTCACTCCATCTTCGGACTGGAAAAAGAAAAGGGATTAACTCATTATCTGGTGGGTAAAGCAGATAAGGATGAGATCGTGCAACCCACACCGGTGGAAAATCTTTCACTAATTACCTGTGGGATTTTACCTCCCAATCCCTCAGAGCTTTTGGGCTCCAAGAGAATGCTGGAGTTGGTGCAGGAGTTGAAAAAGGAATACGAAATAATTCTTTTCGATTCCCCGCCGGTTATCGCGGTAACTGATGCAGCAGTGCTTTCCACGATCCTGGATGGCGTGATCCTGGTGGTCTCTTCCGGGGAGATATCCGGAGATGCGGTCCTGCGTTCCACCAGCCTTTTAGGCAATATAAAGGCTCCGCTTCTGGGTGGGATCTTGAACAAAGTCAACCCGGAGAGAGCCTATGGATCATATCATTATTACTATTATTATCACTATTACTATGGTGATGGCAAAAAGAGAATAAAAAAGAGAAGAAAGGATAGAGCTAAGGAAGAGGTAGATGTTCATCCCGAGATGGTGGCGACTAAACAGTTCTGAATAACAGGGATTGATCTTTGAAAGAAAAATCGGAAACTTTAAAAGTAGACAAAGGAGAAAAGGTGGGGCATTCAAACTGACGGAATATGTTACCAGATTAGAGCCAATATGGAAAATATTATTCTGAATTAATTCAGATCCAGCAAGATCTTCTAAGAGGGGGGAAACTTGAGAATCACCGAGGCCACCATAGCGGTTACCAACCGCTGCAACTTAAGATGCCGAATGTGCAGCATCTGGCAGCACAGGGATCGGGATGCGTTACGTCCCGAGGACTTTGAGAAGCTACCTTCCACTCTAAGACATGTGAACATTTGTGGAGGCGAACCTTTCTTAAGAGAAGACCTTCTGGAAGTTGTCGAGGTGATAAAAAGCAGATCCCGGAGCTGCAGGATAATTATCTTTACCCATGGGAGTTTACCTCGAATAATTGAGAAAAATATGGAGAAGATGTCAGATGTGGGGGTCAGGGTGTCAATTGATGGCACTGAAGAGGAACAGGATGGAATTAAAGGAGTAAAAGGTTCCTTCTCCAGAGCTGTGGAAACTCTGAAAAGGCTGAACGCTATGGGTTTGAGGGACTTGGGTGTTAAGACAGCTCTATTAGTAAATCAAGATGGCTCTTCTCAAATAAGGAGATTTGAGGATGAGATTAGGGCTAGGCTCAACTTTGCCGTTCGTCACGACTTCAATTTCGATTTTGAAGAGAGAATCAAAAATAAACATCAATCCAAGCTGATGAAAACTCAGCGTCAAAAGTGCATAGATCCCTGTTTGACCTCATGTCAACCCGGGGGCTGGCTTAGAGAATTCTGTTGGGAGGATTTGGTAGATTATATCAAAACAAAATCAAAATCGACAAAATGCAACGCCGGAGTCAGTTCCTTCTTCATGCAGCCTAATGGTGATATCTACCCATGTAACATACTGAAGATAAAGATGGGTAACATCAAAGAGAACACATTTGAGGAGGTTTTCCTTTTGTCTGAACAGGTTCAGAAGTATGTGGGAAACTGCCCTTTTGAGTGTCGGACACTTCGCACCCTAATACCGAGCTTCTGGAGTAGTCCACTTAAGTCGCTTCCCGGATCTATAAGGAACAACTTCAAGCATGAGCCCTTCTCTGATGTCGGTGCTACCTCCTTAAAAAACCATTTAACGGGAAGTAGTGTGTCAAGGCAGGAAAGACTTAAAGTCACTGATTTTGCTAAGAAGAGGTGAATCATGTTAAAGAATTCGGAACTGGCGATTATGTCTACTTATGGATGTAATGACAGGTGCCAGATGTGCCATATCTGGAAGCATCCCAGTCAGAAGAAGGATGAAATTACCCTGGAACACATGGGTCAACATCCAGAAGGATCTGCCCGGGTTAATATCGTCGGAATTCATCTGGTCGACAGGTTGACAGAATTGTGGAAGGTTAGAGAGGGAGGTAGCTTAAAATAATCACATGGGAAAAATATTATCCACAGTTTCAGAAAGCGGTGCCAAGAATAATTTCTTTCCTGATAGTTTTCGCCAGGCCGTCTTTAAACACAAAACCACGGTGAGGGTCATCCAGAACTCCGGATCGATCTTACTTTTTACCACCGGGGTCAAAGTTTTAAAATTAGTCTCATTTTTGCTTCTGGCTCGATACTTAGGTGTTTCCCAGTTCGGGAAGTTCTCTTTGGTATTGGCTTTTGTGGAACTTTTCCGGGTGATGGCTGATTTTGGGGTAGATACTGCAGTTATCCGCAGGCTCACTGTTTCAGAGGAAGATCAAAGTAAGTTGGTGGGAAGTACCATTACCTTGAAACTGATCTTAGCCACAGCCTCTTATTTTCTTACTCTCCTGATCTCCTTTATCCTCAGGTATCCTACCGACCTGGTGTTATTGATTGCTCTGGCCGCTTTTGCTCTTTTTGCCTCCTCCTCCGCCAATGCCTTAACCACACCCTTCCAAGCCCAATTGAGGATGAAACAGCTTGTTCCTGCTAAAATATCAGGAGGGGTTTTCTTTGTTTTAGCCGTAGTGATTGGCATACAGCTGGGTTTATCCCTTATTGGGTTTGTGGCTATCTGGATGGGGGCTGAATTCGTCACTTTGATTTTGACCGCCTTAATCGCAAAATCATGGGTGCCACCAAAGTTTTCCTTTAATAGGAAAAAGTTAAAGTCAATTTTTGTGGAAGCAATTCCCCTGGGAATATCAGCTATATTGATAACTGCTTATTTCAGATTGGGAACATTGATCCTGGGGTGGATGGTTGGCTATCATGCAGTGGGAGAATATGCGGTGGCCTATAGAATAACCGAATCGTTTCTAATCTTAGCAGTAGCAATAGCAAGTTCTGTATATCCGATTTTTTCAAAAATCGTAGAAAGCGGCGATTTTCAAAGGTTCAAGCGGGCCTTGGTAAAGGTATATGGTGGTTCCCTTCTTTTAGGTGCCCTTTTTGCCATTTTTATCACTATCTTTGCTGCACAGATACTGAATGTGATCTCTCCTGAATTTCATGGCTCTATCTCTCCTCTTATTTTATTAACCTGGGGTGCTGTTTTTATGTTTGCTAATATGCAATCAGCCGCATCAATCCAAGGCTTGGGTCTGTTTAAAGTGGTGACTCTGATCGCCTCATTTAACCTGATATTGAATGTCTCCTTAAATCTTAATCTTATACCCCTTTTGGGAGCAACTGGGGCAGCTTTGGCTGTTCTTTTCACCGAGGGTGTTAATATGATCATACAGCTAAGTTTAATTTTTATTCTTTTAAGAAAAAAGATTACAAAAGATTACAAGAGATCATCATTCTTAGAATCGCCTCCGGCAGAAAGGAGCCTAATTTGATGAATAGGATCTTGGAAAAAGCACAAACCCCGGCCGAGAAAACTCAAAACCTTTTGGCCACCGATTTATATGAATTTGGTGGCAGCATAGAGTCGGTTCGCAATTATCAACGAGGTTTTATTAAGTATTTTCAGGGATACCGCAGGGTATTAGATCTGGGTTGTGGTAGAGGAGTTTTTCTCAAGCTATTAGCCGAATCGGGTATAGAGGGTGTAGGAGTGGATCTGTGTGCGGAATCTGTTGCATTGTGCAAAAGGCAAGGACTTGAAAATGTTTCCCAACAAGATATTTTTCACTACCTTAAAAATCTCCTTTCCAAATCACCCACCCATGGCCAGCAAGATTTCGATGGAATTTTTTGCAGCCACCTGATCGAACATCTTGATTGGGTGTCTTTGGAAGAACTTTTGAACTTATGTTATAAGGTGTTAAGTCCAGGAGGAAAGATAGTGGTGATAACTCCCAACCCAGAATCTCCAAAGGTGATGGGGTTGATTTTTTGGTTAGACCCCACTCATGTCCGTCCTTATCCTCAGCCCCTTCTGGAAAGTATGTTAAAGAAAAATGGTTTTAAGATAATAGATAAGGGCAGCTTTAATAACCCGGGTCAAGGTGTGAGATCTTTGTGTGCCGGTATCCTGAACAGTTTGTTAAATTTAAAAAAGATTGGGACTAATACGTTTGTGGTGGGGATAAAACAGTGAATCTTTCATATGGGGGGCAGATAAGTTGAGAGTTTTATTAGATGCTACCGGGCTTTTCAATCCTCACCGGTTCAGGGGAGTGGGTCGATATGTTTCCGGTCTGATCAATGGATTTGAGGTTGTCTTAAAGAACGGATCGGAGATAGAACTCTGTTGCCTTAAACAGATTCGGGGGAATGCGAACAATGGCTCTCTCCCTTTCCCTATCATGCAGAATAGGAGACCCAGCTATCCCAGCATCAGGCTGCAATGGCTTTGGAACAGTCTTTTCTTGAACAAAGAGGTCACCAAAACAGAAAGCTTTCTTTTTCATTCTACTGACTTCAATGGAATACCTGTTTCCAAGAAGTTCAAAACAGTTGCTACTTTATACGACCTGATACCTCTGAGTTTTTCCGAGACATATCTCAAGAATAAGCCCTGGGACATCAGATGGGGATACAAAAGCATGCTTAAAAGATACCAGAGAGCGGATCATATTATTTCCATCTCTGAAGCCACCAAAAGGGATGCAATAAGGTTTCTGGGTATTTCTGAAGATAGAATCACCGTTGTTCCCTTAGCTTTCGATAAGAGACTTTTTTATCCACTGGAAGATTCCAAAGCTATTAAAAAGGTCAAGATGAAATATGATTTTCCTGAAAGATACTTCCTTTACTCTGGCTCTTTGGAATCCCATAAAAACATAGAGAGAATTTTGAAAGCTTATAGGTCATTGTCAGATTTGCCGGATGGGTTTATATTTATCGGGATCCACTCTGAAAAACAGAGAGAATCATTTTTTTATCAAATTAAGGAATTTAAGCTTGCAGAAAGAGTAAAGCATTTGGGCTATGTGGAGGATGGTGATCTTTCGGCTCTTTACTGTGGTGCCACAGCCTTTGTTTTCCCATCTTTGAAGGAGGGCTTCGGTTTGCCAGCCCTGGAAGCTCTGGCCTGTGGCTGTCCGGTCATCTCCTCTAACCTTTCTGCAATGCCCGAGGTTATCGGAGATGCAGGTATCTTAATCGATCCTTATGATGAAAAAGCTTTAAAGGAGAGCATGGTAAAGCTCTCCTCTGACGAGAGACTAAGAGAGCAATTGAAAGCAAAGGGGCTAAAACAAGCTTCATCCTTTAGCTGGGAAAGATGTGCTCAAAGAACTTTAGAGGTTTATAGGAAGATACTTTAAGCCAGATGAAAAACAAAAAGAGATTTAAGGTGGGGATAGATACTTCGGTTCTGGACAGGAGCCAGACTGGAACTGCTGTCTACGTTAAAAAGCTGATTGAGGGAATCAGAAACTCAAACGGTAACCAGCTTGAATTGGTTTTGCTTAGAGGACCAAAACCGGTTAAAAGAAAAAACATCCTGACTAAGTTTATTAACTTAGGGATAGAGCTTTTTTGGCTGCACCTAAAACTTCCCTATGTAGCCACGAAGCTCAAATTAGACCTTTTACATATGCCCGCCAATCTCTGTTCAGTTCTTGCTCCCTGTCCCCGGATAACATCTATCCTTGATGCCAACTTCATGCGCTATCCTGAAACCTATGATACTCTTTATCGTTTATATGCTCAAATTTTTTTCCGGATGGCGGCAAAAAGATCAACTCGAATAATTACCATCTCCCAGGCGGCAAAAAAAGACATAGTCAGATACTTCAAAGCACCTCCGGAGAGGATAGATGTGATCTATCCCGGTTTGACCCATAGGGAATCGGATTCAAAAGAATCTGAATACACTACAAGATTTAAACCTTATATGTTCTTCTCAGGTGCGCTTGAGCCTCACAAAAACTTGACTGCTTTAGTCCAAGCCTTTGCCCAAATCATAGGTGAGGCGAAGCTAAAAGATTATAATTTAGTGATAGCTGGTAACTTTGGCCACGATTATGTCAATCTGGTCAATCAGATTGAGAGGTTAGGGTTAAAAGAGAAGGTTCATCTTTTGGACTATGTGGAGGATGAGAAGTTGGCCGAGCTTTACAAAAATGCCAGTCTTTTTGTTTTTCCCTCCCTGAACGAGGGGTTCGGCTTTCCTCCTTTGGAGGCTATGCAGTATGGGGTGCCGGTAGCCGCCTCTGGGGTTTCATCTTTGCCCGAAGTGTTAGGTGAGGCTGCTTTGTTTTTTGATCCTTTAGACGTTTCATCTATTAGCAGAGTCATTCTTAGTTTGCTAACTGACAAAGACAAACGGGCTGAGCTTATAAAGCTGGGTTACAGACGGATTAGGAATTTCTCCTGGGAAAGCTCAGCTTTAAAAACCACGGAGTTTTACAAAAAGGTGCTTTCAGATGGTAGATTATAATGCTTCCTATACCTTAAAAGCAAAGAGCTGGGTTAGTTTTCTTTTCCCCATCCTGATCCTTATCTTTCTATTCTTTGCCTGGGTTTCAAACCAGAATCCTATTTTAGTTTTGGCAATATCTTTGGGGCTTCCTCTGGCTATAGCTGCTTTTGTCTCGGTTAGGTTTGGATTTTATTTATTAGTCATCGGCTCGGTTTTAACCCGCTTTTTCATCCCCCTTTCCTGGGGTAATTTAAGGATCGAGCAGCTGGTGTTTCTTATCGTGATTTCAGGGTTAGCCCTCAAATTTCTGCCTGACAGAAATGCCCGCTTGAGGTCGATCAAAATCGACCAAATCGGAGCTTTGGCTATCTTCTGGGTCCTGGCAAATATCCTATCCTCCCTTCTTTATTCTCCGGATAAGGTTGCCAGTTTAAAGATCTGCCTCTGGCTGGGATTTTCAGTGGGAATTTATCTTCTGATCAAAAATATTGTGGGAAAGAAAATATCTATTGAGAAGGCGGTGAAAGCTATTTTGATAGTGGGAGTTCTGGAAGCCATCTATGGTTTGACGCTTTACACATTTTTTCTTTTAGGAAAAGATATTGGAGGAGTTCAGATTGACCCGGTAATCTCTATTCCTAAGGTCTACGGCACGATTTGGGAAGCAAATATATTCGGTGTCTTTTTGGTTTCAATAGCTTTGATAATTTTCAACTTGCTCCTCTCCAGTGAATTCGCAAAATTCAGACCTTGGCTCTTGGGAGGTTTTTTCTTGGTCTTGGGGGGAGTGATAGCAAGCTTCACCCGTTCAGCTTGGGTGGTTTTAGTCATGTTTCTCTTTGTTAGTTTATTGATTTCAATTAAGTTTTTCCTTAAGAGGCCTGGTTTACTATTATTCCTGGTTATTTTTATTTCGATTTTCGCCATTTTGCTTAACAGCCCATTTTCCGACTTTGGATCCATAGGACTTGAAACAGTCATCACTGAAGGATTGGGGGTAGGTTTTTTTGCTGATTACAGCACGTTAACTTTCCGCTTTGTCAGAGTAGATTTAGCTCTTGAGGAGTGGACGACTAACCCCCTTCTGGGACTGGGGACCAATAGCTTTGGACAAAGGCATTATGATCCCAGCCAGGAGAATGCCCCGGACTATTTAGGTGTGTTATTCGTTCAGAATTTATATGATGCCGGAATAGTAGGTTTAGGATTGCTATTAGCTCTGATCATCCTTCAAGTCAAGAGAGGGGTCAAATTTCTAAAGCTCTCGTCTGATCCCAAATACAAGGTTCTTATGATGGTCTTATTGATC
>CAYURP010000055.1:0-16245 GCA_964447175.1 uncultured Ignavibacteria bacterium | reverse complement strand
CCAATTCCTCAACTTTATCTTTCAACTGAGTCCCCTTGGTTTTCAATGATTCCTCCAGCTCCTTCAGGAGTTCACCCTGTTCCTTTACCATCTTATAGGCAGCTTCACCTGTAACCGCTTCAATCCTTCTTATTCCAGCAGCGATGGAGGTTTCTGAGATTATCTTAAACAAGCCAATTTCTCCTGTGGCATTCACGTGCGTTCCCCCGCACAGCTCCATGGAAAAATCGCCGCTTTTCACAACTCTCACTTTATCCTCGTATTTTTCACCGAAAAGAGCCACCGCACCCATCTTCTTAGCTTCTTCAAACTTTTTCATAAAGGTCTCAACCTTTAGATTCTCCCAAATCTTCTGGTTGACAATCGACTCCACTTTATCCAGCTCAGCCTGATCCAAAGACTTGAAATGGGTGAAGTCGAATCTGAGCCTGTCTGGCGCCACCAGAGAGCCGGACTGGTTCACATGCTCGCCCAGAACGTCTTTTAGAGCTCTATGCAGAAGATGTGTAGCAGTGTGATTCCTCTGAATAGACTTTCTTCTTGTCTCATCGATTCTGGCTATTGCTTTCTTGCCCAGAAGTTCTTTGTGCAACTCTTCTTTTGCTATCCGATGGCGAATAAAACCATCATCCTTGTACACGAAATCGACTTTGTATTCTTTTTTATCGATTAGAATCCAGCCTATATCGCTGATCTGCCCACCGGCCTCAGCATAAAAAGGCGTTTTATCCAAAATTAAATCCTCTGAATACACCCCGATTACTTCACTCTCAGTCTCACAAACTTTATATCCAACAAATTCTGATTTGTTATATTTGTCTGAAACTATATATGCATTAGAAATAATAGGTACAAATTTAGTAGCTTTCTTCGATCTCTTTCTTTGCTTTTCAAGTTCTGTTTCAAATCCTTTCAGGTCAACTGAAAGTCCCTTTTCCCTTGCCATTACCTGGGTCAAATCTAAAGGAAAACCATAGGTATCGTAAAGCTTAAATGCCTCTTCACCTGGTATGGTTTTCTCCTTTTTTGATTTCACCCTGTCAACCACTTCCCCAAACAGCTCGATCCCCAGATCCAGGGTCTCCTCGAACCTCTCCTCTTCAGATTTTATTACCAGAGCTATGTGCTCTTTTTTTGCTAGGAGTTCCGGATAGGTTTTCCCCATCATATCCGCAACCACACTGGTCAACTGGTATAAAAATGGCTTGTGCAGACCCAGAATCCGTCCATGTCGCGAAGCCCTTCTTAAAATCCTTCGCAGAACATATCCCCTTCCCTCATTTGAGGGAATGGCTCCATCGGCAATAGCAAAGCTTAATGCCCGGATATGATCTGCAACAACTCTGAAGGACTCCTGATATTTCAACTCCCTACTCTTTACTCTATACTCTCTACTCTCAACTCTATACTCTTTCCTGCTCATCTCCTCTGTCTTGCGGATAATAGGCAGGAACAAATCCGTGTCGTAGTTGGAGCGCATCCCCTGAAGAACAGCTGTCAGTCTATCCAGTCCCATACCAGTGTCCACGTTCTTTGCTGGCAAATCGGAGAGTTTTCCATTCTCATCCCGGTAAAACTCCATAAAAACCAGGTTCCATAACTCGATGACCCTTCCGCAGCCGCAGTTCACACCGCAGTCAGGTTTGCCGCAGCTATATTCCTCGCCTAAGTCATAGTGAATCTCAGACGATGGACCGCATGGACCTATTTCACCCATCTCCCAGAAATTCTCCTTTTCGTCAAATCTTAGAACTCTTCCCTTGATAAGATCAGTATTTTCATACCACAGTCTTTCCGATTCGTCATCATCTCTGAAAATAGATGCCCACAATCTCTCCTTGGGCAGCTTACAAACCTCAGTCAGGTATTCCCACGCCCAGATTATGGCCTCCTTCTTAAAATACTCCCCAAAGGACCAGTTGCCCAGCATCTCAAAAAATGTATGGTGATAGGTATCCTGGCCCACCTCCTCTAAGTCGTTGTGCTTTCCCGAAACCCGGATACATTTCTGACAAGAGGCAGCTCGCCTGAAATCTGACTTCTTTTTCCCGCTTAAGATATCCTTGAACTGGTTCATCCCAGCGTTAGCAAAAAGGAGTGTAGGATCATCTTCGGGGATCAAAGATGAGCTGGGCACAATTTTGTGTTTTTTCCCTTTAAAGAAATCTAAGAAACCCTGTCTTATCTTTTCAGAGTTCATTTTTTCAATATTCTTCAGGTAAATCTAGGAATACGTTAATGGCTTCCTTTACCACCTCATACGAAAAACCTCTTCTTAAAAGGAAACCCGACATTCTTTTTCTGGCTGTTTGTTTATCAAGATATTTGTATCTTTTTTCTCTTTTCTTTATCAATTCTGAAGCTATTTTAACCTCATCCGCTTCAGGATAACATTCACCCAGGGCTTTATCTATGATTTCCTTTTTTACACCTTTTTTTATCAGTTCTTGTTTTAGAAGAACAATACCTCTGGGTCTGTTTTTCATCCTGTCTTTTATCCAGCTACAGGCGAATTCATAATCATTTAAAAGATTAACTCTTCTCAGGTCTTCTTTGGCTTCTTCTATGTTCTCCCGACTGAATCCTCTTCTTTTTAATTTTTCAGAGATCTCCTTTTCAGATCTGGCTCTGAAAGATAAAAGGTTCAAGGCGATATCTTTGGCTTTTCTTTTCTGCTCAGTTTGAAGTATGAATTCGATTTTTTCATCTGTCAGGTGATCCCCAACTCGCAGGCCATGCTTGAATAACGTCTCCTCATCCAGGCCAAAGGCGAATTTATGGTTCAGATAAATCGATTTCCTTCTGGGATTTCTCCTCTGGGTTTCGATTCTGGTGACAACCTTTTCCTCTATCAAAGCCGGATACTTATAAGTTTAATCTATTCCTTTTTTTGTTCTTCTTTTGGAACTGAGATTTTTAAATTCTCTCTTATCTCATTTTCAATATGGTTAGCTATATCCGGATTATCATCCAGAAATGCCTTGGCATTTTCCCTTCCCTGACCCATTCTTTCACCTTTATAGGAGTACCAGGTCCCGCTTTTTTCCACCATCCCCAGCTCCGTTCCCAGATCGATCAGCTCGCCGGTTTTGGAGATCCCTTTTCCGTAGATGATATCGAACTGAGCCTCTTTAAATGGAGGGGCGACTTTGTTTTTAACCACCCTGACCCGGTTTCTTGAGCCCTTAATCTCATCTCCCTCCTTAATATTGGATATTCTTCTTATGTCCAGCCTGAGGGAGGAATAGAATTTCAGAGCCATACCTCCGGTGGTGGTCTCCGGGTTGCCGAACATCACCCCGATCTTCATTCTGGTCTGGTTAACGAAGACCACACAGGATTTGGACTTGCTTATGGTTCCGGTGAGCTTGCGCAAAGCCTGGGACATAAGCCGAGCTTGAAGTCCCATATGGGATTCACCCATTTCCCCCTCAATCTCAGCTCTGGGCACCAGTGCTGCCACCGAATCCACGACTATAATATCAACTGCGCCCGATCTAACCAGGGTCTCGGTTATCTCCAGAGCTTGCTCCCCGGTATCCGGCTGGGAAAGCAAGAGGTTATCTAAATCCACACCTAAGGCTTTAGCATAGGTAGCATCCAGGGCATGCTCTGCATCCACAAAAGCCGCCACCCCACCTTTTTTCTGAGCCTCGGCTAAAATGTGCAAAGCCATGGTAGTTTTACCCGAAGACTCCGGGCCGAAAATCTCTATCACCCTACCCCGGGGAACACCTCCTACCCCTAAAGCAACATCCAGAGCCAAAGATCCAGTAGGTATAACTGAAATTCCAATAGCTAAAGCTTCATCCCCCAGTCGCATAATGGAGCCTTTTCCAAACTGGCGTTCGATCTGGGATACTGCCTGCTCTAATGCTTTTTTCTTTTCTGGTAACATCTCTGCCATTTTTGCTCCTCCTTACTTAAATAAAGTTCTCAGCTAACACAGGTTGTCCCAACCTGTGATTTATCATCCACCTTGTATTAGGTGGTATTACGAATCTAAAAGTTTGATTTTCTTCAAGGGCGTATAAATTGCCCCCTGAGGATGAAGCTGTGATCTCATCACCACCACTTCATCTACCTTTACCTCCTCTGTTTGAAAGTTCGTGGTCTCTATTAAACTAATCAGCTTTTCGATGTTCTTAGGGGATTTAACCCGGCCTATGGTCAAATGAGCAGAAAATGGCCTTTGTTCTTTGGGAAATTTCAATTTAGACAATTCTTCTTCTATCTCTTTTTGCATTTGGGAGAGTTCATCTTTTCCCTTATCAACTCCCACCCAAACCACTCGTGGTCTTCTCAGGTTTGGAAAACATCCCAGGTCTTTAAGACTGAGTTCAAACGCTTTAGATCCTTTCAAAGCCTTTTCCGTTCCAGAAAAAACATCCTCGATTCTTTCCTCTTCCACCTCGCCCAAAAACTTCAAAGTCAGGTGAACATTACCCGGCTTAACCCAGGATACATAGGTGTCCGTCCTTTTTAGAGGGGATTGAACCTCCTCGATTTTCTTTTTCACCTCTGGTGGAAGCTCCACCGCAATAAAAGTTCTCATTTTTTTATCTGGTTAAAAACAATCTGACTAAATTCAAAGCCGCCTGGGCAGCTCTTTCCCGATTTGTATCTCTATCTTCACCAAACAGAAACTTCTGGGCAAAGGAATCGTTCTCATGAGCGAATCCTATCCAGACCAGACCCACAGGTTTTTCCGGGGTTCCACCGCTGGGTCCGGCGATTCCGGTGGCTGACAAGCCATAATCGGTTTTGGATATTCTTCTTATCCCCTCAGCCATAAGTATTGCCACCTGTTCGGAAACCGCCCCGTTTTTTTCGATCATCTCCTGAGGAACATTCAGAATCTGCATTTTAGCCTGGTTACTGTAGGATATCACGCCCCTTTCAAAATATTCTGAGCTTCCGGACACATTGGTTAACCTTTTGCCGATCAATCCTCCGGTACAGGATTCTGCTACCGAAATGGTCTTTCCCTTATTTTTCAATAATTTGCCTACGACCTCTTCCAGGGAAATATCGTCTTCTCCATAAATAGAATTTCCTAAAACTTCTTTTATGCTGTTTTCCATACCCTCAAGTTTTTCCTGGGATTGGGAATTCAGTCTTATATCCACTCCCAGAAAACTGGGCAGAAAAGCGACTTTAACCTCGGGACGGCTATTAATTATGGGCTCGATTCTTTCATAAATAACCGACTCAGGTATGCCCGTGGTTTTTAGTTTTCTTTGAAATACTTTGATTTCCGAGACCTTCTCCAGGAGGGGTAAGATATCGTTTTCCATCATAGACCTCATCTCCAGAGGCACACCGGGCAGGGCGAAAAAGATTTTATCCTTCTCCTGGATGAATATCCCGGGAGCAGAGCCAAATTGGTTGGGGAGCGCCTTGGACCCCTGGGGCTGAAGTGCTTGATTCTGATTGATCTTGGGCATCTCCATACCTCTTTTTTTGAAGCTCTCCTCCACCTTTTTCAATATCTCCTCTTGAAAGACCAAATTTCGTTTAAACACTTTCACGATGGCTTTTTTTGTAATGTCATCATTGGTGGGACCCAAACCACCTGTGGTTATGACCATATCCGCCCGGGAAAGTCCTGTAGTCAAAGCCTCAGATATAGTTTGTATATCATCCCCCACGCTGGTCTTATAGGTCACATCGATTCCCAGTTGGCTCAGCCTCTGGGAGATAAAAGCCGAGTTGGTATCGATGGTCTGCCCTAAAAGGATCTCGTCCCCTATGGTTATGATCTCAGCTTTCATTTTTATCCTTATGAGAACAGCTTTAAAGCCAATAGTATCTGTAAAGTCAGGTTAGCATATAAACCCGCAATCAGATCATCTAAGGTGACACCGTAACCTTCTATACTCTCCAGCCCTCTGATGGGAGGAGGTTTTGTTATATCATACAACCTGAAAAGTAAAAAAGCAACCCCATATAAAATAAATTTCTTGGGGATCCAGAGGAGGCTTAAAAGCATCCCGGTCGATTCGTCTATATTTATTTTCCCGGCATCGTGACCAAAGAGCTTTTCTGCTTCCCTGGCAATAAAAAGGGTGAAGAACAGCCAGATCAAGGTAATAATTAAAAGCAAAAACGGTCTTTCCGGGATAAAAAACCAGGCTAAAAGTACAGTTAACAAGCTTCCGCAGGTGCCCGGAGCTATTGGGGAATAGCCCGAGAAAAAAAGAGTGGAAAAAAACTTAATTAAAAATTTATTAACAGACATTTTTTAGAATTTCTACTTTAAAACCCCTTTTAGAATTGACACGCTTTTAATCAGATAATCCAATCCGGTTCCCACAGTTAATATCATGGCTATAAAAACCATCCCATCGAAGACCTTGAAAATCCACGGATTATGGAAAAAAGGGGAGTTATGCCCCATCTGGGTTATGGTGGTGGCTATATTGGTGTAAAGCAATATAATAACTATCACCACCATTTGGGTGGCGGTCTTTAGCTGGGACATAAACGAGGGCATAATAACAATCCCCTTATAAGCTGCAATGGTTCTCAAGCCGGTTATAAAAAATTCCCTGACGATTATGATCAGAATCATCCAGGCTTTAACATAGCCCAAAGCCACAAATGAGATAAAGGCAGTGGCAGTCAGGATTTTATCCGCCAGAGGATCCATAAACTTTCCAAAACCAGTAACCACACCGGTTTTCCGTGCCAGATATCCATCATAGATATCAGTCAGAGCAGCAATAAGAAAAACAAAAGTGGCAAAATATCTGGAATAGATATTGTCTATCAAGAAAAACGCCATGAATACTGGTGAAAGCAAAATCCTTATTAGGGTTAACTTGTTGGGTAAATTCATTTTATATCAAACGTCTTTTAAGACAACTGTATCTTCAAGTGCTCACAAATAAAAGTATAAAAGAAACAAACTTGACTTTTTAACTTTTTGCTTTTTGCATTTTGAAATTTAAACTTTTATTTGTATTAAGTCAATAAAAAAACCGCCCTCCGCTATGAGCAAGAGGACGGTTTTTAATCCGTTATCCGAAAGAGGATTACTTCATCAAAATCATCTTCTTGGTAGTTACAATATTGCCCGCCACAACTTTGTAGAAGTAGATTCCACTGGACACCACATTGCCATTCTCATTAGTTCCATCCCAGGTTATGGTGTGTGTTCCAGCACTCATATAGTCATTTACCAGAGTCTTAACTTTCTGACCCGTTACATTATAGATCACAAAATTCACGTGCACACCCTGGGGCAAGCTCAGGGAAAACTCAGTTGAAAGATTAAATGGATTAGGATAGTTCTGGCTCAAGCTGAACTGCTCCGGCACAGAAGCAATCGCTTTATAGACAGGACCGCTTTCGCAGGCCTTTGTCACCTCATTAGCATCCGGATTGTAGGTCCAGTCGGTCTTGGTAACGTTTGTCACCTCGAAACACCACTCCCCGGATGGATTTCTCACGTAGTTGGTGTAGAATGTCACCTGACCGTTGCCATTGGTGGTTCCGTTTACGCTTCTGGAATTAGGACCGGAGAAAACTCCATACACGGTGGCACTCGATACAGGGGCACCTCCCTGGTCGTAAATGGTAACGGTTGCTATTCCCCGTGCATACCACCAGAAGGACTGGCGGGTGACTGTTATGGAGTGAACATGCATCATGTCTTCACCCGGCTCAGTAACAGTGATGTAATCTGTTTTGATTTCAGTATCAGAACCATAGGCGTTCGTCGCTGTCAGGGTCACGGTGTAGGTGCCGGCATCATTGTAAGTGTAGCTCGGATTCTGAGCGGTCGATGTTCCCACGCCGTCTCCAAAGTCCCAGTTCCAGCTGGTCGGATTACCGGTCGAGAGATCGGTGAAATTGACTAAAAGTGGGTAGACGCCGTTGGTCGGCTCTCCGACAAAATCGGCCGTCGGGGGCGGAGGTGTAGTGACTGTAATATAGTTGACCTTAACCTCATCATCCGAACCGTAGGCATTGGTGGCGGTTAAGGTAACGGTGTAGGTTCCGGCTGCCGTGTAGGTGTAGCTCGGATTCTGTGCAGTCGATGTTCCCACGCCGTCGCCGAAGTCCCAGCTCCAGCTGGTCGGATTCCCGGTGGAGAGATCGGTGAAATTCACCAAAAGCGGGTAGATGCCGCTGGTCGGCTCTCCTACGAAGTCTGCTGTGGGAGGTATTTGACCGCTCAATCCCCTGAACTCAATCTCATCGATATAGACATCATCCGAGTTACCGCTGGCGTCGCACATAAACCGAAGTTGAGCGTTGGCCGGGAAGTTGTACTGGCTGCTGGAGATAGGAATGACTTTGTTGTAGAATGTATTGTTATTGAAATCAGTTCCCCGGGCATAGGTCACCACAGTATGCCAGCTGGTACCATCGTAGTACTGAACCCAGAAATCTTCACCAGATTCCATACTCACAGCATAGAACCAGAACTCAACCTCCAGCTCGATATAGCCTGATACATCATATCCCAGAGTGTGGTAGAATGACGAAGCCACGCCGCTGTTATCCTGGATGTCCGCTGCAGCGTTGCCCTGATGAGCGTACGTGCCCCCTGTGTAACGACTGCAGTCTCCACCTCCATCAGTATAACTGCCCCATCCGCTTTCAAAGTCATCATAGGTAATCACAGTCCACTCACTGGGTGGGGTGACCTGGATATAATCAGTCTTGGTCTCTATATCTGAACCACAGGTATTGGTCACAGTCAAAGTCACAGTGTAGGTTCCCACACCGGTGTACTCATAAGTTGGATTCTGAGCGGTCGATGTGCCGATGCCGTCACCGAAATTCCAGGACCAGGAAGTGGCACCGGTCGACAAATCGGTGAAATTAACACTCAGCGGCGCATTGCCGGAAGTTGGAGATCCCACAAAATCTGCCACCGGAGGTGTGCAGGTAACAGTGATATAGTTGGTTTTGACTTCCTGATCGGAACCACAGGCATTGGTTACAGTCAAGGACACAGTATAGGTGCCAGATTCAGTGTACTGATGACTTGGACTCTGCTGGCTCGAAGTCCCATCGTCACCAAAATCCCAGGACCAGGAAGTGGCACCAGTTGACAGATCGGTGAAGCTCACTGTCAAAGGTACCTCACCTGAGGTGGGTGAACCGCTGAAATTAGCGGTCGGTGACGTGCAGGTGACCGTGATATAGTCGGTTTTGGTTTCCACATCTGAGCCGCACGAATTTATCGCGGTAAGAGTCACAGTATAGGTTCCAGCCTCGGTGTAGGTGTGGCTGGGATTGGCCTGCGTCGAAGAACCGGTATCCCCAAAATCCCAAGAGTAGGAGGCGGCGCCCGTGGACAAGTTGGTGAAGTTGACCGCCAGGGGAACCTCACCCGAAGTGGGTGAACCGTTGAAGTTAGCAGTTGGGGGACCGCTGACTGTGATATAACTGGTCTTGATCTCGGTATCGCTTCCGTATTCGTTGGTTGCCGTCAGGGAAACGGTATAGGTGCCCGGTTCGGTGTAAGTATGGCCTGGATTCTGTTGGAAGGATGTACCCATATCCCCAAAATCCCAGCTCCAGCTGGTGGGATTATTCGAAGATTCATCAGTGAAATTCACAGTTAGAGGTGCACAGCCTGAAGTTGGTGACCCGGAGAAATCAGCCACCGGAGGATTGCCACCATAGGTAAGGGCAGCGTAGGCATCAATCCGACCATACCCATAGGTTTGATCCCAACCAGATGAACCAAGATCTACAGCCGTCTCGTGAAGGATATTTCGAATATTCTCGATACCAGTTTGATTATTGGCTATCATCATCGCCACTAAAGCAGAGACGTGCGGTGCAGCCTGGGAAGTACCTATATAAAACCACCAGCCAAAACTTGTGGGATTGGCCAGAGTTACTGGTGGACCTGGATCATAAGGGTCAAAAGATTGCTGCAGCACGCCATCCCCATAACCGTCGCCATTTTGATCCACGTTCATATCCCCGCCTGGAGATACTACCTCCTGCGCAGAGCCATACTGAGAATAGTATGCCAGGTTATCGTCGTATCTGGTAGCTCCCACAGCAATTACTTCGGAATACGCTGCAGGATATGATACCGGGCTTACGCCATCGTTTCCTGAAGATGCCACCAGCACCACGCCATGGTTGTATGCGTACTGAATAGCATTTTGAACCGTAGAGCCAGGATTATAGCCCGGGGACCACCCCAAACTCATATTGATAACCTGAACCCCATGGTCCGTAGCCCAGTAGAGCCCATCGGCTAAAGTCTGTGCAGTTCCAGAACCTGTGTTGTCAAGCACCTTCACCGGCATTAAGGTACAATTGAAAGCCATTCCTGCCACACCATAACTGTTATTGGTGGTCTGGGCTACTGTGCCTGCCACATGGGTTCCATGACCGTTATTGTCATTGGGATGACTATCACTATTAATAAAATCATATCCCGATGTAAAAGCAGTCCCGGCAAGGTCCGGAGCCTGCATATAGGTGGTCACTCCGGACTGAACCTTGCTGCGCTCGTAGCTGGGTATAGTAAAATCCTCATAGGCTATACCACTGTCCAGAATCCCTACCACCACGCCTGATCCTGTGGACACGTCCCAGGCTGCAGGGCAGTTGATCTTGGGAAAGTGCCACTGATAGGGACTATAATACGGATCATTGGGTGTCATGAAGGCATGACATTTTGTGTTCAGCTCGGCGTATTCGACATTCGGGTCCTGCTCCAAACGGGAAACGAACTCATGCTCTGTCATTCCAGCAGGAACACGGAGTTTCTTGACACCCCCCTGATGATCCGATAGAACAGAAGTCCCCACACCGCTGTAAATCTCAGCCATCTTCTGCTTGGAAACGCTCTCCTTGAATTTCACCAGCACTTCTCCAGGGGCGTATTCCACATCCCCTTTGAAAAGCAGTTTATCGGAAATGCGTTTGAACTTGAAGTTCTCTGCCAGAGCAAAAGAGGTCAATGCGAAAAAGGCAATTACTAAAAGTACGCAAATCTTTTTCATCTCAAAACCCCCGAAAGCTTAAGATTAAAGGTTAACCTCTTCTTCCAATGAAACAAGTTTACCTCTATGGCATCACCTCCTTGTAAATTAAAATTACACTTTCAAAGGATATGAAGCTTTCCTCCTTCTTTCACCTCCTTTCTTATGCAAGACATATCCTTTTGAATTCTCTTTGCCCCAAAATTGAAGACAACCCATTGCCAACCTTCTGCCAATCATTACTCTTCCGAAAAATGCGTAGTCAAGATATCTAACTTAACTTAAAAAAATTTAATAATTTTTATTAATCTGTCAAGAAAAAAAACCGTCCCTCTACCAAAAGCAGGGGACGGTTTCCTGTATCTGTTATTCAAAATAGGATCACTTCATCAAAGTCATTTTCTTTGTGACCACATTCTCTTGATTCACAATCCGATAGAAATAAATACCACTTGACACGTTCTGACCCGATTCGTTGGTTCCATCCCAGGTTATAGTATGGATTCCAGCAGCCAGACAATCGTCAACTATGGTCTTAACCTTTTGTCCCATAACGTTATAGATCACCAATTTAACTTGAGTTTCCTCAGGTAAGCTTAAGCTAAATGAAGTCAGTGCATTGAATGGATTGGGATAATTCTGAGACAATGAAAACTCCGCTGGAATGTCAGACGTAAGTTTCTTAATCGGTTCGTTAATTTTATCTTTCTCGTCTTCATTATCCTTTTTATCATCTAAGAAAAAGAATTCGCTATCTTTTCCGAGCTGCTCTACATCTTCCACAAAGGGAAGGCTTACGTAGGCATCCATAACCTCCTGCAGCGAACTCAGAGGATGACATTTCAAAAGATAATACCTGGATTTTTCAGGAAGTTCGGATTCAGTTATTTTCACGGGTGAAACTGGCTCCATCAGATCCACTCTGCAGTATTGATTCAAAGCGTCCAGCTCCCAGATTCCGGTACGCACAATCAATTTCTCAGCTTCTGGATTTATACTTTCAAAATCCGATGAAAATTTCACCACAAACCCATTGTGAACGCATCCTACTTGACTCTCCGGTGATTTAGAAGGAACGCCATTTGCATTTTGTGGCAGTATTAATGCAGAGAAGGTAAGGATAACAATTATAGCTGAAATTAAAATCTTTCTCATGGCTAAACATCCACAGGTTGAAATTCAAGGTTTGTCATATCATTCGATTGTGAAAAATCTATTTCTCTCACATCACCTCCTTGAGGGATTAAATATCAAACAAACTTTCCACACATCCTAACATCCCCCAGGACAGATTCACTCCTTTAAAATCTTTTCTCTGACCCAGGTTTCGTAACTTTTATTAAGTTATATAGCTTTTAGATTATTGATAAAGAACAATGAGAAAACACTTCAATATAGCTTAAATCTTAAAAATGTCAAGTATAGTAATATTTTTCACAAAGTTTTATTTCAAGGTCCCAGAAGTTTTAATTCAACCCTCCGGTTAGCTGCTCTTCCCTTGGGCGAGTCGTTTTGCGCTATCGGCTTCGATTCTCCAAAGCTCACAGTGTACATCCTCGACAAAGATATTTTGAACTTTTCAGACAAGTATCTTTTTACGCTCTCAGCTCTGTTATGTCCTAAAAGGAGATTGTACTTGTTGCTTCCCATAGCGTCGGTATGACCGGATATTTCTAAAACCAACCGGGGATCCTGCTGCATTTTTGCTCCGATTTCATCCAATACATTCTGACCAATATTGGTCAAGGCATACATGTCAAAATCGAAGTTTATCTCTTTTTTCCAAAACTCCTTGTATTCGCCCAGAGCAACTGCTTTTTTTAAAGCCTCCTGGGCCTCCTTCAGTGCTTGTTCTGAACTGCTTTTGGCCTCCTCGGCTTTGCTGTCAACCTGATCAAGATTTTGACCCAGAGTTTGGATCTGCTCCTGGTTTTTCTGAATCTTACCTTCCAGCTCCTCCACCTTCTGGTTCACGTATTTGGTGGAGGCACAGCCCAGAAAGGTCAACAGTAAAATTGAAATTACGCATACCTCAAATAGCTGGATCATATTTTCCCTTTTCATCTCTCCCTCCTAATAAAAAATTCCCTTTCATTTTCTATATATTGATCTTTTTCAATATTCTCAGGCTTGATTCATCACCTCTTTTTTATGTAAAAAAATTACTGCTAAATCTATATATAATTTAAAAAAGTCTGTATGTCAATCCTAAAGCCAGAGTTTCTTTAAACCGACCTTTTAAATCAATTTCTTTATCATAGAGAAACTGAACATAAAGATTTACAGTCAAATATTTGGTAATGGATGCGGATAGGATATTTTCCCAGTTCACATCCACAGCTTTCCAGTAGTCCTCCTCAGGCTTACCCTTCAATTTATTTGACTCTGAATAAAAGATGGCTTTAAAAAGGGTTAACTTGGTTGAATAGCTGATCTTTTCATTGGAGAGTGAGGTTTTAAAATCTGTAACCGATTCAAACCCGCCGTCATTGGTGGTGTGAGTTTTGGTCTTTTTATTTAAGGTGTCAACTATATCCTTGGTGATCATCTGTCTCAGCCCGAATCCAAAACGTGATAAAAATTCAGTTTCCTCGCTTTTGTATAACAATTTTGAAATTCCACCTGATTCGGAAAGAGTTATGGGACTGATATAACGTTTGACCTCCGGCACCGATGCATCCATAAACTGGGAGATCACACGGAAAGCCAGGTAGGGATCCACAAAGACATTTAAGGTGAAACGTCCCAGGGTTTCACCATCAATGAGATCGGTGGACTTGAAAGGTTTTCTCCAGTGCTTGGTCTCCTGATCCTGCTGATGAGTCTGTCCGAATGCCAGCTTCAAGGTGTTGCTCCAGTTGAACTTGTAGCAAAGCTGCTTAGTTCCCTTAAAATTAGAGTTGGCCATCCAGTTCACAGAACCAGCTTCCCCACCCACCCAGCTATCGCTATAGGAATTCTGGGTCAGTGTCAGATTCAAATCCAAAGCCCTCTCCCACTCATCTGCATGAGCAGAAGAATAAAACACAATCAGGATCAAAAGAATAAAAATGAGTTTTTTCAATTTTTCCTCCTTTTTTAGGTTGTTATCTGCAGATTGACTTATTATCTATTGACACTTTGGCCAGAAAAAATGGTGATACTTATCTTCGGGCGGAGACAAGCTCCGCCCCTACTGCTTCTCCTATTTTATACAAAACTTCAGTTTGATCGACGATAATGGCTAACTTATTATTCCCAACCACTCCCCTAAAACAAAATAGATTCTACCGATAAGCAAAGACATTCTGGACATCACCGTGTATCCAAAAGACGCCCCGAAGGAGATCATCAAAAACCAGATGCCGATCTTTGCCCCAGCTCCGATAGCTCCTTTATGCTCTTTGGAGAAGAAGAAGTAAAGCAAAGAGGTAAGCACACCTAAAGTCAAGAGGATATTATTCAAAGAGGAAAGCCAGTTTCCGGTCCATAAGGGTAATAGGTTAGCATTAATCTGCAATATTAAATCTCCGGTGCTATACCCTATGATAGCTATACCGGCGAATATGCCGATGATCAAAGCCATGGACCATCTGGAAAGCCAGGCGAAATTCTTGGTTAGGCGGCTGAAAAGCAAGATACCAAAAGCAAAAGGGACTATAAGGATTATAGATTGCCACATCAAAGCAAATCCAATACCGGGGAAGGTGAAAAGAAGGTTTAAGTCTAACCTCATCAGAGGGTCCCAGAGATTGGGACGGAATACGTTGTGATATTCCAATGAAGTCCAGTAGCCTGCTGAGATTCCTACATAGAGATGTTCAGCAAATTTATAAAAAGGATTATCTTTATATAAGAAACTGAAACAGAACAAGGTCAACCCTGCAGCCACCCAAGTCCCGATTAGTTCAGATGCGGGCATCTTTTAATCCCCCTCCTTTTTCATCCCTCTAATCGAAAAATAGGCGATATTCCCAATCAGGATAAAGAAGAAGATTACCAGATGTGCAACTGATTGTGAATCCATCCCTCTTTTCCCTAAGCCAGTGACGCCGATCAGCTGTTCATATTCAGCCGCACCTTTCATCCCGCCTAAAAGCCCGGTTAATTGTCCGGACTGAAGATAAGGGTAAAACTCCGGAGCGCTGACCGCAGTACAGCCAGAGGCAAGCTTTATATGAAATCGGGATACCACCTGCAGTATCCATTCTTTGGTTCCGGGAAGTCCTCCGGAGATATTTACAATCAAGGCCAGATCAGAGAAATTTTTTACCCCTTTCATTATGGGTAAATCCTTAGTCCTGTTGCCATGATAATCTGAGGGAAAAGTCTCAGGAATAGAGTTTCCCATGGAGACCATCACCACTTCCCTTCCCTCCTTAAAACCTAAATTCACAAAATCCTCTCCATATTTTTTATGAAACTCTTCCACTGCCACCTCATTAAATGCTCTCTCAGCTAAAGGCGAGCCAGTTGCCCAGAGCTGGGTGGAGATAATCTTGATGTTTTTACGGCAGAGCTGCCTTAGAGCAGCCAGATGCATAGGCCAGAGCTCAGGCATAGAGCCAGGGTCATAATCTGCGCTCAAAAGGACTTTTGAGCCTGGAGGTAACCCTTCAATAGCATCATAGAAACTCTGCACCGGGGGTGTAGAGGAGAATTTTATATTTAAGGGAACAACCAAAGGTAATATAAGGGCAACTGCTACGAAGATAAAGATTATCCTTCTATCTAATTTTTCTAATTTTTCAAAAAAATTTCTCATCTAAATTACTCTCCACCCATGTAGGTTCTTTCTAAACCGATTAAAACTTTAATTCCGGTGGAGATGGCGCCCAAAGCCGCTCCTATCATTATGGCTCTTTTGGCTGCAAGCTGAGGCACATTCATAATCCACTCGGTGAAATTAGGGAAATCTTTCCAGACCAATTCACCAATGGGGACCCTTCCAATCATCACTAGAACTGCAGTAACTCCTAAAAGAGCTGCCTGAAAGCTCCTGATTCTGAAAGCCCTAAAGGCAGCAGAGGCAATATAGAAGGCTAAAAGGGCAAACATAGTTGCCTGCATAGGATAAAGGGCATTCATAAAGATCCAGTTAAAGGTCGTTCCTTCATTGACTCCCTTTAAAATCCCAAAAGCAAACATTATGACAAACCCGGCAATAAGAACGACCTTGTAAATCCAATCTCTTCCTTTCCTGGCTATAACCTGAGAATTCACTCTGAAGATGTTAGCCACACCGAGGACATAAGCAAAGGCAATGGCAATAATAGCCCATTGATTCACCACCTGAGCC
>CAYURP010000054.1:0-18851 GCA_964447175.1 uncultured Ignavibacteria bacterium | reverse complement strand
ATGATGGATGAATCCGTTCTGGAAAATCTTTTCTACGGATTGAATATTAAGGGAAAAACAGAAAGAGAAACAGGTAAAGCCAAAAAATGCCTGGACCTGATAGGCTTAAACGAGAATTTCCTGAACCGGGATTCGTCCCAGCTTTCCATTGGCGAAAAGCAGAGAATCTCCATTGCCCGAACCCTGATGCTTAATCCCGAGGTTTTACTCTTAGACGAACCGACCTCAGCTTTAGATCCCACAGCCACTTTGAACATCGAAAAACTGGTCTTGAATTTGAATACAAAGATTGGTTTGACCACCCTTTTTGTGACTCACGACATAAGCCAGGCTTTGCGCCTGGGCCACGAATGTGTAATTTTAATAGACGGTAAAAAAATTGAGGAAGGGAATATCAAAGAAATTTATGATAACCCCAGAAACGAACTGACCAGAAAATTTTTTGCAGGAGAACTCAGAAGGGAGTGAAAATAAATGGAATTCAATCTATACGATGTTTTAGCAGCTCTGGCTTTAGTGGGTGTGGCTGTTGGAATCTCGCTGTATCAAAAAGTGAAATTGGAGAAGAACATTCTAATTGGAACCATAAGGTCCTTTGTCCAGCTTATTGCCATCGGCTATGCTCTGGAATTCATATTCGACCTAAATCAGCTTTATCTTCTGATTCTGACCATATTAATTATGATCACCATTGGGGCGTATACTGCAGGCAAAAGAGCGGATATCTCATACTCTGGCTTTATGATCTCATTTACAGCTATTGGAATTGGTACTTTTTTCACTATTGGGAGTATGCTTCTTCTGAGAATTATCAATACCGATCCAAAGTATCTTATCCCCATAGCCGGAATGGTCGTGGGGAATTCCATGAACGTTTCAGCCTTAGCCCTGGACCGAATAGACTCCGAAGTTAAGAATAAAAAAGCTCAAATAGAGACTGCCTTAGCTCTGGGCGCTACTTCATCCCAGGCAATCGAGTCCTCTGTCCGGGCCACGGTTAAAGCCTCGATGATACCCATCATAAACCTGATGAAGATAATCGGACTGGTTCAGTTGCCCGGTGCCATGACCGGAATGATACTGGCTGGTGCCTCCCCTGTCTCCGCAGTGATTATTCAGATCATAGTGGTGTATATGCTTGTGTGCGCCACAACCATAAGCTCTGTTTTGACCACGGTTCTGGCTAAGCAGCAATACTTCACCACAGATCATCAGTTGGCTGAAATGCTGGGATAGTAAAATCATTCAAAAAGATTTATATTGCGTATAAATAATTCAGAGAAATGAAAATTCAGAAAAAAATAAAAAGGCTTGCGTATCTTCTGGACAAAGAGTACGGCAAAAAAATCTGGAAAAGAAGTGGTGATCCCACCTCGGTTCTGATCGGAACCATACTTTCCCAGAACACCACGGATAAAAACAGTCACCGGGCTTTCGATAACTTGAGGAATAAGTTTCCCAGCTGGGAAGAGGTGAGAAAATCACCTGTTTTAAAAATCGAAAGAGCCATTAGAACCGGAGGGCTATCCAGGATCAAAGCCAAAAGAATCAAAAACATTTTGAACCAAATTCATAATGACGACTCCGATCTGAGCTTATCTTACCTAAAAAGATGGGAAACGGATAAGATTATTAGTTACTTACGAAGGTTCAAAGGGGTGGGAGATAAAACCATTGCCTGCGTGTTATTGTTTTCCCTGAGCCGTCCGATTATTCCAGTGGATACCCACGTGCTGAGATTATCCAAAAGACTGGGGCTTGTTTCAGAGGACACTGATGCTAAAAAAGCTCATATTCTTTTGCAGGAATCTATACCTGAGAATCTGGTCTATTCGCTGCATTTAAATCTGATCCAGCACGGGAGAGGAGTATGCCAGGCTCAAAACCCCAGATGCGGGGAGTGTGTAGTATATGATCTTTGTGAATACCAGAAAAAGAAAAACCATCTAAAAAGAGGAGAGCTTACCTATGCCCAAGGTAAATATCTTAGAGGAGGGAAAAAAGATAAAAAAGCCCTTCACGCCCCGGCACATTGAGGACGTGGGGGATTATAACATCTACCTGGTGGTTCTGGATGGCGAATACAAACGTCACAAGCACCCCTATGATGAATTTTTCTACGTGGTGGAAGGGGAAATAGAAATCGAACTGGGTAATAACAAGGAGAAGTTGAAACCTGGTGAAGGGCTTTTGGTCAAAAACGGGACCTGGCATAAATCCAAATCCGCAAAAAAATCTTTAGTGATGATGTTTGAACGGGCAGGTTTTAGTGCTAATTATGAAAAATAAGGAGCATTTGCTATGGATAACGTCAACCGTCTCAGAGTTGGCCACATAGCGCCCAGAATCATTCTGAATGATTCAGAGGGTAAAAAACTCGATTCTTATTCTTTCATAGATAAAAAGAACCTGATAATAGTCTTTCACAGGGGAGTGAAAAGCGATAACTGCATTTCCTGGCTGAAGGAGCTGAATAAATCCTTTGGAAAAATCGATCTTCTGAATACTACGATTTTAGCCATCAGCATGGATGAGCTCCGGGTAACCAAAAAGTTGAAACAGAAGTTGGGTTTGAATTTCCCTCTTTTATATGATAAAAATTCAGAAGCGATTTCAGCCTATGGGGTCTTAGATTCCTCCTCAGAAAAAGGAGAACCTCATCCAGCCACTTTTGTGGTGGACCGACTGGGAATCATCCGATACATCAAAGTCTACATGGATTATAAAAATAAACCCGCAGTGGAAGAACTGATAACTGTGCTTGAGGAAAAAACCTGAAAAACAAAACAAGATAAAAAATCCCACAGATACAAAAAGACATCCTAAATTCGATAGAGATTTTCACAAAAAAGTGCTAAGTCTACTTGACTATTGGAGTTAACCAGGATAAAAAAAGAGTTGCCAGACCAGGTTACTTCATATATATTTGACAAGGTGGAAGCGGATAGGATCTGGTGGTCCTTGCGGACTTCAAATCCGTTATCTCGGCATTTGTGTGTCGGGAGGTGGGTTCGATTCCCACCCCTTCCGCCAGAAATTTACCGTTGCGCTGGCAGTTCTTTGAAAATTATTCTTCCAGAACGGATTGGAGTGTCAACCTTCAGGTTGACTGGGTCAAGCTAAAGCTCGACATTCCGTAAGAACATTGGAGTGTGGACCTTCAAGTTCACCGGAATTACACTGGACAGACCTGAAGGTCTGTCCCTACTTTAGCCCGGTATCACACCTTGTCTCGAGGTATGATACTATTGTAACAAGAGGATCGAACTTAAAGAAGAAAAAATGGCAAAGCAACTGTTTATTCTTATCTTGACTTTGGGCATAGCCTTTCTCGCTCTGGATTGCACCTCTAAAAATAAAACAAAGGAAAGAGCTGAATATAGAGTCGAAGAATGTCTTCGATACATAAGGGGTGGTGACACATTTAATTTGAGGAAGATGTTAACTCCCGAACAGAGACAGGACCAGGTAGGTGCGAATTTTCTCGAAATTGTTGAAAAATTCAGCCCTTACTTATTAGAACCGTCCAAGGGTTCCAGAGTCTATACTGAAGATTTCGTTTTTAAGGAAGAAGAAGCTTCTTTTACACTTATATGGTTAATCAGTCTCAAGGGAACAAGTTCAGCTATGAAGATCAGAATGGGTATGAAGCTAAAATTTGAACAAGGGGACTGGTACATAGAAGCAGGTAAAGCAGAGTTTGAGTAGCCATGTTTAACAGAATTGCACGAATAAATTCGTGCCTACAATTTTTGAATCAAACATTGGAGTGTGAACCTTCAGGTTCATCGGAATTACACTGGACAGACCTGAAGGTCTGTCCCTACGTTACTCGGTAACACAGGTTGAGACAACCTGTGATACCATTGGAATGAATGGATTTTAATTATGACAGAAAAAGAAAAAATTAAATTGACGGCTTATGCCACAAGCTTCGGGTGAGCATCCAAGTGTAGTCCGGAGGACACGATGCAGGTTCTGCATCATTTAAACAAAGTGGATGACCCTAACGTTCTGGTTGGATTCAACAGCTTAGACGATGCTGGAGTGTACAAACTGAGGGATGATTTAGCCATTGTCCAGACCATTGACTGCTTTCCGCCGGTGGTGGATGATCCCTACTATTACGGCGCTATCGCTTGTGCCAATGCTCTATCGGACGTGTATGCCATGGGCGCAAAGCCAATAACAGCTTTGAATATCGCAGGTTTTCCCAGGGAAAAACTTCCTCTTGAGGTTTTAGAGCAGATACTTAAAGGCGGTTCAGATAAAGCCAAAGAGGCAAAAGTGGCAATAATCGGCGGGCACACCGTTAAAACCAAAGAACCCCTTTATGGATTAGCAGTAACAGGAGTGATTCATCCGGAAAAGATAATAAGAAACAGCGGAGTTAAGCTGGGCGACGTTCTGGTATTGACCAAGCCTCTGGGTTTAGGTATAATAACCACTGGCATTAAACAGGGGAAGGTGCCTCCAAAATTAGAGAAAAAAATATCAGAGATTATGTCTACTTTGAATAAATCTGCATCCGAAGCTATGATAGAGATAGGAGTCAATGCCTGTACTGATATTACCGGATTCGGTCTTCTGGGACATCTCTGGGAAATGGCCTGCGAGTCAAATGTGGTTGCCAGATTGAATTTCTCCCAGATTCCGATACTGGACGAGGTATGGGATCTGGTAAATAATAAGGTAATCCCAGGAGGGACACTGTCCAATCTCAAATTTGTGTCAGATAAGGTGGATTGGGACGATAATATATCAGAGGAGAAAAAAATCATTTTGGCTGATGCCCAGACCTCAGGCGGTCTTTTAATAAGCTGTCCTGAAGAAAAAGGTGAGAAACTTCTAAAGAACTTAAAATCTAAATCCGTTAAGGAACCCAGGATCATAGGCCAGATTATTGAGGATAAAAAATGCAGGATAAAAGTAACGAGCTAAGGGGAAAATTGAGGAAAATCCCCAGCATCGAGGAGATTTTAGAATCTATTGAGCTTCAGGAATATATTCACAAGCTCTCTCACCAGACCGTGGCAGAGACGGCCCGAGAAGTAATCTCCTCTCTGCGGAAAAAAATTATGAAAAAAGATAAAGAGGAGATCTCCCCCAAGACAATAATCAAAGAGATAGAGAATATCCTGTCCCTTCAGGAGAAGCTTTTCGTCAAGCCGATAATAAACGGAACCGGCGTGATTCTGCACACCAATTTTGGCCGGGCACCTTTGGGTGAAGATCTTCTGAACCGCATAAATGAGATAAGCAAAAACTACTGTACTCTGGAATACGATCTGAAACTGGGCCAAAGGGGTGAAAGGACTAATTACTTGGAAAAATTGATCTGCAAGCTAACCCAGGCTGAGGGAGCTCTGGTGGTAAATAACAACGCTGCAGCTGTGCTTTTGATCCTGACCGGTTTAGCTAAGAGTAAGGAGGTTATAGTTTCCAGAGGAGAGTTAGTTCAGATAGGCGGAGGATTCAAAGTCCCTGAGATCATGGCTCAATCCGGGGCTATACTGAGAGAAGTGGGGACAACCAACAGAGCTGCTCTGACCGATTATGCCCAAGCTATTACTGAAAACACAGCCCTTCTGCTTAAAGTCCATCACAGTAACTTTAAAATGATCGGGTTTACACAAGAGGTAAGTCTCGGCGAACTGGTGAAGCTGGGTAAAGAAAATAATCTACCGGTTATGCAGGATCTGGGCAGTGGTGCGCTTTTACCTACCGAGGAGTTAGGTTTAGCCCATGAGCCCACAGTCCAGGATGCGATTAATGCCGGTGTGGATCTGGTCTGTTTTTCAGGGGATAAGCTTTTGGGAGGACCCCAGTCCGGCATCATACTGGGCAAGAAAAAATGGATCGAGAATTTAAGAAAACACCCTCTGTATAGGGCTCTCCGGGTGGATAAAATTATCATTGCCGGACTGGAGAACCTGATTTTAACCTACCTCAAAAAGGAAGCATCAGAAAAAATCCCTGCCTGGAAAATGATGAATACTCCTCCGGATGAACTTAAATCCAGAGCTCAAAAACTGAAAAAAAAATTAGGGGAAACCGGGGTAAAAGTCTTAGTATCTGAGTCCAAAAGTACGGTGGGAGGAGGTTCCCTGCCCGGCGAGGCTTTACCCACATACGTGCTCTGCTTTGATTCGGAGATGACCCCGGATCAGCTCGCGGAGAAATTCAGAGGGCTTACCATCCCAGTTATTGGAAGAATAGAAAACGACAGGTTCACGCTTGATTTGAGAACCATATTCCCTCACCAGGATGAGATTCTTCTTGATTCAATTAAATCCATACTTTCCACCTAAAATATGTTTGTCATAGGAACCGCAGGTCATGTGGATCATGGAAAGTCCTCTTTGGTCCTGGCTCTGACCGGCATCGATCCGGACAGGTTGCCCGAGGAGAAAGAAAGGGAGATGACCATTGACCTGGGCTTTGCCTGGCTATCCTTTCCAGACGGAACAGAAGTGGGAATAGTGGACGTTCCCGGACATGAGAGATTCGTAAAAAACATGATCGCCGGAGTAGGGGGCATCGATGCAGTTGTCTTTCTGGTTGCGGCGGATGACGGCTGGATGCCCCAATCCGAGGAACACCTGGAGATTTTAAAACTTCTGGACATAAAGCATGGAATAGTGGTGATTTCAAAAATAGACCTGGTAAAGGAGGATTGGCTGAACCTGGTGAAAGAGGACGTTAAAGAGAAATTGAAAGGGACTTTTTTAGAAAATGCTCCAATTGTCCAGACCTCCACAACCAAAAAGACAGGGATCGAAAAGCTTCATTCTGAAATAGAGAAGATGATCAAAAAGATCCAGCCCCAGAGGGATTTAGGCAAGCCCAGAATCTATATTGACAGGGTATTCACCATTGCAGGTAGGGGCACGGTAATAACTGGCACCCTGATTAATGGATCTTTCTCATTAGGAGAGGAGGTCAAGATCTTACCTAAGGAAGAAACAGCCCGGATTCGGGAACTGCAGTCCCACAAAAAGAAAAGAGAGAGATCAGAACCTGGAACCAGGGTGGCCCTGAATCTGGCCGGGGTGGAGAAGACCCTTGTCTCCAGAGGGGATGTGGTGGTAAAAAAAGATCAGGGAACTACTTCCACGATTTTAAATACCTTGGTGGATATGATTTCTACCCAGAAATTTCCCCTCAAGCATAACTCACAAGTCCTATTCATAATAGGGACCACCGAAGTCTTAGCCAAAGCCATACTTTTAGATGAAACTCAACTGAAACCTGGTCAAGCAGGCTTTGTACAATTCAGATTCTCCGATCCTGTGGTAGCCCGGGTAGGCGATCATTTCATCATCAGACTCCCCTCACCAGCCATCACCATCGGAGGAGGTAAGGTTTTAGATATTGATGCTAAAAAACATAAAAGAAAGGATAAAGGTCTATTGAATTTTCTTTCTCAAAGGGAAGACTTGAATCTACCCAATTTGATATTGTCCGAGCTCAACAAAAAGGAGTTCATGCTGGGAGAGGAGCTTTTAGGGGAAAGCAATTTCAGCTCAGATGAGATTCAATCGATTCTGGGACAATTGGAAAAGGAAAATAAGCTATTTAAGATCGACAACTTGACTGTATCGTCAGATTTATGGAATAATGTGCTAAATCAGATTACAGAGCTTATCCAGGATGAACACAAAAAACATCCTTTTAAAATAGGAATTAAAATCGCTGATCTTTTAAGTAAAATTAAGTTCAAACAGATACTGGCAGATAAAGGAATAGAGCATTTGCTCTCTACCAATAAAATCAAAAAAAAGGATGCCTACCTTCATCTTCCCCAGCATCAGCCTCAACTCACCCCAGAACAAGAAGAGATCGCCAAAAACATAGCTGACCAGTTCGTTAAAACTCCCTCCTCCCCTCCTACAAAGGAGGAGTTCCTGAAAGAAAAAGGGGTTGCTGAGGTTGTCGCATTTATGCTTCAAAACGAGGAGATAGTTGAGCTCAAGGATGGAATTTTGTATAGAAAAAATGATTTCGATAAGATAAAAAAATCCGTTGTGGAGCTAATCCGCAGGAATGGACCTTGCACCGTAAGCCAGATAAAGGATCACCTTAAGACCACTCGCAAATATGCAGTCCCTATCTTAGAGAAATTGGATCAGTTGGATATCACCAGAAGGGAGGGGGATAAGAGGGTGTTGGGACCAAAAGCTGAAAATATATGAAGGGCTTGATCTTAATAAACGGAAAGATCTACACTTTAAACAAAAATCAAACTCAGGCTCAGGCTTTAACCATCTCCGGTTCTAAAATCCTGGCTGTTGGAAAAAATGAAGAGATTAGAAGTTTAAGAAATAAGAAATTTGAAATCATAGATCTTAAAGGGAAAACCGTCCTGCCTGGTTTTGTCGACTGCCACACCCATTTCCTCTACTTTGCGTCTACACTTAACACTTTAGACATAAGAATAGTAAAAACTTTAGATTCTCTTAAATCCAGGATAAAAGAAAAACTTAAGAATTTGAAAAAGGGAGAGTTACTTTTTATCAAGGGCTGGGATAAGAATATCTTCAAAGAACAATCCTTTTTCAACAAAAAGACTTTAGATCAAATTTCAGGTGAAAATCCTATAGCTATCTATTCCAAGGACCAGCACACCTTCTGGGTCAACTCCCTGACTTTGAAACTTACTCGAGTTACTCAAAGAATGAACTCCTATCCAGAAAAGCAGATAGGAAAAGATCCCAAAACAGGGGAGCTCACCGGCATTATCCGGGAAAATGCATGCGAGCTGATACTGGATTTAATTAAAAAGTCAGATAGAGAAAAGATAAAAAGAAGATTTAAAAACGCAGTGAAAATCGCTCATCAAAATGGCCTGGTAGGAATCCACGAAATGGGTTTTGAGGATGCTTTTCATCATTATCAGAATCTTCTTTCGGACGAAAAGCTGGATTTGAGGGTATTCACAACCATTCCCCAAAGTCAACTCGATTCGACAGCAAGCCTGGGTTTGAAAACGGGTTTTGGCAATCAGTATCTTAGATTCGGGGGAGTGAAGTTGTATGCCGACGGATCGTTAGGTTCACAGACAGCTTTAACTTTCAAACCCTATATTGGATCCAAAGATAATTTTGGGATTGAAACATTAACTGAGAAGGAACTTACTTCTCTGGTAGGAAAAGCCAATAATAGGGGAATAAATGCAACTATTCACGCCATAGGGGACCGGGCAGTTCATCAGGCTTTAAATGCTCTACAGAAATCGGGCAAAAAAACCTTGAGAAACAGAATCGAACATATCCAATTAATCCAACCCGAAGACTTGAGGAGATTTGTCCAATTAAATATAATAGCATCAGTCCAGCCCATTCACGCCACCTCAGATCAGGAGATGGCTGAGAAATACTGGGGCAAAAGATGTAAACTGGCTTATCCGTATAACAGTCTTTTGAAAAACAAAGCCAGGGTTGTTTTCGGCTCTGATATGCCTATTGAAAACTTAAGTCCTTTAAAGGGAATCTATGCTGCGGTAGCTCGTAAAAGAGAAAAGGATAAAAAGGGAAGCTGGCATCCGGAACAGAGGGTCTCAGTTTTCGAGGCAGTTTATGCCTATACTTTAGGTGCAGCCTACGCCTCGTTTGAGGAGAAGGTCAAAGGCTCAATCCAGGCGGGAAAATTAGCTGATCTGGTCATTTTGTCTGAGGATATTTTTCGCATACCTCCTGATAAAATCCCTCAAATCCGGGTTTTAGCCACCATCTTCGACGGAAAAATCGTCCACGGAAAAAAATATTTGTCAAATAGCTGATTATGCTTTTGCTGAAAACCAACAACTGACCACTGATAACTAATAATTGTAGATAATTTTTGTTGACAATCCAATATATTCTTTTATATCTTACCTCATGGTTTTTTCAAAGGAACTGTCATTATGAAAGTCAGGCTTTACCTTTGTATACTCTTCATATTTCTGCCCTTACTCTCATTAGTTTTTGCTCAGTCAGAACAGCGGTGGGTAAACCTGGTGAGCATTGACGGTCCCATCGGACCCATCACCTCCAGCATAATCATCAAAGCCATAGACAAATCAATAGCTGATTCAGCAGAAGCTCTGGTCATAGAGCTTAACACCCCCGGGGGATTGGACGAACCCATGCGGGATATAATCAAAAAGATATTGAATTCTCCTGTTCCGGTGATAGTCTATGTTTCGCCATCAGGTTCCCGGGCAGCCTCAGCCGGAGTATTTATTACCCTATCCGCTCACATAGCCGCCATGGCACCCGGCACCAACATCGGTGCTGCTCATCCAGTCTTCGCCGGTGCTGAGGTGGACTCGGTGATGAAGGAAAAAGCCACCAATGATGCTGCGGCATATATAAAAAGTATCGCTAACAAGAGAGGCCGTAATGCGGAGTGGGCTGAGAAAGCCGTCAGGGAAAGCATCTCCGAAACCGAATCCGATGCCCTGAAACTTGGGGTAATCGATCTTGTGGTAAATGACGTAAGAGGGCTTCTGGATGAATGTGATGGTAAAAAAGTTACTCTTCCTTCAGGCGAAAGGATATTAAACACCAAAGGGATTCCAGTGCAAACGATAAATATCAGCATGCGGGACCAGATCCTGGAAATCATCTCTAATCCCAATATCGCCTATATGCTTTATGCCATAGGAATGTTGGGGGTATTCTTTGAGCTTTCCAATCCCGGAGCCATTTTGCCCGGAATAATTGGTGCTATCTTTTTGATTCTGGCGTTTTTTGCATTCCAAACCTTACCCATAAACTATGCCGGACTTCTTTTGATGATTTTAGCTCTTATATTCTTCATCCTCGAGATTAAAGTTACATCTTACGGGGCATTAACAATAGGAGGAATAATATCTATGCTTTTAGGTTCTTTGATGTTAATAGAATCACCTGCTCCCTATATGCGAATATCCCTTTCCATTATTATCCTTGTGGTAGCAGCAACGGCGTTGTTTTTCATTTTCGCAGTGGGAATGGGTATAAGAGCTCAGAGGAAAAAAACCACTACCGGGGAGAAGGGAATGATAGGTATGACCGGGGTAGCTCGGACGAAGCTTGATCCAGAGGGTTCTGTGTTTGTCCACGGTGAGATCTGGAAAGCTGTGGCTGACCAGACCATAAAAAAAGGGGAGAAAATCAAAGTTGTGGAAATTGAGGATTTAACCCTTAAAGTAACCAAAGCCTGAAAAAGGAGGAGTTATGGCAGGTACAGGTATTATAACTATTATCATCATTGTACTTTTCATCCTGGCAAATGCCATCAGGATTTTGAGGGAATATGAAAGGGGAATCATTTTCAGACTGGGAAGATTAATGGGATCCAAGGGTCCGGGATTGATTCTTTTGATCCCCATAGTTGACCGGATGGTCAAGGTGAGCTTAAGGATCGTAACCATGGACGTCCCCTCCCAGGATGTGATCACCAGGGATAACGTCTCGGTGAAGGTGAATGCAGTTGTATATTTCAGAGTAATGGATGCATCCAAAGCTGTGGTTGAAGTCGAGGATTTTCTTTACGCTACATCCATGATCTCTCAGACCACTTTGAGATCTGTCCTGGGTCAGGTAGAACTGGATGATCTTTTGTCTCAAAGAGAGAAGATCAACCAACAACTTCAGAAGATCATCGACGAGCAGACTGAACCGTGGGGAGTTAAAGTCTCTGTGGTGGAGGTCAAAAATGTAGATCTGCCCCAGGAGATGCAGAGAGCCATTGCAGCTCAGGCTGAGGCGGAAAGGGCAAAGCGGGCTAAGGTCATTCATGCCGAGGGCGAATTCCAGGCAGCAGAGAAATTGGCCGCAGCCGCTAAAGTGCTCGGCAAAGAGCCCGCTGGCATTCAGCTCAGGTTCTTACAGACGTTGACCGAAGTGGCCACCGAGAAAAATTCCACCACCATCTTTCCGGTCCCCATCGATCTGTTCACACCGTTCATAAAGAAGCTGACTAGGGAAGAAGAGTCGAAATAAAATGAATCCGAGGGCAGGGATTTTCCCTGCCCTATCTTTAGTTCTATTCGAAGGGCAGTTATGTGGAAATCTTTAAGAACCACAGCATTTATACTTATTTCTTTGATCTTCATTTCCCATTGTGGTAAAAAAATAATCAACCCAGTGCAGAACAACACAGTCTACGCAATTAAGGATTATTTCCCTTTAAACATAGGAGATAAATGGTGCTGGAGAATCGGAATTGATATATTGCCAGAACCCTACATGGATGGAGATTCAGTCTTAGGAGAACCTTTCTTTGATGTGAATGGAAATGGAATTTATGATGATACGATAGATGTCTTCAAAGATCTAAATGGTAATGGAATATATAACGGGCCTAATGATCCTTGGATACCCGGGACACCCTATAAAGACATAAATGCTAATGGAGAGTATGATGCCCCCAACTGTAGGTTCGACTCGGGTGAACCCTTCTGTGATCTTAATGGTAATCGGGTTTGGGATTGGATCAGAAAGAGACTTGAAGTCGATGCTGAGATAATGCCTTATGGAAAATGGGTCTATGGATTAGCTCCTCTCCGCTGTGCCTACTTTTTCATTGCTACCTATGATAATGAAGATACCACTTCCATAATAGCATTAGAGGATGCTTTCACAAATGATAGCTTTGGTCTAAGATGGCATGGACACATAGATTGGACATCTACTGACAATTATCTTTCGAATCTAAAGCCCATAACCATAGCTAAAGAAAGCACTCAAGTTGGTGATGTTCTTTTTTACACCGACCGTTTGACACTGGATCACTCCTCACAGACAGTTACATGGATTTCAACTCTTCTTGGAAGGGAAGAGGCCACTACCCCCGCTGGAAGATTTACTGATTGTTTGAAATTCAAATCAAAGGCATCTGGATGGTTCGGGAATATGGGTAAGTGGAATGGGACGAGTTACCAGTGGTATGCTAAAGGCGTGGGTTTAGTTAAATCCTATGGTTTAAGTCCCGGTAGTTGTTGGATGTTGGTAAAAGCAACAGTTGGTGAAAAAGTATATCCATTTTGAGAAATTTCCGGTTAAATAGAAATCTAATTCCTATCTAATTTTTTATCTTTTAGTCAACTGACCTCAAAATGATTAGCAAAGACGAATTCCCCAAATGAGCCAAAGTACTACATTAAAAGGCTCCAATGTTCTTTTAGTTAGCAATTAAGTTGACTTTCATTGTTGTTTATATTAATATTGATATTTAATATTTTTGTCAGTCCAAACTGATCTTTCTAAAAGGAGTAGAATTGTTTAAATCTATTCAGGAGATTCAAAAATTTGCTCAACAGAAAAAGATCCAGATGGTGGATCTGAAATTTTCAGACCTCTTTGGCAGGTGGCATCATCTCACCCTCCCGGCAAGAAACCTTAAAGACTCCATGTTCAGCCGGGGAGTTCCCTATGATGGATCAAGCACCCCGGGATTTAAAAAATTAGAATCCGGGGACATGGTCTTGATACCGGATATATCCACCGGGAAGATGGACCCCTTCTGGGATTTGCCCACCTTAAGCTTCGTCTGCAGCTCGGCTGAAGCTGACACTCAGAAAATCTATCCCCGGGAGCCCAGATATATTGCCCGCAAATCTGAGGAATATCTGGTAAAGACCAAAATTGCTGATAAGAGTTTCTGGGCACCGGAGTTCGAATTCTATATCTTTGACAGCGTATCCTACAAAAACGATATAAATATGGCGTCCTATGTTATAGATTCCAATGAGGCGGATTGGAACTCCGGGCTGGCTAATGTTCAAAACCTGGGACACAAGATTGCAACTCATTCCGGCTATCACGCCATTCCACCCTTAGATGATCTCTACCAGGTCCGCAGCGAAATGGCTAAGGTAATAGAGGAATCCGGGATCAGGGTGAGATATCACCATCATGAGGTAGGAGGTCCAGGGCAATCGGAGATCGAGATTATGGGAGATACCATGGATAAAATCGGAGACGAAAGCATGTGGGTAAAATACGTGGTAAAGATGGTAGCTAAACGCCATAATCACACGGTTACTTTTATGCCCAAACCTCTATACAATGAAGCTGGAAACGGAATGCATTTTCATCAGCATCTTTTCAAAAAGGGAAAACCTCTGTTTTATGATAAAAAAGGTTATGCCGGATTAAGCCAGCTGGCTTTGTATTATATCGGAGGGCTATTAGCTCACGGTCCGGCTCTTTTAGCTTTGACCAATCCCAGTACCAACTCTTATAAAAGATTGGTTCCGGGCTTTGAATCTCCGGTGAACCTTTTCTTTTCCCTGGCTAACCGAAGCGCAGCCATCAGAATCCCCAAATATGCCACCAGTCCCAATGAAAAAAGAATCGAGTTCCGACCCTCCGATGCCACCTGCAATGTCTATTTGGCTCTGGCGGCTCAGCTTTTGGCTGGAATCGATGGGATAAAGAAAAAAATTGACCCCGCCAAAGCGGGGTTTGGCCCCATTGATAAAAACGTCTTTCTTTTGCCTCCAGAACAAAGAGAAAAGATAAAACCCCTGCCCACTACTCTAAAAGAATCACTGGATGAACTGAAAAAAGATCATGATTTCCTGCTAGTTGGAAATGTATTCACTGAGGAGGTTTTAGAGGCCTGGATTGATCAAAAGATGAATGAGTACAATCAGGTTAGAAACAGACCCCATCCGTTTGAGATGAATCTCTACTATGACTTATAATGTTTTTAAAGAGAGGAACTTATGACTAAAACCAAAGAGACCGTTCTAAATACGATCGAAGAAAACAAGGTAAAGTATGTCCGGCTCTGGTTCACTGACATTCTGGGCCAGCTCAAGGGAATGTCTGTAACACCGAGGGAGATGGAGACTATTTTCAATGAGGGGCAGGGGTTTGACGGCTCCTCTGTGGAAGGGTTTGTCAGAATCGAGGAGTCCGATCTGGTAGCCTGGCCTGATCCCCGGACCTTTCGGATCCTGCCCTGGTCAGTGAACGAGGAGAAGGTAGCTTTTATGATGTGCGATATCACCAGGCCGGATGGCACCCCGTTTGCCGGTGATTCCAGACATATTTTAAAGAAGGTTTTGAAAAAAGCTCAGGATAAAAACTGGACCTTTTATTGTGGTCCGGAGATCGAATATTTCTATTTCAAAGACCCTAAACATCCCATTCCTTTGGACGATGGTGGTTATTTTGACTACAGCACGGTCAGCCCCGGCACCAGAATGCGCAAGGCAGCAGCCACAGCTTTAGAGGCTATTGAGATTCCCGTTGAGTGCACCCATCATGAGGTGGCACCTTCTCAACATGAGATAGATCTGAGATACCAGGAAGCTCTGATCATGGCGGATTTTGTAATGTATTACCGGCTGGCAGTTAAAGAGCTTGCACTAAGGGAAGGTTATTATGCTACATTTATGCCCAAACCTCTTTTTGGACAGAATGGGTCGGGCATGCACACTCATCAATCCCTTTTCCAGGGAGAAAGAAATGTCTTTTTTGATCAGAATGAAAAAGTATATCACCTCTCCCCTGTTGCCAAATACTATATAGGAGGACTGGTCAAGTATGTAAAAGAAATCTGTCTGGTTCTGAGCCAGTGGGTTAACTCCTATAAAAGATTGGTCCCGGGATTTGAAGCACCCGCCTATATCTGCTGGGGAACCCGCAACCGGTCGGCTTTAATCCGAATTCCTGAATATAAGCCGGGCAAGGAAAAAGCCACCCGGATCGAGGTCCGCTCACCTGATCCGGCCTGTAACCCTTATTTAGTATTTGCCCTGATGCTGGCAGCAGGTCTAAAAGGGATAGACGAGAAATTAGAGCCACCTTCTCCAGTGGAGAAGGATGTTTTCCATTTAACGCCGGGGGAGCGGAAGAAATTGAATATAGATTGCCTGCCCGGCTCATTGGACGAAGCCATATGTGAGTTTGAGCGTTCCCAGCTGGCTCGGGAGGTCTTAGGGGATCACGTTTTCACCAGCCTGGTAACTAACAAAAAGATGGAATGGGATATGTACCGGATCCAGGTTAGCGATTACGAGCTACAAAAGTATTTGCCCCGACTTTAGTTATATGCAGGCTCCTGCTAAGAAATCGAAATATCCGAGTTAAAAGCCTGGGAGCTAAAAGAACTCTTAGAGAAAACAGAAATCTACTCTTAAAAATGATTAAATTTTTTACCAAAAGAATCTGAAGATAAGTTCTTGCCTAACTCTTCAGGAAAAAAGACCAACTGAAGACAGGGGAAATAGACATATGAGTAGCTAAAGGGGAAAACTGGCACTTTTAGGTGGGATTCCAAAATTGCAGGATGGAGTCCCACAGAGTCGATTTTAATTGATTTACCAAAAAGTATTATACTGAAACTTTGCATGAAAAATTAAAGTATACTAAAATATGAGTTCCTAAAGAATATTTCCAGGAAGGTCTGGATCCTGATGTTAAAAAAGTGGTTTTAAATGGAATAAAATTTCTAGAGAAAGAAGGCTTGAAATCTGAGGTGGCATATACTTTAGAAAAGAATTTTAAAAAGTGAGGTTTTATTATGGACTATGGAGGATTGGTAAAAAAAGCTTTGGACATAATGTGGAAATTCAAATACCTGTGGGTTTTCGGATTTTTTGTTCAGGTTTTATCCGGTGGGGGCTGGGGGATTGGTCGCATATCAGACAAATGGGAAAATTTTAAATTCCCCATAGCTCGCTGGTCAGATAGCTGGCATGGATTAAATGGATTAAAAATGACCATAGATAATCACATTGGAGAACTTGCCATTGCCGTCATCCTGCTTCTGATTTTAGCTGCATTTTTAATCTTTTTAATATTTCTGGTTTTAGGTATAATCTCCCAGGGCGGACTGATCCACTGCGTCTCAAGAATTCAAGCTGGAGAGAGACCCACACTTGGTGATGGTTGGAACATAGGAGTTAAAAATTTCTGGAGGATGCTGGGCATCTGGATTATAATTGTGATTTGTATTCTGGCATCTATTTTAGTGCTTTTGGTACCTTTCATACTAGTAATTATCGCTTCTGGTATTTTCGGTCTGCTTTTCGGGATGTTTCTGATACCGTTATTTATATTGGCGATAATTACCATAAGCTTGATAGATTTCTATGCTACCAGAACCTGTATTCTGGAAGGAAAAGGAGTCTTTGATTCACTGGCTGGTGGGTGGAAAACACTGATAAATAATCTGGCCAAAACTATAATGGTAACAATAATTTCCGTCGGCAGCACCATTATTTATATAATTGGATTCATAATTGTGGGACTGGTTCTGGCTATACCTTTCGTGCTCATAGCCGTTGCCAATCTATTCCTGGGAATTGTTCTGGGGGTGCTTGCTGGATTGATTTATATTATTTTGGTCTCCGGTGCCTGGGGAACTTATATTGATTCCTTCTGGACTTTAGCATTTCTGGAGCTGAAGAAGCTGAAACCAGTTGTAGGGACAGGTCTTTAGACCTGTCCAGGACCCAAGTGGGTCCCTACAACTACAACCTGAATCACGTAGCAGAGGGTTTATCCCTCCATTTAAAAAGCAGAACCGTCAAGGTTGTGCTATGTGTTTTAATTTATAATGTTGTTTGTATAGTTGTTGAAATACTGGTAGCCGCAGGCTTCAGCCTGCGTGAATGTTTAACAATATACGCAACCTAAAGGTTGCGGCTACCCTTGTGTAATGGAACAATGTAGGGACAGGTTTTTCAAACCTATCCCCAAATGTTTTTGCCAGGTCAGGGGACCTAGCAGGCACGCAATAGATTTTTAGTTGACTTCTGAAGATCTAACTGATTAATTAAAGCTTATAGATACAGATTTAATTAGCACCAAGATTGCCAGGGAAGTTTTTAAAGAAATGGTGGAAACAGGCAAAACTGCTGAAGGAATCGTTGAGAAAAAAAATATTGATGCAGGTAACTGACAAATCTGAAATCGAGACATTGACGGAATCTGTTATAAGTGAAAATAAAAAGGAAGCAGACCAACATTTTACCAGCGAAGTAATGAAAAATCAAATAGCAAAGCAAATTCTCAACTGCTGAATGAAATACTAAAGGAGAAATTAAAAAAATGAAAAAGCTAAACCTGGTGGTATTAGCCTCAGGCGGGGGAACCAACCTTCAGTCAATAATCGACAACATCGAAGCAGGAAAATTGAATGCTCAGATCAAAGCGGTTATAAGCAATAACAGCAAAGCATTTTGCCTGGAGAGGGCGAGAAAACACAATATACCAGCCATCCATCTCAGCCATAAAATGTTTGAGAAGCCGGAGGAATTTGAGGAGAAATTGATTTCCATTCTCAAGGAAAATGAAGTGGATTTAGTAATTTTAGCCGGATATATGAAAATGTTATCACCCCAGGTAATAAGAGCGTATAAAAATAAGATACTCAATATACATCCAGGTCTTCTGCCTCATTTCGGCGGTACGGGGATGTATGGTATTCACGTACATGAGGCAGTACTGAAATCCGGGATGAAAGTCAGCGGTGTTACTGTTCATATGGTAGATGAGATTTACGATCACGGTCCCATCGTTTTGCAGAGATGCGTTCCAGTCGAAGCAGATGATACCCCGGAAAGTTTAGCTGAAAGAGTTTTAAAAGTCGAACACCAGCTTTACTCCGAAGCCATTCAATTATTCGCTGAGGGAAAAATAGAGATTAAGGAGAACAAAGCCTACATTAGAAAATGAGTTGAATCTCCAGGATGGCTTATTTAAGTATATTTCAAGTTTTAACTTAATTCCAACTAAATTAGATTATTGGGTAACTGGAAAAATAATATAAAAAAAAGTTGACAAGCTCAAAAATATTGATATTTTACTGACAAACGAAACTGTTGTAATAGGTACAACAAAAAGAAGAGGAAAGATAAGGGCGAC
>CAYURP010000053.1:13768-18905 GCA_964447175.1 uncultured Ignavibacteria bacterium | reverse complement strand
CTTTTAGCTTTTGATTTTTGCCTGTTTGCCATTACGTTTACCTCGTATTTCAGGGGGAAAGGGTCATTTGAACTCTTTCCCCCATCTTTTTGGTTAAAAAAACCCCCTCTACTGGTTCTCCGGTGTCGGCTCTTCCCAATCGAGTGTGCCCTGTAGCACTATGCGATACTCTCCGGTCTCAGTGTTCACCGAGTCCACCTTGCATCTGCAGGTGGTGGAATTATACAAAAGATCGGTGATCCTGTGTTGCAAAGCAGCTGGAGAGGTTGGCGTTTTCTCCACCCAGGGGAAGTTGGGATATCTGAATCTCCGCATTCTCATCGCTCCTTTTTGTTATTAGTTACTTTTAAAAGGAAGAGAAAAATGGAATAAAAATCTTTTAAACTTTTACCTGTTCATCCAGCCGGTAGCATGCTCCTCGGTCCAGTCCAGGGTTCCCTGAATAACCACCCGGTATTCGCCGGTCTCCGGGTTAAAGGAGTCCACCTTGCATCTGGCATAAACCGATGAATAGACCAGATCGCTGATTTTGTTCTGTAGATAGTTGGGCGAGTTAGGCACCCTCTCGATAGATTTGAAATCATGCCAGTTAAACCTCATGCACTTCACCTCCTTTCCAAAACTAAGGATTTACTCTCTTCCTTTTTAGTCAATCTCACATCCCCAGAAGATCGGGATATGGAATTTCCATTCAAGCTGCAACCCAAAACACATCTGTAAATTGAGGAATTTCTCACCTGAGCAGTGGCTTTCTTTTTCAGCTCGATGTTCGGGGGCAGAAAATCAATTAAATTGTTTATCTTATCTTTCAGCTTTTTTTGATTTATGCTTTCACCCATTGGCTTCCTCTCTTTCTGTATCGGAAATAAAAACTCACCCTTTAGAAAAATATCTCAAATCAGCTAAATCTTTAAGAAGGAGTTTGACAGATCTTTTCGAAAATCTTAGATCTCGGGATATCCTCTCAAAAGAATCAAACCGGTTGGGGTAACGGTGTAGATATTTAGCCAACTGGATGATCTTTTGATATTTAGGAAAGACTTTTTTACCAGAAAGGATTTTTTTCATGAGATCTAAGGTCAGATAGCTGGAAAAGCGTGCCATGTCTTTGTCCTTGTACTCCACGAAGATATCGAATCGGAAGTCCGGGTCCTGGTAGCCGCAGGTTATGCCGCTGCAGGAGTCCATTCCGGAGATATGAGCTTGCAGATCAATTATCATATGTTCCATCAGGTGAGCGATATCAGTGATGTCGCCGATTTTCTTCAAGGGGACACCACTATCCCTCTCCTCCTGATTTAAAGATCCATAGAACATGCTCACACAACATTGATGCCGGCTCAGTGTGGGCATTAATTTGTGCACCTTTTTGTAGGTGGAACTTAAATTCAGTTCTTTTTCCCCGGACAGAAATATATCCAGAACTACCCTGATTTTGGTGCTATCTGTTTTGAAATTGGGATTCAAAAAGCTTATGTCGGGGAATTTTCCGTAAGAGATTTCAGCGATTTGCATGATTTTTATCAAAATCCTTGAATTTTCGCTCTGCCATGGACTTTTCATTTCTTTATCGACCATCAGCAGGAGGACTTGATTTTTGCATACAAAAAATTTCAATTTTTTCTTGACTTTTTAAAGTGAAAGAACTTAAATTAGAAATCCACTTTGTGATAAAAGTCACAAACATAAAAGGAGAGAGTGGATGCAAGTTTACAAAGACAGAAAAGGGTAAGAGAAAAAGCAAATTATCTAACCCCTCATTAAAAATAAAGGAGTGAATCTATTATGAATCAAAAAACCTCTTCTGCCACGGCATACTCCTGGTTCATTCAGCGGATCACCGGAATCCTCATAGCGTTCTTCGTCATAGTCCACATCGACGTCCTGCATTTCGGAAAAGAATACCTCATCGATTTCCATGCTGTCACCCAGAGGCTTCAATCCAGTGGATTATGGGTGGTGTTTTATCTTTTCTTCATTCCGGTGGTTTTGTTTCACGGCTTGAATGGACTCTGGGGTGTGATCCAGGATTATCGCCCCAGCCCGGGAACGGAAAAATCAGTTAAAGCCGTTCTCTGGATTCTGGGTGTGGTAGCGACCATTTACGGCTATCTGGCTATGAGACCATTTTTATAAAAAGGAGAAATTATGTACAAAAAAAGATCTGGAATTCTACAGTATTATTTTGAGGAATGGGGTTTGAATTCCAACGTGGGCACGTTCTCCTGGATTTTGCATCGTTTGACAGGCGTTATTTTGACTCTCTATTTGTTTGCCCATATATTAGTGGTTAGTTCCGCCCTGTGGGGAAACCAGACCTTCAATTCCTGGCTTTCAGCTGTTCAAACTCCTTTGACCCATTTCCTGGAGATATTTCTGGTAGCGGTGGTAGCTTTTCACCTTTTGAATGGATTGCGAATCACCATTGCGGACTTCTTTTTCGCCACCAAAGAGCACAAGGCCATTTTCTGGGTGGAGATCGTAGTATTTGCTTTTGGAATGATCATCACTCTGATGGTTTTTCTACCCAGGGTCTTTTCACATTAGAAAGAGGAGAAAATGACTATGATATTTCATGATGTTTTGATCATCGGAGGAGGTCTGGCGGGTTTAAGGGCAGCTATTGACGCAGCTGGAGCCAAAGCTGACGTGGCAGTGATTTCCAAGATCCATCCCATGAGGTCCCATTCCGGCGAAGCCCAGGGGGGGATCAACGCCTCACTGGCCAATGTGGAGAAGGGAAAAGACGATAACCCGGAGAAACACTGCTATGACACAGTCAAAGGCTCTGACTTTTTGGGCGATCAGGATGCCGCTGAGATTTTGACTTCAATGGCTTCGAAGGTGATCTTCGAGATGGAGCACTGGGGTTGTCCTTTCTCCAGAACACCGGAAGGAAAAATCGCCCAGCGTCCGTTTGGTGGTGCGGGTTATCCCCGGACCTGTTATGCCACAGACAAAACCGGTCTTTATCTTCTACAAACCGCCTATGAACAGAGCATTAAACACAACGTAAAATTTTACGATGAGTGGGTGGTCTTCTCCTTAGCCTATCAGGACAATGTCTGTTATGGCGTGATAGCCATGGATCTCACCTCCGGTGAACTCCAGGCTATTGGAGCCAATGCTGTCATCTTCGCCACCGGAGGAATAGGAAGAATCTATGGTAACACCACCAACGCCATCACCAATACCGGGCTGGCAGTTGCCATTCCTTACTGGGCCGGAGTCCCTCTGAAGGATGCGGAATTCATTCAATTCCATCCCACATCATTAGCTAAAACCAACATCCTGATGACCGAGGGCTGCCGGGGCGAAGGAGGACATCTTAAGAACAAGGACGGGGAGCGCTTCATGAGCAAATATGTCTCTGAGAAGGTTATGGAGCTGGGCCCCCGGGACATCGTGGCTCGATCCATCCAGACCGAGATCAATGAGGGAAGAGGATTTCCGGACGGCACGGTCCATCTGGATCTGACCCACCTGGGAGCTGCCAAAATCATGGAGAGATTACCCGGTATCAGGGATATCTGCCTGAGCTTCATCGGAATCGATCCCATTAAAACGCCCATCCCCATAGTTCCCGGAACGCATTACACCATGGGAGGTATTGATACGGACATAGACGGGCAGACTGTGATGCATGGCCTTTTAGCTGCTGGTGAATGTGCTTGTGTCAGTCCCCATGGCGCCAACCGACTGGGAGGAAACTCGCTTCTGGAAACTATAGTTTTTGGTGCCAGAGCTGGAGCTAAAGCATCGAAGACTGTTAAGGATAAACCCAAACAACCCAAATCCGAGGTGCTGAACAGTGCCCTAAAAAAAATGCAGGCTCACTTAGATAATCTGAAAAAAGGCTCCGGCAAGGAGAATCCCTATCAGATCAAAAAGGAGCTGGCTGATTTAATGCCCGTGCATTTTGGCCTTTTCCGCAAAGAGGATGATATGAAAAAGGGCGTGGAAAAGATCAAGGCTTTAAAGGAAAGATTCAAAAAGATCAGGCCCGCCTACTCCGGCAAAAAGTTTAACTTCGACCTTCTGTGGATGATAGAAGTGAATGGAAATCTGGACGCGGCTGAAGCAATAGGAGAATGCGCCCTAGCAAGAACGGAAACCAGGGGCTCTCATTACCGAACAGATTTCAACAAAAGGGATGATAAAAACTGGCTGAAACATTCCCTGGCAACCTACACCCCGGAGGGACCAAAGCTCTCCTATAAAGATGTGGTCATTACCAAATGGCAGCCAGAGGAAAGAAAATATTAAAGAGGAGATAGTCGCTATGGTTGAGTTTAAAGTTTTCAGATATGATCCAGACAAAGACGGGGAGCCCAAATTTCAGTCCTATAAATTTGAAGAACCGGAGGGAATGACTGTCCTGGAGGGATTGTTTTACATCCTGGAGAATATGGACAATTCCCTGGCGTTCCGGTGCTCCTGCCGGGAGGCTGTTTGCGGCTCCTGTGCCATGCACATAAATGGAGAATATAAGTTAGCTTGCAAAACCCAGATAACCCCGTTAGGCAAAGTGATAACCGTAAGGCCACTGGCTCACCTGCCTGTTATAAAAGATCTGGTTGTAGACATGACTCCCTTCTGGGAAAACTTCAAAAAGATACAACCTTATCTTATTCCCAAAGAGCCGCCTCCGGAAAAGGAGTATTACCAATCCATAGAGGACAGGAAAAAGATAGACGATCAGCTGGACTGTATTCTGTGTGGAGCTTGTTACGGGTCCTGCCCGGTAGCATCCCAGGACGAGAAATATCTGGGTCCCCATGCCCTGTTGAAGGTGTTGAGATTTGTAAACGATTCCCGGGACGGCGCAGCCAAAGATCGGGTGATGTTTGTGGCATCCGATTATGGAGTGTTCCGGTGCCATACCATCTTCAACTGTCGGGAAGTCTGTCCCAAAGAGCTGGATCCGACCAAAGCCATCGCCAAGCTGAAGATGAAGGCTATATTCAAAAACTTTTAGGGTCCGCTTATATAAATTTTAACTGATAGCCACATCCATCCGAGAGTCAAAAGTCTCGATGATCATTTATATATATCTTCGAGGCAATATGGTGGGTACTAACTGGACTTTTAGTTATGTGCCAACCTAAAAGTGAAATATGGTTTTCAAAAAAGAAAT
>CAYURP010000053.1:1931-13668 GCA_964447175.1 uncultured Ignavibacteria bacterium | reverse complement strand
GGACTTTTAGTTATGTGCCAACCTAAAAGTGAAATATGGTTTTCAAAAAAGAAATCAGAAAGCCAATATTAGCATTGTTCTTCTTATCACTGGGGGGATGGCTGCTTCATTTCAGGATTCATCCCATAACAGCAAATTCTTCAAATTTCATACCCTTTTCCTTCGGTTTAATAAACTTCATCATTACGCCCGTATTGTTCAACTATAAAAAATCAGTCATTTTGGGTTATCTAATTAATGGCCTGGGAGTAATACTGGGCACAATTATCATGGCACACTTCAGCCTTTCCTCCTTACCAACCCCATTGACCGTGACCCATTTAATATTCAGAACCACCTTAGCGGATATCCTGATCCTTTTCTCGAAACTTTTTATCGGGCATACAATCCTGTTACATTTCTACCCCTATGGTCTGGGTCGGATGTTTAATTTATGGTGGTGGGCAAGACATTTTTTTTATATTGCAGTGGTTTATTCCTTAGGGCATTTTCTATGGAGTTAAAGAGATGTTGAAAAGTTTTATTCGAGGGCAAATTGGCTGGTGGATTCTGCATGTTGCTGTAATCCTGCTAATATTTTGTTTAGGGCATTTTATCCATTTTTAAATCAAATACAAGGTCTCCAACCTGAATTAAGTCAGGTTCAAGTTGGTTGGACAATTTTCGTCAAGACCCCGCTAAGAAAGCGAGGGAATTGCCCAACCCAAAATTCCTGCGGGTTAAAAGTACGAATAGTAAATTCCAGAACCTGATTTAAGCCAGGTTCTGGAGAAATCAGGTTTTCAAACAGGGTTAAAATCCCTGTTTTTTTATTTTGAGCTAAGTTTTCCCTTTAAGCCTCTCAATATCTTTTTGCCTGCCCATAATGATTAATATGTCGCTGTCCTTTATCACGAAATCCGGTCCGGGTGCCAAAACAGTGCGACCCGGCAGCACCTCCCGAATAGCCATAACCTGTATGTTATAATTGGTCCGGAGTTGGGATTGAACCAGGGATTTTCCGATTACCTCCTTGGTGGGCGCCCATTCGGCAATAGCATAGTCCTCAGCTAAAGGGAGATAATCCAGGATATTAGGCGTTGAAAGGTTCTTGGCCAGCTTGATAGCTGTATCTCTTTCCGGGAAGATGGTATCAGAGGCTCCGATCTTTTCCAGTATATTACCGTGATCCTCGTTCACTGCTTTAACCAGTATGTTCTCCACTCCCAGCTCCTTTAAATAAAGGGTAATCAGGATGCTGTAGCTGATCAGCTCCCCGGTGCTCACTATCACTGCGTCCATTTTCCCCAGATCTAAGGTTTTGAGACTCTCCTTATTGGTGGCATCGATCATCAGAGCCTGGGAAACAAAATCCTTTGCTTTTTGGACTTTTTCCTTGTCTTTGTCAATACCCAACACATCATGTCCCTCCTGAAAAAGGGTCCGGGCCACGTGAAAACCAAAGGTGCCCAGTCCGATTACTGCAAAACGTTTCATTTTACCTCTTTTGGGAAATTGTTCATTGATAAAATCTTCACATTATCAAACATATTGACCAAAATATATCCTCAGAGAACCCTAAGGTCAATAATATTTTGATTATCTCTAAAATGATTGCCAAGAGAGATTTTATACACTAAAATTGTATATTGAAGAAAACGTATATAATATGGTATATTAGTTTTAGTTGAAAGTTTCATTCAAACTTGCATTATGGATCCATTGGAATCATATCAAAATCAGGTTAAATAAAAGAAAATGAGGTAAAAGATGAAAAGACATCTATTAGTTTTTCTTTCAATAATACTCTTTGGTTTTCTTATTTCATCATTTTCACCAGCACAAAACTCAAAACAAGCATCTAAACTTCCCCAATTTTCCATCCCCCCTTCAGAAGGTCACAGGATTCTGGGGCAGGCTAAGGCAACCTCTCTAAAGAATTTACGAAAATTGGCACCCCAGGGGATGCTGATTGGCCATTACGACTATGATGTTTCATATTACAAACTTGACCTTTTGATCAATGATACCACCCAGATTATTTATGGGCAGGTGGAGATTATGGCAAAAAGCACTACTTCGGACCTGGATAGTCTGACTGTCAACCTGTTTCACGATATGACCGTGGATTCCATCAAATCCGGGGACACTCATCTAAACTACACTCGAGATGTGCATTCTCTTCATGTTCAACTGGATAGGAGTTACAACCTGGATGAAGAACTAACTATCAAAATTTTCTATCATGGTCACCCCACTGAAAGTGGCCTTATGGGCTTCAATTTCAGCACTCAGGGAGGTATGCCTGTTATCTCCACCCTATCTGAACCTTATTCCGCTCATACCTGGTGGCCCTGCAAGGATACCCCCAGCGACAAGGCAGATTCAGCTGATATGATCGTCACAGTCAGATCTGATCTGATTGTAGTCTCCAACGGTCTTTTAAAAGAGGTATTGACTAATCTGAATGGAACTAAAACCTACAAGTGGCATGAATCCTACCCCATAACCACCTATCTTATTTCTTTAGCCATTACCAATTATCTTACTTTCTCACAATATTATTACCCGGAAGCGGATAGCGTCGACTCCATGGAGATCACATATTACTGTTACCCGGATTGGCTGGATGAAGCACAGGCAACTTATCCGGTAACCGTAGGTGCCGTGGAGTTTTTTGCCCAAACCTTTGGGGAGTATCCCTTTGTAAAGGAAAAATACGGAATGGCTCATTTTCCCTGGGGCGGGGCTATGGAGCATCAAACCTGCACCTCCATGCTTTATTCCTGGTATGACACCTACGTTATCGTGCATGAGCTGTCTCATCAGTGGTGGGGCGATCTGATAACCTGCAGGGACTGGCATAATATCTGGTTAAACGAGGGATTTGCCTCCTACTGTGAGGCTTTGTATTTCGAACATACCCAGGGTGAGGACTACTATCACTGGTATATGGAGCGTATGGAGTACGAATGGGGAGGCACCATCTACGTATATGATACCACCGACGTGGGGAACATCTTCAGCCTGATAGTTTATGATAAAGGAGCCTGGGTTTTGCATATGCTGCGTCACGTGGTGGGGGACTCCACATTCTTTGATATCCTGAGAACTTATTACAACGATCCCAGATTCTCATATAAAGATGCAGTAACTGAGGAATTCCAAGAGATTTGCGAAACCGTCTCCGGAATGGACTTAGACTATTTCTTCCAGCAATGGATCTACGGAGAGTACAGCCCGAATTATCGCTATTCGGTTCTTCTGGAAGTCATCCCGGATACCTCAGGTACCTACAAAACCGAACCAAAAAAAACAATTGGGCACGACTCACCTGAGGTTATCGCCAACATCTATCTTCACCTGAGGCAGGTGCAGAGCACCAATCCCACTTTCTTCACCATGCCCGTCGATGTCAGAATTACCACTCTTTCTGAAGAAGAAACTACTTTTGTAGTATTTAACGATCCCCATAACCTGGATTTCAAATTCACCCTTTATGATCTTCCCGGGAACCTGGAGATAGATCCGGACAACTGGATTTTAAAGCAGTCTCTTCAGGCAGAGAATTACGGATTCAACATCATAACCACGTCTATTCCATCATGCTCAACTTTCCACTCTTACCAGGAAACACTGGAAGCCAAAGGAGGAACCTATCCGTATGTCTGGAGAATTACAGATGGGGAATTCCCCAATGGACTTAAGCTGGACAGCTTATCCGGAGTAATAAATGGAGCTGCTGCAGACTCTGGTCTTTTCACCTTTACCCTCCAAGCAGAGGATGCTGCATCTCATACCGATACTCAGGTTTTGACCCTGGCTGTAGCTTTTGATACCACTGCTTCTTGCGATCTGGTCTATGATGGAGCTTTAACCGTGGCTGACGTTGTATATCTGGTGAACTATATTTTCAAATCAGGACCAGAGCCTTTAGTTTACGCCTGCGGGGATATGAACTGCGATGAGGAGGTTAATATATTAGATGCTGTTTATCTGATAAATTACCTTTTCAAGAATGGTCCTTTGCCCTGCTATCTGGAATGAAAATAGTTCAACATCCAAACATATCAGATATTTTTCTTAAAACTTAATTGCTTTTTATCGAAAAATATTTAGTATAGGGGAAAATTATAAAAGAGGTAAAATATGAGTATTGAGCTGGAGGGGAGAGAATTTGAGGGACCCTATCCCTTAGCCATCTGGGATCCTCCCAAAAAGCCAGCAGTATTTGCAATACTTAAAAAACCCGATCAGGTAAAAAAACCAAAATCGTACAAACTCCTGTATGTCGAGCAGTCGAAAAACCTATCTGAGCGTGGGTTTTACAAAACTCATCCCAAATACGAGTCCTGGGAAAAGGAATCGATCACCCGCTCAAATCTTTACATAGCATTCTATGTGATGCCCGTCTCCATGCCCCAGGAAAGAGATTCATTGGTAAAGCTTTTAGTTGAAAAATACAAACCTGTTTGTAACGTCTGATCTTTTAATTAAGTGTTAAGTACTGCATCAAAGCACAAAGCTCCTCAATAAAAACCTCTTTACAACCGTTAATATAAGGATATATTATGGAAAAAATCGGAGGGCTATCCTAATGGTAAGGAACCTGACTTGAAATCAGGCGTCCGTAAGGACATGGGGGTTCGAGTCCCTCGCCCTCCGCGTTTTTGGTTATTAGTTGTTGGTTGTTGGTAGTTGGATACAATAAACCTCATATAGCAGAATCTTGCATTTGCCTGAAAACCCAACAAATGTAGCGGCGAGCTTTAGCCCGCCATAGGAGAATCAATGGAACTCTAAAGAGTTCCGCTACATAATCCCCCATTTTTTTATTATGGTGTCACAGGTTATCTCCCTGGCAGGGCAGGCAATCTAAATAAACACAACTGGAGTGTGAACCTTCAGGTCAAGGGTAAAACATCGAAGCCATGAAGGCTCCGCTACGCATAGCAGAGGGTTTATCCCTCTGCGGTTGCGCTCAACATCGATTATTAAATGTAGTGGACAGGTCCCATGACCTGCCCCCAAAGGTAGTTTATGTAGGGACAGACCTTTAGGTCTGTCCAGGAGATGTTTGGTTATAAAAGGACAGGCTAAATTGGTATTTTAAAAACTCGGTTTTTGTTTTGACTTTTCTTTTTCTTCTTTTACCTTTACATTACTAAAACTGAGGAGGAAAAATGCTAAAAAGAAACTACCAGGAGGTAAATTCAGAGCCAGTCGAAGAGGAAGGTGCCAAAGGTGTGAAAGTCCGGTGGACAATCTCCGAAAAGGATGGTGCTCCCAACTTCGCCATGAGGGTATTTGAAATCCAGGCGGGTGGCTTCACCCCGTATCATAAACATGACTGGGAACACGAGGTCTTCATAAAAAATGGAAAGGGGATAGTTGTATCTGAGGGAAAAGAATTCCCATTTAAAGCAGGTGATGTGATTTTCATCCCACCTGATGAGGTTCATCAATTTAAAAACACATCAGACAAAAAGCTTGAGTTCCTTTGTCTGGTGCCACATCACAAATAGATTCTAATGTGCTCTCAGATAGATCAGATTAAAGAGATAGAGAAAAGATATGGCAAACCTAAAGAGATAAAAATGGAGTTTGCCATGGCCCAGAGGGAATTTAAAAATCTTCTGGAAAGCATGAGGGATGGCAGGGATTCGGATATAACCTTAGTCATTTTCAAAGGGAAAAAGGTGGTGGTCATAGCCAAGCCCTGGTATCCAAAAGGTCTGTATCGATTACCCAGCGGTGGATGGAAACCTGGCGAAAGCTTTGAGCAATGCGCCCAGAGGGAAGGCTATGAGGAGACCGGAACAAAATTTGAGCTTTTGAAATATGTTCTCCGAGCCAAAGTGACATTTATCCACGAGGATAAAAAAGTGCTCTGGACCTCACACGTTTTCACAGCAAAATACCTATCAGGTGAGTTAAAGCCCATAGATACCAGGGAAATTCGGGAGGTGAATCTACTAACCCTAAAGGAGCTTTCTTCTTTGAAACAGAAATTACTGGAGAGAAACTCAGGTGGCTTAGCTTATCGAGCCGCCCTGACCGAGTTTATCTTAAAAGAAATTCAAAACTAATTTCAAAATCTCAGTCTTCAAATACTATTTGTCAGGATTTAAATCTATCTTAGCTTCAGATTCAATCTGTTCCTCAGATACGTCCTCCTGAAGTTTATTCCTTTCGATTTTCTTTTTCAGATCATAGTAACAAACCTCAGGATCTTCGATTCCAGCCAGACAGAAAAGGTGTCGATAGATTTTCTCCCGGGTTTCGGTACTGTCGATCACGTCCAGAAGGCATCCCTTTTCGCATCTCAAGCATTTCTCAGGCTGGCAGTCCAGCTCTTTACCCACGTTTTTTGCTACAATGGCCTGGCTCAAATCCCAGGATGAAGCATCTGATTTCTCAGAGAACTCCACCCTCCTTACCCTATCTAGGACAATTCTTCCATGGTCCACCCTTAATCGTGCCAGAAAATCGACCTTATCCCCTGCGGCAAATTTGTTTTTCTCGTGAGATTTTGTGCTGACCGAGGCATAAAGATAGTCATCTAAAAACACCCGGTCGACAAAACCCTGTTTAAAGCTCAGTAGAAACCCTTTGAAAAATATGTTTTGTTTGGAGCCGGAGACGATCTTTTTGAGATGGGGCTTGACCGAATTTATCTCACCTGAAAACTCCACGTCCTTCCCTACCACCGATTCCAGCCATTCTTCGTATTCCTCCAGGGATTCTTCGAATTCTTTGAACTTTTCATTATTCAGCATAACCTCAGGCTGGTGGCATACCTTATCCTCGTAGTAGTATTTGCATCCAAAGCATTTCCTGCCCACGTGCTCATATCCTTTAGGACAACTTCGCCCTTTGTTAAGAAGTTGGCATCTCCACACAAAATATATACATCCTTGGGGGAAGCAGTTCTTTTCCCTCAATACGTGATAGACCGAGACGTTTTTATCAAATTTAAAATGAGCCTTATGAGCGCATTTGAAAACATCCTGACGCTTATGTTGATTTATAAGGATCTTCTGCATTTTGTCTGGACTCCATAGTGAGGTTTATTGTGATCCTTCATATAGAAATACGAATTTACGACTTGATTCGGTTTAGTTTGTGTTAAAGTATCTATCTTTTTTGGAGTGTGAACCTTCAGCTTCACTAAATTGTTTTATTAGGACGGGGCTAAATGCCCCGCCTATGAATAAAAACCAATGAATACTCATAGGAGCGGGAATTTATCCCGCTCTGAAATGGACATTTTTAAGATTAATGATTTCCCCCTTTTAAGTTTTTATTTCAGGAACAACATCTTCTTAGATTCAGAGTATTTCCCCACAGTTAGCTGGTAAAAATAAATCCCGCTGGGAACAAACTTTCCTTTATAATCTTTTCCATCCCAAATGACCTGATAATTTCCCGGAATTTTCTCCTCATCGAGTAAAGTTCTGACCTGCTGTCCCAAGATATTGTAAATCTTTAGAGTGGTGGGAACAGGACCTTGAACTGTTGATTGTGAACTGTTAACCTCGAAGTGTATCAGGGTGGTGTAGTTAAAGGGATTGGGATAGTTTTGGTCCAGGTATATGAAGTTAGAAATCACTAAATCCTTATCCTCTTCCGGAACGTCCGTGGTGAAATCTACTTCAAAAACTCTTAAAACGTATCCATCTCCGATAACTATCTCTTTTTCACCATCTCCGTCCACATCTCCAAAACCAAAATGATCCACTTCATAAGAACTGTCGCTTTCTGCGATTTTACTCCCATCTTCTCCATTCAAAAGCTCCATGGGGGCATTTTGATGAGTAACCAGAACCTCGTTTATTCCATCATGGTTATAATCAACCAAACCAATTCCACTTATTATATTTACAGTATCATAATAGGTCAGTTTCCATTGTTCTGTTTTAGTTGAACCGTCTACAGCTGATAAAACCGTCAGACAACAAGTATCAACGTACACCGGGAAACAAGTATCCACAAAGGCACTTCCTAATATCTCCAAAGATGAGTCACTATCACAATTACCAATTTCCAAACTGGTGAACCCATGTCGGTTAATTATGTCCCATAGGCCATCAAAAGAAAAGAGCATCGATTGATATACAATCATACTGTCGGGCAACTGAGGCCAAACGATAACACTCGCAGACGCTGGGAAATCTCCAGGCATTCCCATACTAGACCAGTAGAAATTGCTTAAAATTAACTCGTATTTCTTATCCAGATCTAAATCAACAAATTCTATCTGTTCAATCAAATCACCTCCGTAGATTTCGTGCAGATCAGACAAATAATCTGTTCCCATATAGATAAAACTTATCTTATCCAGGATTTGGTGCCCACCAGCCAGTATATAAAATGCTGCTAAATAAACCACTGTACTATCTCCCATAGGAACAGTCTTAATTGAAACGACTGCAGGGAAGAAATCGTCATCTGGAACAAGTATGTGGCTATCAAGATGTGCATCAGAGAAAATAGATACACCACCACGCACACCATCCGACACCCCAGCAAGTATCTCTGGCTCACCATTCTGGTCTAAATCCCCAGCTTCAATGCAACTTATACCCCATTCCAAATCGACAGAACTTTCTATGACGTCTCTTGCTGAATCACTAACTATATATACAAATCCATAACAAGACTGGTAACAATCTTGCAACGACCCTGCTCCAATCAAAATCTCCTGAGAATAGTTATGATTCATATCATGCAGATGTATTACTCTTACAGTATTTGCTAATTGCACCGACCACTTCTCACTCAAAGAGAAAAACTTATCCTCAGCACGTAAAAAGGTGCAAAAACATAGCACAATAAAAACTGAGATAATCAGAAAAAATAATTTAGGTTTATTGCACATAACTACCCTCCCCGCAAGATCATCTAACCCATTATAGTCTTTGTACTTCTCATCCTAATATAATTTAATATCTAATACTGGAATTGTCAATATTTTTTAGTTGGTGCGGGGCTGAATGCCCGCCTATTGAGTAAATCTATTGATATTTCATAGGAGTGAGAATTCATCCCACTCTAAAATAGACATTTTTAAAATCAAAGATTTTCCCCTTTTAAGTTTTTATTTCAAAAAGAGCATCTTCTTAGATTCAGAATATTTTCCCATAGTTAGCTGGTAAAAATAAATCCCGCTGGGAACAATCTTTCCTTTATAATCTTTTCCATCCCAAATGACCTGATAATTTCCCGGAATTTTCTCCTCATCGAGTAAAGTTCTGACCTGCTGTCCCAAGATATTGTAAATCTTTAGAGTGGTGGGAACAGGACCTTGAACTGTTGATTGTGAACTGTTAACCTCGAAGTGTATCAGGGTGGTGTAGTTAAAGGGATTGGGATAGTTTTGGTCCAGGTATATGAAGTTAGAAATTACTAAATCCTTTTCCTCTTCTGGAACGTCCGTGGTGAAGTCCACTTCAAAAACTCTCAAGACATTCCCATCTCCGATAACTATCTCTTTCTCACCATCTCCATCCACATCTCCAAAAGCAAACTGACTTACTTTATAAGAGCTGTCGCTTTCAGCAATTTTGCTCCCATCTTCTCCGTTGAGCAATTCCATGGGAGCATTTTTATGAGCCACTAAAACCTCGTTCACTCCATCATGATTATAATCAACCAAACCAATCCCACTTATTATATTTACAGTATCATAATAGGTCAGTTTCCATTGTTCGGTTTTAGTTGAACCGTCTACGGCTGATAAAACCGTGAGACAGCAAGTATCAACGTACACAGGGAAACAAGTATCTACAAAGGCACTCCCTAATATCTCTAAAGCTGAGTCACTATCACAATTACCTATTTCCAAACTGGTAAATCCGCCATTAGTAGCGTGATCCATGTCAAAAGAAAAAAGTGGTGATTTATGTTGATTCACTGTATCGGCTTGATGATTCCTAATGACGATGTCTGCAGAAGTGCCATACATCCCCATCATACCATGTGCTTCAAACTGTCCGATTATTAACTCTGATGAGTCATTTCCATTTATGTCCTCGAAATCTATTCGTTGTGGAATGTATCCATAAAAAGGTAATTTCACAATCTCTTCCAGATAACCTGTCCCCCTGTAGATTGACCCATCATTATAGAAATCATAGCTTTCATCACATCCTAAGAATGTTACCGAGCTATCTTCATAAGTAACTGTCCTCAAGGAGACAACGCTCTTGTATTGATGTGTATCTTCTATGACGGTCATATAGCTATCAAGTTCTACATCTGAAAAGATATATACCATAGGGGCAAAGGATACAGCTCCAGCGAGGATCTCAGGGATATTATCCTGATTCAAGTCACCGACATCAATACAGCTTATCCCATAAGGTAAGAAGGAAGAACTTGCGATGACTTGTCCTGCCGAGTCACTTGCAATATGTAGAGTTGCAGAAGTGCCAATTATAATATCCTGGGAATTGTTAGCATTGATATCATAGAGTTTTATAGCGTAAATGGAAGCTGGTAATTGCACCGACCATTTCTCGCTTAAAGAGAAAAACTTATCTTCAGCACTTAAAAAGGTGCAAAAATATAAAAGAATTAAAAATGAAATAATCAGAAAAAGTAATTTGTGTTTATTGAACATAACTACCCTCCCCAAATGATTATCTAACCCATTACAACCTTTTTATTTTTCTTTCTAATATAATTTAATATCTATTATTCGAATTGTCAATATTTTTTAGTTGTTATGGGCTTAATGCCCCACCTTTTAAGAAAAACCAATAGATACTCATAGGAGTGGGAATTCATCCCGCTCCAGAATAAAAGGAGCTCAAAAACTAAAAATAGTCTTCAAAGTCGGTATAGCGAAATCTATCAAAAAAGCAAGAGAAACCAGATACATCAGCCAGTGAACCTCTTTTCCTCTACCTGACAAAAGCTTGATCAGGGTGAAAATGATGAATCCTATTCCTATTCCATTGGAGATGCTGTAGGTTAAAGGCATGACTATCATTATCAAAAATGCCGGGAAAGCTTCATCGAATTTTGAGAACGGTATCTCTTTGATAATGGACATCATCAAAAAGCCCACGATGATAAGAGCAGGCGCTGTTGCTTGGTTGGGAACTATTCCTGCCAAAGGTGCAAAGAATATAGCCAATACGAAAAGTAGCCCCACAATTACAACTGTTAATCCTGTTCGCCCGCCCACGGAAATTCCTGCTGCGCTCTCAATATAAGTGGTGACCGAACTGGCTGATGCTGCCCCGCCAGCTGCAGCAGCTATGGAGTCGACTAATAAAACCCGGTTTATTTTGGGCAACCTGCCCTTCTCATCCAGAAATTTCCCCTCAGTTCCCAGACCGATCACCGAGCCCAGGGTATCAAAGAAATCAGAGAGCATCACAGCAAAGATTAAAGTGACAGATGTTATTATCCCCAATTTGCTGAATACCCTGAAATCAAACTTGCCGATTATGGACAAATCCGGTGCAGAGACTAAAGTTGCAGGAATTCTGGCATACTCTGAACCAGGGTAAGCTTTGAAGCCCGAGAGATAATTGGCTATTATAGCTATAACAGTTGCAGAAACAATACCAATTAAAAGAGCACCCTTGACCTTCTGCCTGATCAGAATGGCAGTGATGATCAATCCTAAAACAGAAACAATTATGGGGAGTTTTGTCAAATCACCTAAGCTAACCAGAGTTGCTGGATCAGCTTTGATTAATCCTGCATTCTGAAGCCCGATCAAAGCCAAAAAAAGTCCTATTCC
>CAYURP010000053.1:0-1831 GCA_964447175.1 uncultured Ignavibacteria bacterium | reverse complement strand
CTTTTAACTTGAAAATTTTCTCCCACATAGATACTCCTCATTAACTGATAATATACCATAAACTATGGATTTCCTCCCACATTTTTTTTAGTCTGCAAATCGCTTCATATTCTCAGATAAAATAAAAAATCTTTAACCTTAAATCAACCAAAGACTTAAATCTTAATAAATTTGCCTGAAAACCGGTCGTTCTTTTGGCACATCCATTGCTTTTTACAATTCGGAAACTCGAAATGGTTCAGCATAAGATGATTCGGAGGACAGAAAAAATATGAAGATCAAATTTACACTGAATATGGACAACCTTCTGGTTAACCAGACCCATATTGATAGAGTCGTAATCTCCTGGGTCTCCGATATCTCCCAGGAAGAGGTCTCGTCTCTTTCGCAGAACTGGATCAACGATCAGGATTTCCTTCTCCACAAGATGGATGGTCTCGAAAAGGTGGGGGAATCAAGTTTAACCATTGAGCCCTTAACCTCATCATCCGCATCTGCTGGAGGGGAGGTAAGATTTTGAATTCCATCTTAACCGATCTACTCCAACACATAGAGAAACTTGCTGATAAGTGGAATTTGCCGCTGGACTGGTTTTTTCACCTGAACAACTACGTTCTGGCACGTTTCGGCTTTTTCGGGCAACTGGCATTAAACCTTGTAATCTTCGGCTTTACCTTTTTGCTTTTCACCAAGCTTATCAAAGTGAGTCTGGAGATGGTTAAGTTCGTAGTCCTCCCCGGTCTTATACTTTGTGGGATCACCTCCTATTTTTTGCCATATACCTTTGTTAATCTTTTACCCTTCTGCATCGGAGCAATGCTGATCATAAATCTTTTAAGACCTTCTTAAGAAAAATTATGAGACATTTTTTGTCAACAGAAAACTGAGATGAGATTCTTTAATAGAAAAAAGACGCTACTTTGTCCCGTATGCGGAGCAAAACTCAAGGCTAAAAGATTTACCCTTGTGGGAAAGAACAGGACAAAATACACCTGCCCCCGCTGTGACTTTGTGATCAAAGGGGATACCTGCTTTTTTTTCTCAGAGGGTGAAGGAAACTTAAGATAATTGGTGAATTTTATATTCTCTTCTTAGCTCTAACAAATTTCCCCCTGTTTTAAGTAGCATTCACAAAATTCTTAATTTAAGACTCTTATCCAAAAGAGTTACTAAAGAATTGGTTTATGGAAGGAATTAATACCACGGTGTGTGTCCTTTGTGCTTTACCTTCTTGAAAAAAAATTACAGGTTCTTAGAACTCACCCCCTAACCCCCTCTCTTACTAAGAGAGGGGGAACAAAAGGGGGTGAGTTTTTTGGAGAAGAAACTAATTTAATTAACCAGAAAATATTAATTTTAAAGCTTGATGAATTAAAGTTGTCTCATTCCTTTTATCAGGGAGCTGAACAGACCACCCAGAGCCACCAGAACCCCGCTGAAAAAGACCAGCACATGAACATCCACCCAAACCGCTAAAACTCCTGCCAGAGCCAGCGATATGGGCCTTAATCCCCAGACCATAGTGTTCAAGCTGCCGAATATCCTTCCCTGTTTATCATGAGGGATTCTGGTCTGAAAAACCACAATGACCAGAACATTAACCAGGGAAAAAGTCAAGCCCGCTAATCCCAAAAGCAGCATAGACAGGGAAAACGACGTGGAGACACCAAAGAGTGCCAGGCAGATTCCTCCGAATATGATGCTTAAGATTATCACCGGTCCTTTTCTTTTGACCTCTCCTTTTATCCCCAAAAAAAGCGTTCCCGCAAACATACCTGCTGAAATAGCAGCAGTCAAAAAACCGAATCCCTCAGGTCCCATCCTTAAGACC
>CAYURP010000052.1:0-19004 GCA_964447175.1 uncultured Ignavibacteria bacterium | reverse complement strand
GTGTTTTCCCTTCCAAAGCCGAAGCGAATGGAGCTTTGCGCCAGGGCTGGATCAATGCCCATAGCGGACAAAACATGTGAGGGCTCCAGAGCACCTGAAGTACAGGCAGAGCCTGAAGCTACCGCTATACCTTTCATATCTAAGCTCAGGATTATAGATTCACCTTCCACACCCTTGAAAGAGACGTTCAGGGTGCTGGTAAGCCTTTTCTCCATGTGACCATTTAAGAAGACATCGGGGATTGTCTCGGTTAGCTTTTTAAAGAACGATTCCGTTAGGTTTTTCATGCGCTGGTTTAGCTTTTCCATATCCCTGGCAGCAATCTCAGCCGCTTTTGCTAATCCCACGATGCCCGGGACGTTTTCTGTCCCTGCCCTTCGGGACCTCTCGTGATGGCCGCCGTGAATCATGGGGATTATTCGAGTGCCCTTCCTTATATATATAGCTCCAGTTCCCTTGGGACCGTAGATCTTGTGAGCGGTCAAGGACAACATATCTATTGGAATCTTCTGAACGTCTATGGGGAGCTTGCTATAGGACTGAACCGTGTCAGAATGGAAATAGACATCTTTTTCTTTAGCAATTTTAGATAACTCATCAATGGGTTGAATCGTTCCAGTCTCGTTGTTAGCGTGCATAATGCTTACCAGGATAGTATCCGCTCTGATGTTTTTCTTAAGGTCATCAGGATCCACAAAGCCATATTTGTCAACCGGCAGGTAAGTAATCTCATAACCATTTTTATTCAGGAATTTGCAGGTTTCCAGAACGGCGTGATGCTCGATCTGAGAGGTTATAATATGTTTTCCCTTTTTTGTAAGAGCTGAAGCAGCTCCCTGCAGAGCCAGGTTATCGGATTCGGTTCCCCCGGAGGTGAAGTAGATCTCGGAGGGAGCAGCGTTTATCACCTTAGCTACTGTTTCCCTGGATTGTTCCAGCGCATCTTTAGCTTCCCTTCCGAATCCGTGAACCGAGGATGCGTTTCCGAATTTTTCCTTAAAAAAGGGCAGCATCGCTTCCAGCACCTCAGGGTGAACAGGTGTGGTGGCATTGTGATCCAGATAGACTTTTCTCATTTTTTCCTCCGACAATTTTTACTTTTTAAATCTTTGGCTTCCTTTTTCAAATCAGCTAAGGTTATTTTAGAAAGCATCTTCGACAAGTTATCTTCCAGTCTTTTCCACATAATACGGGACACGCAAGTTTCAGGACCAGTACAGCTTTTTTCTCTGAGCTTGGGCGAATCGCAATAGGAGAAGGACAAGGGACCATCCAGAACGTCGATTATCTCCCGCACGGTGATTTTGTTTTCCTTTTTAGCCAGAAGATATCCGCCCTTAGCCCCTCTGATACTCTCGATCAGACCAGCCTTTTTCAGCCGGTGGAGGATTTGCTCTAGATAGGTAACCGACATCTTCTGTTTTCTGGAGATATCCCTTATAGTAACTGGACCCTCCTTAGGAGCTTTAGCAATTTCCAGAAGAGCTCTTAATCCGTATCTGCCACGAGTTGATATATTCATCAAATCACCTTCTCATTTTGAGAGTATACGTAATCTTTACTAATTTTGTCAAGATTAAATTAAAAAATTTGTTTCCTCTCCAATTTGGTTGTCGTAATTTTCGATAAGAAAAAGTCTCGTTTTAAGTTAGGAGGGATGACATCCCGAAAACTCACCTCCTAATCCCCCTCTCTTACTAAGAGAGGGGGACAAAAGAGGGTGAGTTTAAAAAAGTAAAGCACAAAGGATCACACACTCTGATATTAATGCCTTCCATAAACCAATTCTTTAGCAACTCTTTTGTAGAAGAACCTTATTTTTTCAGTCTCCTCAAAAGCTCCTGAGCAGCTTCTTTGACGTCCTTTTGACCAATAACAGCCGAAATAACCGCAATTCTTTTAGAGCCAGCTTTTATGACCTGCTCTAAATTGCTCAGGTTAATCCCGCCAATAGGGAAGACCGGAATTTCGACCAGAGATAGAACCTGTTTTATCATTTCAGTTCCGATGGTATTTTTGATTTCTTTGGATGAGGTTTTAAAAACAGGACCCAGGCCAATATAATCCGCCCTCTGTTTTTCTGCTTCTTTGGCTTGTTCGATTTTATTAGTTGAGATGCCGATGATTTTATCTTTACCTAAAATCTCTCTTGCTTCCTTTAGGGGCATATCGTCCTGGCCCAGATGAACCCCATCAGCGTCAATGGATTTAGCTATATTGACCCTATCATTTATTATAAGAGGGATGTTTTTCTTTTGGGTGATCTTTTTGATTCTCTCAGCCAGAACAAGAAATTCTTCATCTGAAAATTCCTTATCTCTAAATTGAATCATCTGTGCCCCACCCTCAAGAGCCAGGGATACTACTTCTTCAATAGCAGGATTAGGAGACAATTCAGGATCAAGGATAACGTAAAGTTGAACTTTTTCTAAATATTTTTTTTTAGTCATCCTGGGATTTTTGTTTTTTATTTTTTACCTGTCTTATAGGTTCCGACCAATATTTCTTAACTCCACCCTTTGCGTCCCTGTATTCCTCTCCCCGACTCGCTGCAACTTCCCAGGGCAACTTTTGGTACGAGGGGTCAAAGTATTTATCTTCCCTTCCCACGTAATCAAGCTTTCCGGATGCATCAAATGAAAAGTGGAGTTCAAAAGTCTCGTGGACAGTTACCCTGTTTTTGTCCGGTGCTTCTTTTGAAGCTGAACTGCATTCTATATCTAAATATAGAAAAGCCAACTCTGTGGTTGTGGGGACGATTTTAAATGAATCATTATACACATCACCTTCGTTTACCTCTCCTACCCAGCTGGGGGGAATAGTAATCATGTCCAGGTTTGAGCTGAGTCTGTAATAAAACTGGATTCCTTCTGGACAGTAACACCTCGATTCCACTTCCACATAAATAGTGGAAGTATCATTTAAACTTAGAGGTGGCACTATCCGAAAAGAACCCCTGAAATCACTGAATGAGTAACTTCTGATGAAAAGCTGGTCATCTCCTATGGGTGGATGTAAAGGAAGTCCATTATAATAATACGGTGTGTTTGAAAAGTGAATTGTTTTACCTGATTCATCAATAATTAAGAAAAGTGCAAATCTATTATGAGAATTCCCACGAAATGGCTCCCCCCAGGCACATATTTGAAAACAGTAAATTCCAATTTCTCTGGGGGTGAGTGTAAAGCTTCCTTCATAAATGTAATCTGGATCTAATGGAGGTTCCCATTCCGGTTCAAGTTGAGTGTAATCAGCAGCCCACTCACACCCACGTATCATAAATCCTGGAGCATTTTTATGTGACCCCTTCGCTCTAATCTTAACAAATATCCTACTGGTTTTATTTAGCTCAGGCAAGCGATCATATGTGATCTGTGCAATAAAACCTCTTCTTATATCAGTATCCTTCTCTCCCAGATCCCACCCGCAATTTATGACTTTCTTGATTTCTTGCGCACGGGAGTTTATACTGATTAACAAGATACCAAGCAATAATGCGATAAATGTCAAAAAATATTTACTTTTCATTATTTCTTTTTACAGGTATTATAGGTTCCGACCAAAATTTCTTAACTCCACCCTTTGCGTCCCTGTATTCCTCTCCCCGACTCGCTGCAACGTCCCAAGGCAACTTTCCGTCAGGGTCAAAGTATTTATTTTCCCTTCCTACGTAATCAAGCTTTCCAGATGCATCAAATGAAAAGTGGAGTTCAAAAGTCTCATGGACATTTACCCTTTTTTTGTCCGGTGCTTCTTTTGAGGCTGAACTGCACTCTATGTCTAACCATAGAAAAGCCAACTCTGTGGTTGTGGGGACGATTTTAAATGAATCTTTATACACATCACCTTCGTTTACCTCTCCTACCCAGCTGGGGGGAACAGTAATCATGTCCAGGTTTGAGCTGAGTCTAAAATAAAACTGGATTCCCTCTGGACAGTAACTCCTCGATTCCACTTCCGCATAAATAGTAGAAGTATCATTTAAACTCAGAGGTGGCACTATCCGAAAAGAACCCCTGAAATCACTGAATGAGTAACTTCTGATGAAAACCTGGTCATCTCCTATGGGTGGATGTGAAGGAAGTCCATTATAATGACACGGTGTGTTTGAAAAGTTAACTGCTTTGCCAGATTCATCAAATATAATACAAAGATTAAACCGATGACGAGTACTCCCGCGAAATGCTTCACCCCAGGGAACAATAGACAAAACGATTGGTCCAATTTCTCTCGGAGTAATAGTAAAGCTTCCTTCATAAATGTAATCTGGATCTATTGGAGGTTCCCATTCCGGCTCAAGTTGAGTGTAATCAGCAGCCCACTCAAACACACGCACCATGAATCTTGGAGCGTCTTCGTGTGGGGACTTACTTCTGATCTTCACAAATATTCGGCTGGTTTTGTTTACCTCGGGTAAGGAGTCATATGTTATCTGTGCAACGAAGGCCCTTCTTCTGTTTGGATCATCTTTTCCAAGGTCCCAACCGTAATTAATAATACTTTTTATTTCTCTATGGTGGATTTCTTCCTCGAAAACTTGTGGTTGGGATATAAAACTTTTACTCTTATAACTTGCCCCAGCACAGGCTAATCTAATATTATGAATAGGTCCTCTTCCGATGTAGGTAAGTTTTGCAGTCTCATCAATGAAAAAAGTGCAATGATAATTACCCCTTGCTTTGGAAGACCTTCCTTGTTCCTGGAGGGCTTTTGCCCTTACTCTTAGTTTGAACCAGTGACAACCAGTGTCGGTCGGGACAATTTTGAAAGAATCGATGTAAACCTGACCTTTTTTTACTACCCCCAACCAGCTATTTGGCATATCAAATATCTCCATATTCCTGGTCCAATCCAAAAAATACTGAACTCCTTCTGGGCATTCCCGAAGAGATGTTAATTCAAAGGTTACTGTGGAAGTCTCATTTAAAGATGGAAAGGGCGAGATGCAAAAGATATTTAAGAAGTCATTCACGACACTCTCCGGGTATTTCAATTCAACCTCATCGCCAACAATGGGTGGATGAATGGGCATGTACTCGTGCTTCAAATCCACCTCTTTGAAAAGGTGAACCAGTTTACCTGATTCGTCTATAACCAGGTAAAAATCAAAGCAATCTCTTGCCATCTGATGAGGACGCCTTGGTTTTATCTCAAAATGGAATTGCCCGATCTCTATGGGTGTAATGGTAAATCTTCCTTCGAAGATATCGCCCTCTTTGATAGGAGGTGTCCAAGTAGAGGGAATAAGTTCGGTGAAATCTATTAGATTATTATGTTTACTGAAAACTATGTACTGTGGGTCCAAATCTAAGTCACACATAGCCTGAATTTTAACATAAACAGTCGAAGTTTTATTAAGTTCAGGTAAAGGATCAAAGGTAATTTCAGCCGTGAAACTAGCTTCACCATAATGATGTATAACTTTCTTACCGAAGCTATAGTCAATTGTTTTCTCTATCTGGGATGCGAAGGTGCTAGGCAAGAGCCAAAAACAACTTATTAAGAAAATCCTTAACAGCATTAAAGGAATTTTAATTCTCACGGAAGATTCTTCCCTTCTTTAGATGAATTTTCTTATTTCTCCTTTGTTAAATCTATTATGGGGCGCGTGAGGAATTTCTTACCGATCCCTTTTGGCTGTCTATACTCCTCTCCTCTGCTTTCTGCTACTTCTTGAGGCGTCATAAACCATTTTTCAGGACAATAGTATTTACCTACCCTACCAATATAGTTGACTTTTCCCGAAGTACCAAAAGCAAACCATAAATTGAAAATTCGCTGCGCCCTTCCTCTACGCTTATCCAACACCTCTTTTGAGGGTGAATAAGCTGTTGCCTCCAAATGCAAGAAAGCCAAATCTGTCGTTTTGGGTACAATCTCAAATGAATCTTTATACACATCGCCTTCTTTGACTTCTCCGACCCAGCTGGAGGGGAGCGAGAACATTTCTAAATTTGGCGAAAGTCTCAAAGAAAGTTGTACCCCTTTCGGGCAGTAGCGATTTGAGACCAACTCAAAATAAACTGTAGAAGTATCATTTACCTTAGGGGGAGGAGCTATTCTGAAGGAATTTGAAAAATCCATTCCACTGGTATATCTAATATTCACCTGATTATCTTGAATCGGCGGATGCGCAGGAAGACCATTAGCCATATACTCGTGATCCTCAATATTTGAGAAGTGGGTTGTCTTGCCGGATTCATCAATTGTAAAGAAAAACGTGAATACGTTAGATGAATTCCCTCCAAAAGCGTCCCCCCAGGCTCTGATCCTCAAACAGAAAGTTCCTATTTCTCTTGGGGTGATGGTAAAACTTCCTTCGTAAACGTCTTCTGGAGTAATTGGAGGAAGCCACTCCGGCTCAAGCTGAGTGTAATCCATTGATTCTTCATATCCCCGTACTCTAAATCCCGGAGCACTTTCCCAATAAGTTTTGCATTTAATTTTGACAAAGATTTTGGTCGTTTTATTAAGCTCAGGTAAAGAATCCACAGTTATCTGACCAGTAAACCCTCTTTTCCAATGAGGGTCCTTTTGTCCAAGACCCCAGCCATAATCGATTGTCTTTTTGATTTCTCCGGCATGAGAGTTCGTGCTAACCAACAAAAAGTTTAACAATAATGTGATAATTGTCAAAAAATATTTACTTTTCATAACAAAACTGTTTTTATATGAATTTTATTAATTTTCTTTTGTTAAATCGATTATGGGTTTCGTAAGGAATTCCTTAATGTTACCTTTTGGGTAATTATATTCCTCACCTCTACTTTCTGCCACCTCTTTAGCGGACATTTTCCTAGAGCTTTTGTATTTAGGCTCCCTACCAACATAATTGATTTCTCCTGAAGTATCAAATGCAAAGAATAAACTGAAAGATGTTCTAGCCCTTGCTCTTCGTTTATCGATTACCTCTTTTGATGGAGAATAGGCTGTTGCTGCCAAATCCAAAGAAGTGAAATCTGTCGTTTTTAGTACAATCTCAAAGGAATCTCTATACACATCACCTTCTTTGATTTCTCCGACCCAGCTGGAGGGAAGCAAGAAGATTTCTAAATTTGGCGAAAGCCTAAAAGAAAGCTGGACACCTTTTGGGCAGTAGCGATTTGAGACCAACTCAAAATAAACTGTAGAAGTATCATTTACCTTAGGGAGAGGAGCTATTCTGAATGAATTTGAAAAATTCCTTCCACTAACATATCTAATATACACCTGATCATCTTGAATGGGTGGATGCGCAGAGAGACCATTGTCTATATACTCGTGATCCGCAATATTTGAAAAGTGGATTGTCTTGCCGGATTCATCAATCGTAAAGAAAAACGTGAATACTTGATTTGAATTGCCTCTAAAAGCATCCCCCAAAGCTCTGATCATCAAATAGAAAGTTCCTATTTCTCTTGGGGTGATGGTAAAACTTCCCTCGTAAACGTCTTCTGGAGTGATTGGAGGAAGCCACTCCGGCTCAAGCTGAGTGTAATCCACCGATTCTTCAGATCCCCATACTCTAAATCCAGGAGCACTTTTCGTCCCGTATTTGGATTTAATCCGGACTAAGACTTTGGTCGTTTTATTAAGCTCAGGTAAAGAATCCACTGTTATCTGACCGGTAAACTGTCTTTTCCAATGAGGGTCCTTTTTTCCAAGACCCCAGCCATAATCAATTGTCTTTTTAATTTCCCTGACATGAGAGTTCATGCTAACCAACAAAAAGTTTAACAATAATGTAATAATTGTCAAAAAATATTTAATTCTCATAATCTACTGGAAACTTAACATTAGTTTTGAAACCCTTTATCTACTATAGTTAATCCATAAATATATACGCCAATTGCTACCTTTTTGCCATCCCATTTTTTAATGCCTTATTGTCTGGATTATCTGTTCCTGCATGCCTTCACAAAAGCCCTGAATAATGCTCTGGATGACGGATGCTTTATCATCGCCTCCGGATGCCACTGGACACTTATTAAAAATTCTTTTCCTTTGCCCTCAAGTGCTTCGATTACCCCATCCTCAGACCAGGCTGAAGCTGAAAGGCTTGGAGCAACGTCTTTTATTATCTGATGATGGCTGGTATTTACCAGGATTTCTTTTTTCTTGACTATTGAAAACAGTCTTGAATCCTCCTTGATTTTGACCTTGTGTCTTTTCTTGAATCTGATGACAGCTTCAGGCTTGTGATTTAACGTCTTTTTCTTTCGTAAGGACAAGTCCTGAAATATTGTTCCTCCCAGGACAATATTGATAACCTGAAGCCCTCTGCAGATTCCGAGAATGGGTAGCTTTTTCCTTAGGGCTTTTTTCGCCAGTGCAATCTCAAACCTATCCCGCTCGATTTTTATGCTGAGATTTTTAGCTTTTATTCTCTCATGAAAAAAGGAAGGGTGAACGTCACCACCGCCTGCCAGAAGTAATCCGTCGAGAGTTTTTATATAGTTATCAACCAGGTTCATCTTTTCGATATTGGGAAGAATTATTGGCACACCGCCTGCGTCTTGTATTGCCAGATAATACTGACGCTTCACATAATCGAAGGCAAAGATAAAAGGATACTTCCTTTTGGAATCGTCGTAATCTATATAACAGGTGATGCCTATGAGTGGTTTTTTCATTTTATCTATAACTTAAAAAGCGTAAAGAATGCTCAGGTGAAACCGTCCACCTTCGGGATCATCTTTTCTGATCACCCGTTGAGCATAATCCAGTCTTAAAGGTCCGATAGGGGTGAAGAACTGGAGGCCCAAGCCGGCTGTCATTCTCACACTCTCCAGGGTCATAAGTTTGGGTTCAAACCATAGATTACCAGCATCCACAAACAGGGTATAGCCGAACTTCCAGAAAAGCGCGCTTCGCCATTCCAGGTTGCCCAGGATCATCACCCTGCCTCCTTTGGGATTGCCTTTGGAATCTTTGGGTCCCAGGCTGTTTTCGGAATATCCTCTTATGGTGGAGGCGCCTCCCATATAGAATCTATCTAATGTGGGTACATATTCTTCTGCTCTGAGCTTCTCCACGTAACCTAATTTAATTCTGGTTGCCATCACATTGAGTTTGCCTGGTTTGCCCAATCTGAGATATCTGTTCCAATCCATTACTATCTTGAAGAAATGATTATCCCCGCCCAGAAAACCTCCAACCAGCTCGCCATGAAATCGAGTAAGGGAGCCGTTGAGGGGCATGAAGAAGTTGTCCCTGGTGTCGTTCTCCCAGAGTAGAATCAATTTCCGTCTGACGTTAATTCCCTGCTCCCTTTTTATATCCTCCTCTTCCTCTGGGGACACGTCATAAATGTTAACCCATTGAAAGCTGGGGGTAAGCCAGACTTTGGTGAACGGGGATACCTCCTTGGTGAAATTCAGGTCTACACCATAGGATTCGATCCGGTAGGGCTGGATTATGCTTTTAACTCCAGGCTCGTAATAAAAATTTAAATCCCCTACGATTCTTTTTCCTAAAACCCAGGGCTCCACAAATCTCAGGTTAAATCTGTAAAGCAGGTTTTTTATGGAATCAGCCGAAACCGGGAAATCGGGGTTGGGGAAGAGAGCATAGCTTGAGAAAAGAGATGTGCTTATCTTTCTTCCCGACCCGTTCAGATTTCTGTTGCCCCACTCCAAATGGATGTCAGCCGTACTCAGGTCCAGGGTTTGGTTAGGAGGCTGGTAATGCCCCAGGCCAAATTTTAAATCCACGTAGTTGGGCTTTCGTTCCACCACCTTGAGCAGAAAGTCCGGATTTTTTGGCTTTTCCTCGGGATTTATGGCTTGCAGGTTAACATAGCTAAAAAGGCCGGTGCTGTAAACCCTCTGCTGGCTATCGATTATTTTTGCCCGGCTGTAAAGGTCCCCTTTTTTTATGGTCAGCTCCCTTTTAGCCTTATCCTCCTGGGTTATATTGAGTCCTTTGAAAAAGATCTCACCAAACCTGGCTTCCTCTTTTGGGTCTATCTGGAAAATAACATCTGCAGATTTTTTATCCTCCGTTTTGTTGATCTGGATTATGATCTCTGCATAAGGATAGCCGTTATTGGCATATATGGTTTTGACGTTGAATGCCACCTGGTCCAGTTTTGCCCGATTCAAGGGGAAGTCCAATTTTAATTCCTGGATATATTTTCGTGTTTTCTTTTCGAATTCCTCCCTACCCTTCTCCACCTTCACGCCTTTAATTTTGGTTTGAACCCCCTCAAAAATGTCTACAAAAACCGTTGCAATTTTTTTGTCCTGAACGATATGTGTGGTTTGAACCTGAGCCTCCAGAAATCCCTGGTTATGGTATAAATTCTCTATGGCATCCTGATCCTGTCTGAGTTTCCAACCGTAGAATCTTTTCTTTTTCAAGAAATTATACCACCGGTTTATCTTGATGGACATCTGCTCTTTAATCTTATCTGCTGAGAAGTAATCGTTTCCCCGGATAACGATATCTTCTACTACGAGTGCGGTATTATCAATGGCAAAGGTTGGTTCTGGCAGAATTATACAGATCCAAGTGAATAAAACAGGAAGTAAAGGGAGTAATATGAATTCTCTGATCTTCAAATTTTTACGTTGAACCCTATCTTGATAACCGTTCATCAATACTCCCAGTGCAAGTTAAGTCCCAGATAAACCTTGCCCTCTCTGTCCCGGAATCCCTCGAAGTAAAGGTATCTTCTTAAGCGATATTCCACACCTGCTTCCTCCCCACTGGACTGGGAGAGCCTGCGGGTGTATCTGAAGTATATTTTGTCGGAGATGTATTTGCCTATGGTTATTCTGGTGTCCCAGAGGCTGAATTTGCCTGCCCAGTCGGGCTGGATCTCAAAGGTTTCCACCCCCAGGGATTTTGTGGCTATGTTCTCCAGAAGTCTTGTGCCATAAGCTCCGCTTAAGCTTTTCAATACCCCATCCTGAAACAAGCTTCCCATCTGCATGGTGTCAGCAGTGAAAAATTTGTGGCGAAAAGCTAAAAGCTCCAGAATTTCCTCCCTGGAATAAGGTGAATCCTGAGAGGGATTCACCTCCGGGGCAGATAGATTCCCCTGGATGGAAAGCTCTACCTTTTCAGCATAGGTTTTGACGAATTCGTTTTTTTCGGTGGGGGAATATCCGGTGGTTATATCAGCGGAGACTAAAAGATCAAGCTGAGGATCGATCTTTTCAACGTCATTGAAAACAAAAGAGCCGCTTTCAATTTTAAAGGTGTTGCCAAAAAGGAAATACTTGCCCCGGATGGTCTCCAGATTTCCCAGAAGGCTTAAAGTATTTCCAAATCTTGTGACATTTAGTTCACCTTTGAACTCCACGTTCATGTCCTGGTTAATAACCCAGCAGTTGTTATCTGCTGAAAGTTTCAAATCCAGCTCTACAGGCTTTTCCTCATTTTCCTCACCACTTCCCAGGGAATTTAACGTTCCGAATGGCTCTTGATACAAAAGCTGATGAAAAAACAAATCCCCGGAGATGGAAGAAGGCTCAGTCCCCTTAAGATTCAGATTAAAATCAGAAATGCCGGAGATATCGGCAAATTTATACCTGAAGGGTACTTTTATGCCATTAACCTGGAGATCGTAGTCTACCTGATTTATTTTTTTAAAAGTGATCTCTCCAGTTCCGAATATCTGTCCTTTTTCCTCCTTTTTGGGGAAGAACAGTCTCCATATCCTTTTGAGAATATTACCCCGGGTGATGGGTTTATGGCTAACTTCTCCCTCCAGCTTGTTGAACTTCAGTTTCTGATCTGATAATACCAATTCTGCTTGCAGGTTAGTTGCCGGGTCCTCCAGGGAATTTAGCTTTAAACTGCCTGAATCAAGCTTTAGATGTCCTTCAAATCGGGGTGAGAGTGGAGTGCCCAAGATGTCAACCTCCGCTTCAAAAGGTCCTCTAACATATTCCATCCAGGGTAAGAATAGAGGGAAAAGTTTAAGCTCTTCTCCTTTTCCCGTAATGGTTAGCTTCTGAGGTCGATCTAAGAGCCTTTTTTCAAATGAGGTTAAAGATAAGTTTAAAGGGAAAAAGCCGGTTATAGTATATCTTGCATCCAAATACGTAAGCTCAAATTTGTTGATGTTAAGCTTTTGGTCTTTACAGGATAAATCAAAAGTTAATTTACCCAGATCTACTTCGTTGAATTTATACTGCTCCACTTCGCCCTTCAATTCCATCTCAGGCTGATCAAAATTACCTTTCAGGGTAAGGTCGGCGTTCAAGGTTCCTTCCATTTTTCTCTGGGGTGCTACCCGCTCCATCCAGGGTGAGATATTTATCCCGGACAGACTGGACTTGAGATCAATATTTTTATTGGACTGGATTAGTCCTGAGAGTTCTATTTTCCCTTGACCCAGCTTGACATTTGCAGATTTAATATTAATTGAGTCTTCACCTAACTCCACTTCAATTTTCCCATCAGATTGAAACAAATTTTCCTCAAATCTGAAAACCAATTTGGTTAATTCCAATTTTATGGGATAGACTGAATTATCTACAGTTCCAGTAAGATCTAAATCCATATCCCGGCTTTTTGCCCAGGCAGTATCTATTTTTACGATTTGGTTCTGCATGCCTAATTTCACACCCGCGGAATCATACTCCATTCCCCAGAGACTCCCTTTGGCAAAATCCAGATCAAAAAAGCCGGATTGTGAAGTGGAGAAATTAAGGATCTCAAAATCTCCAGAAAGACGGGAGGTGTACCATTTATATATCCAGAACGAATCCGATTCAATCTCACCCTTTACATTCAGATCAGAGATTATACCGTCGAATTTCAGATTAGCCTTCCCCTTTCCTGAAAGCTCTTTTAGAAAGATCTGCCCCCTGAAATCGTTTACGTCAGCGAAATCAATATCCGCTTTGATATTTACCCTTTCATCAAAGTGAATATCTCCTTCCAATAAGGCATGGGTGTTTTTATAGACGATTACGAATTCAGGATAAAAATGGATGTGAGATAAATCCAGGTAGAAATTCCCTTTGGCTTTAGAAAACGTGTATTTGTCTACTCGTCCCTGCTTCAATTCCACTTTTAATTCCATTGAGAAATCATCTGGAGAGAAACTTTTACCTTCTAAAGATAAGGATCCGGTTAGATCTGTGTGAAATCCAGTCTCAACTATGCGGGACAAGTCGAGATTTTCAGCTAAGCTTTCCAGGGTGTATTTTTCTGGTTTTGTGCTGAAGTCTATTTCCCCTGAACCTGAAAGGGGTGAGCCAAAAGCTTCACCTTCAAACCGAATAAAGGTAAGCTTTTTCTTTTGATAGCCATACCTAAGATGAACGTTGTTAAATTTCCTTTCAAATAATTCACCAGTTAAATTAGCATAACCGCTGAAACCTCTGAGATCACCTTTCATATTACCCTTTATGTCGAATTTTCCTGAAAGCCCAGTGCCCATAATCCTTTTCATCTCATCCAGAGATAGGGGAGAGGTTTTTAGGTTCAAAGAGAATCTGGGGCTTTTAAGATCAGAAATCGTTCCTGAGACCTCAAGCTGAGAACTGTCTGTTTTAAAATTGAAATCCTTAAGATTGAGTTCATTGTTAACCCAGTCTACCTTTCCCTTAATTCCTTCAACATTCAGGTTTCTTTCAGGATAGGACAATCCCGCATTGAAGAATTCAAGTTTCAATCCCACGTCATCCATTCTAAAAGAGAGAAATGAATTCAGTTTCTCAATTCTTTTTACCTCTTTTTCTGAGCTTAAGACAAAAGAGCCCTCTTCAATTTTCAAGGTATCAATTACAAAGAAAGAAGGTTTGGACTCTTTTGTTAGCGTATCTTTTTTCTGAGGGAGGGGTAGCAGGTATTTATCCTTTATTTTTCTGATTTCTATTTCCGGTTGTTCCAGGTCCGCATAGCTCAGTATTTTTTTACCCTTCCACCAATCCCAGAGTCTATATCTTAAGGTAATTTTTTTTGATTTGAGTAAGGTATAAGCGGAGTCTGCTTGAGTAAAGTCAATGGAGAAATCTTCCAGGATTAAGTCTTTGAAAAAGGATCCTTTTATATTCCCGATTTTTACCTGAAGGGGATAGCTCTTTTTTAAAAAGTAATTAGCCCAGTAGTTAACCTGCCCCTCTAAGACCGTGGTCTGGGTTAATAGCAAATAGACCCCAGCCACGATTATGAATAAGGACAAAAAAAAGAAAATAGGGATTTTGAATCTTTTTCTCATACCCACATCACAGGTATCTTACTACAGATTATACGATTATAGTGAAGAAGGGAGAGGGGGTCAAGTGAAAAACATAAAAACGTTCCTGGTTTAATGAGGGCGAAATTGATAGTTAATATTTATATGGGAGAACTTCCGGAGATTCAATTTAATCCCTCCCCATACATCTGGTCTGGTGCCAGAATCCGGGGAAATCTTTTTCTCAAGCTAAGCCTCAGGTTGTAACAGAAGTGGCAGGCATCTTTGTATCTACCCTGGTGGGGGAGACGATATTTTTCTGCCAGGCGAACTGGCCCTCCCTCCATAAGCGGACCTAATATGGGATGTTTCTCAGGTTTATAAGTTTTGATAATTTTGGAAAAAGACTTTCTTTTGAAATTGCCTATTGAGATTCCCTGACAGATGTGAACATATCCTAAGGCATCTACATGCACTCTGGAGGGATTCTCGATATTTTCCTCTTTACATTCAGTAAATTTTTTCCAGTCAAAATTACTCGAACTTCTCTCTTTGCTCTTTTTGGTTAATTCCACAGCAGCTCTTCCTTTATAGATTACTTTACCAGAGGAAAAGGAGGTTCCGGAAATTCTTCTTCTAACGGATTTCGAGCTCTCTTCTATGCTAAATATGTTGTAGTGAATATTGAATCTCTTTAAAACCTTGATAGCATTGACCGCTTCTGGAGAAGCTAACGATTCGCCATGATAAAGATCAGTCGATACATCAATCTCATCTATGCCTATTTCTAATATAGGGGAAATCCACTGTACCGCATTATCAAGAGAAGTAGCCCAGTAGCAATTGGTCACAATTACCAGCTTGTAGCCCATCTTTTTTGCTATTTTAAGGGACTGAATCATAATCGGGTAGTGAAGGAAAGGTTCACCTCCCTCAAAACAAACATGTTCTATGCTTTTCAATTTTTTGGTTTCTTTCAAAACCGTTTCTATATCCCTGAGGTTGAAAGTCCCTTTTAAAAAGGGGCTTCCCCAGACAAAACAATGGTCGCACTCTGAAGTGCACTGATAGGATAACAGAAAATGTATGCCTTTCAGATTCATCTTAACACTCAACTTTTCTAAATAATAACTATTCTAATAATTTAGTCAATAAATAAAAATCGCCTCAGCTTGAGCTAAGGCGATTTAAACGGGTAAATATCAAGTTGTGTTAGCGTTTTTCCTCAGTTTTTTCTTGAGCTTCTTTGGCTTTCTGAATTTCCTTAGAAAGCCTTTCCATCTCCAGGCTGATTTTTCTAATTTCTTCTTTTAGCTTACTTATTTCATCCTGATATGCTTTTTGAGTATCTTTATAATCTTGCGCTTCATAATAGAAATCCAGTTCCGGGACATCAGGTACCTCTAAATCTACATTCGGGACTACAGGGGGAAGGGCTCGGAGTTTATCGGTAAGCTTTCCATACAGGGGCTCGGCTCTGCCAATCTTTGCAAGTATGCTTTCTGTCTTATCTTTCCGATTTACAATTATCTTCACAGTCTCTTCGGGTTGGGTATCTGCGATGAGTTTTCTAAGCTGCTTCTCAGTTCTTATTTTTTCCCCGTCATATTCAATAATGACATCTCCATTTTTCAGCCCGGCTTTATCAGCCGGCGTATTTTCCAACACTTCAACTATCAGGACACCTTCCTCAGTATCCTCTGGATAGATCCCTAAATAACCTTGCTGGATTGTTCCATATTTGATTATCTTTACGGCTGTGGATTTAGCCTTGTTTATGGGGATGGCTAAGCTTATGCCGGAGCTGGGCAAGTCTATCTCCCGGGCCGGGATAATAAGAGTACTTCTCTGCTTATTAGCTTCATTGAACAACCATGTGGCGTCCATATAAGATTGCTCTGCTAATCTGGCTGAGACCAGTCCCACCACAGAGCCATCAGTGCTTAAAACCGGACCTCCGCTGTTGCCCGGGCTGACATTTACGCTCATCTGGATGAACCCGTCCTCCCTGACTCCATTGACCACCCCAAATGAAACCGCAGTAGGAAGGCCATAGGAATTGCCGACCACAGTTACCCAGGAACCGGGTTTGACCTTATCCGAATCTCCCCATTTCGCCGGTTTAAGACTTCCAGCATCAACCTTCAAAACAGCTATATTGGACTGATCATCTGTGCCCACCAGCTTTGCCTCTGATCTTTTACCATTGGGCATAACCACCATGAGCCGATCCATTCCCTGCACCACGCTGGTGGTAGTAAGGATATATCCATCCGGACTGTAAATCAGACCTGACCCAACGAAACTTGGAGCGAAATATAAAGTATCCTTCAAGCTCTTGGGGAAATAAGAAAACACTCCAGGTGGAAACGTGCGGACTTCACCCTCTATGGTAACTAAAGATGGTTTAGTAGATTCAACCAAAGAGGTAATGCTTTTCTCCAGAGACTGTAAAACATTTTCCTGGGCAAAAGCTGAGTTAACAATGTAGGTAAACAGGAAAGATAGAAGTATCACCAGAATTAAAGTCATTATCAATTTTACATTCATTTAAACCTCCTTTAAAAACTGCTCTTTTGTTTTATGGTCCGGGTAGAGACCACGGGCATTACAAATTGATTTGAACTTCTTCTTGTTTGCATCTGGGAGGATGGAATGCTTTCCATTATAAAATGAGCCATATCCGATTGTCTCAATCTGTAATCCTCAATCCTTTTCAGCTGAGCAGTCCTTAGATTGTCCATTACAAATCTGGTATCTCTCGTATATTCTGTTCTCTCAGGCAACTCCTCCCGGGTTTCCGCCTTGTCTATTTCAGTTAATGCTGGCATCTCGGAAACAGTGGGTTTAGAGCCCTGAGAATTGAAAATATTCTGATAAAAAATCACTAAAAACACCACCACTATTCCAACAGCCAGGCTAGCAAAAGCCCATCTCCAGGAGAATGATGGTTTTGGTTTAATTATTCCTTCAGGTCGAGCCGTGTAAGTTTCTGTATGGATTCTATTTAGCAGCTTCCTGTTGAAATCAGGTGAGGGTCTCAAGACCTCAGTTTTACCAAAGATTTCTCTGAGCTTGTCAAGTTCTGCCATCTCCATAGCGCATTTGGAGCATTCCTTGAGATGAGATTCTATATCCTCTTTTGATTTTTGATCTATATCATTATCAAGATAGTTCCAGAGGAATTGCCTGACTTTTCGACAATTCATAGTATTCCTCCATCTTTGGCTTAAGCTTTCTTCTCAAGATGCTTCGGGCCCGGTTTACCCTGGATTTAACTGTGCCCATAGGCACTTCCAGAGATTGTGCTATCTCTTCATAAGACAAATGGTTCATATCCCTTAATAGAAAGGCTGATTTATATTTTTCAGGGAGAGAGGCAATGGCTTTTTCCAAAAACAGGCTGATTCCATTGGGATTACCCACGCTTTCCACTGCGAATTCCCGGCGGTTGGAGAAAAGGTCAATCCCCAGAAAGGTGAATCTTTTCCTTTTTCGGAGCTCATTTTTGGTCAAATTCAGGACAATGGTATAGATCCAGGTGGAGAACTGGTAGGCGAAATCATAGGATTCCCGCTCCCGATAAACTCTCAAAAAGGTTTCCTGCAAGATATCCTCCGTCTCCTCTTTGTTCCCCAGCATTCTGAGGATCAGGTTAAAGAGTTTAACTTTATATCTATCGACCAGGCATTCAAAGGCTTTCATATCACCGGCAAGCACATTCCTCATCAGGTCCTGGTCCGAGGGTCCATTAGGCATCGACTCGGCCTTTCCCGAATTCTCTTTCTTTTTCTCATTCATTTATACAATCCAGGGTTCCAATAGTTCCCACTTATGACATCGGAAAACCCTTTATTAATATACGAAAACCACTTACCCAGGTTAACGCCTATTTAGTTTTGATATCTTGGGGGTGGAATTGTCGTCAAGACCCGTTTCGGGGATTTACACAACCATATAATCGATTAGACCCACCTTGAGGGCAAGGTGGGGTTACTGATAAAGGATAATAATTTGGAAAAAATTAACGAGAGGAGATTAGGGTCCTTTCAATCTTTTGATTTTACTGAATAGGTCTTCGAATTTTTTAAGGCGTTTTATGGCATGGTCTAATTTCTCGTTTACCCGGACCAATGCCCAGGTTAGGACTATCACAGATAAAGCTAATATAACAAAAGAGAGTTCATTCACTTGTAAATCCCCTTTTGCCTAATTTTACTTAATAAAGGCATATATTTAATTTTCGACATAGGTTTTCTCATACTTTAGGGTGGTGATATGGACAGGTTTGAAAACCTGTCCCTACATTATGATATCTTGAAATCTAATGGTCAAGCTGAAGCTTGACACTCCAAAACCATAATACGGTATCACAGGTTGTCCCAACCTGTGATTATCCCGCCGTTGGCGGGAAGACAAGGTGTGCTACCGATGTTTCCTGTTGATCTGTTTCATCTGTTGGGAAAATCTTCATTCCCACCTTTGGAGTGGGGTGGTGCTACTGGTAAAGGATAATAATTTAAAATAGAGAAGTACGAGAGGATCAGGTTCTTTTCAACTTTTTGATTTCGCTAAAAACGTTTTCGAATTTTTTAAGGCGTTTTATAATAATTGTCAATTTTTCGTTTACCCGGACCAGAGCCCAGGTCAGAACTATTACAGATATGGCTAATATCACAAAAGATAATTCATTCACTTAAAAGCCCCCTTTTATGAATTTTCCTCTAAGATCATATATATAATTATTCGACTTGTAGTTTGTTTTACTTTAGGGTAAGGAAGTGGACAGGTTTAAAAACCTGTCCCTACAAATATGTTCCATCTGTTGGGAAAATATTCATTCCCACCTTGAGGCAAGGTGGGGCTACGATACATTAAACACACCGCG
>CAYURP010000051.1:0-20070 GCA_964447175.1 uncultured Ignavibacteria bacterium | reverse complement strand
ATCAGGCATTGTCCGAAGGCTCTCCGGTTTCAAAGACTGGCTGGGATACGGAGCTGCTGTTTTGGTTTTAATCCTACCCATAACTCAACTGAATAAAAACTACCATACTCCTAATAACAGAGCAGGAGATCATATTCCCTACGTTTACGCATACAATTTTTTGATTTCCTGCGATCCGGATGCTGTGCTTTTCACTGCCGGGGATAACGATACCTTTCCTTTGTGGTTTATCCAGGAGGTGGAGGGGGTCAGAAAGGATGTGCGGATAGTTAATCTCTCCCTTTTGAATACGGATTGGTATATACTCCAGTTGAAAGACAAGATGGGAGTGCCCGTGGGTTTAACTTATGCTCAGATAAAGTGGGTTAGGACTAAGCTGCCTAACGGAAGGGAGATTGAAAGACCAGTTGAACCCTATTTGGATCCCATCCTCAAGACGAAAAGATATCTAACTCCCTATGTGGATCAAAATACCCGCTCTCTGGTCAGGATACAGGATATGATGATAGAGCAGATCATCTTTGCCAACCGATGGAAATACCCGATTTATTTCTCCTCCACTGTTCCGTCGCCTGACAGATTAGGGTTGGATAATCATTTGAAGACAGAGGGATTGGCGCTTAAGCTGGTGCCCGAGGAGGGCGAAAACATGATAGACCCGGAGAAAACGCATAAGCTTTTGTGGGAGGTATACAGATACGATGGAATAAATGATTTAAATGTGGAACAAGACGATGAGACAGCCAATGTCTTAGCTTATCTTCCCGAGAGTTTCATCGATTTATCATCCTATTATTTGAATAACGGAAAAAAAGGAAAATCCATAGCTGAGCTGGAAAAGGCAATAGAGCTTGTGCCCCATTATTTTCGCTCCTATTATTTACTTTCGCAAATTTACAGGGACTCAGGCGAGCCTGAAAAAGAAAAGGAAGTCATAAGCCGGGGAACTGAATACCTTGAGAGATTGGTAAAGAAAAGGCCGGAAATCGTATTGCATACGGTCTCTCTCGCATTTTTCTACCAGATCCTGGGCGAGATGGGAAAAGCGGAGAAACTGTTAAACCAAGCCTTTGATGAAAATCCCAACGATTCCCGGATTGAACAAAGCTTAGTGAACATTTATGTCATAACTCAGAGATTGGACAAAGCCAGGGAGGTTTTGGAAAAATGGTTGCAGAATCATCCTGATGATCTCAACGCTCAGAATACTCTGAATCGTCTTAATCAAACCAGATGATTTTTGATTTTAAGTTTAAACTAATATTCCCTATAAATTTCATAGTGTTGAGGAAACAAGAAAACGATATTTCCATCTTGAGATGAAATTCTCTCCAAATTAGAGAAGTACTCTTGCCAGACCTGTTCTCCTTTCAAGTTGAGTGCAAATACCGATCTAGTGTGTATCGGATTATACCCCTCTCCAATTTCCTCAGACAAGATACGAGGCTCTGTTTTGACTATAAGAAATTCTCCTTCCTCTGTGAATAATATATCTCTGATCCTGTGATTTTTCGGGAGTTCCTTTTCAAACACGGTTGATCTATCTTTGGTTTTCATCACCTTAATAAGTTTACCTCCTGCCAAGGCTGCGTAGGTTTCCTGAGGTGAAAAACAGAATTCCTCGAAAGTGAAAAGAGATGTATCTTCAAAGCTCAACCCATTTCCTTCTTTATCATAAAGACTCAAAGTGACACTGGTTAAAGGACGTGTTTTTTCCCCTCCGAAAGTGAAAGCTTTAAAGAACAAGTATTCTCCATGTTCAGAGATAGCTATGTTTCCGTATTGTTGCTCATCCACCTTACTTCGCCAGAGCTCATTACCTCTTATATCAAATAGCATAACCCAAAGATCGGCTTTGCGATAACGAGCCTCGCGTCTTGGTCCTGGCACATCCCTTACCAAAACAGCTAAATGTTCTCCATCACCTGAGAGAATTGCCCTGCCTACTGCATTTCTCCATCCTGATTCACCAAAAAGTGGAATTGTTTTCACGTCACCATTAGGGGTGTAGAAATCTATAGCTCCGTATGCGATTCTGGTTCCTATTACCGATCCATCCTTGTCTGAAATAAGCCATCCATCATCCATTCCTTTTACAATACCCATAATACTGTATATTTCTTCCCCTCTGTCATTATAAATTGTGAATTCTTCATCAACGATATAATCCATATCGTCTCCGAACTTGCCTGTATATTCGCCAATTGCTATATAACTACCTTTAGACGATATTATCGCCTCTCTGCCAAAATATTTTCCTACTTCCTTAGGCTTATTAACAACAAGTGATTTTCTGGAAACTATTTCACCCTTTTCATCAAGAAACTGGACTTCATCTCCGAAAACAATTACTTTAGGATAGACTTGGACTACACCATCCATAATCGCTTTATCAAATGCAATATCTTTTATTATCCTTTCATATTTTTTCTCTTGTACCTTTTGAAACTTCACTTCTTTTTTGAGTTTTTCAGAAGGTATGGTGCTATAAGCATTTATAAAAAATAAACTCAGAAGGGATAATATCACAAATGCCCGTTTATCTATTGAAATCCAATACATCTAAATCTCCTTTCGATCTGAATATCCAGTATGGAAAGTATAAACATCTTTCTTATGTATTGAATTTACTCTATCTCCTTAAAAACTTCATATCGTTTAGGAAATGAAAAAACAAGGGATCCATCTTGGCATGAGATCTTCTCCAAATCAGGGAAGTCTTTTTGCCAGATCTCAATGCCGTTTATGTTCAACACATGCATTAAGCTACCATAAATTCGCTTGATAGATCCTCCACGTTCCGGCACCTTTTCAGTCCCAATGGGAACTCTCCCTTTAGTTATCAGATACTCACCATCAGGGGAAAACAATAACTGTCTGATTGCCATATTCTTAGGAGGTAGCTCTTTTTCGAACACGATCAAGGTGTCCTTAGTACTCATCAACCTGATAATATTATCACCTGCCAAAGCTAAGTAAGTTGCCTGGGGTGAAAAACAGAATCCACCAAAGGTAAAAAGAGATGTATCTTTAAAACTGACCTCATTCCCCTCTTTATCATAAAGACTCAATGTGACGCTGGTTAAGGGACGCTCTTCTCCCTTATTCCTAGGTTCTTTTTTCTCTCCGAAAGTGAAAGCTTTAAAGAACAAGTATTCTCCATGCTCAGAGATAGCTATGTTTCCATATTGTTGCTCACCCACCTTACTTCGCCATAGCTCATTACCTCTTATATCAAATAGCATGACCCAAAGATCGGCTTTATGAAAACGAACCTCGCGGCTTGGTCCTGGTACGTCCCTCACCAAAACAGCTAAATATTCTCCATCACCTGAGAGAATTGCTTTGCTTACTGCATTTCTCCATCCAAGTTCAACAAAAAGTGGAATTGTTTTCACGTCACCATTAGGGCTGTAGAAATCTATAGCTCCGTATGCGATTCTGGTCCCTACTAACATTCCATCCTTGTCTGAAATAAGCCATTGATCTCCTTCACCCATTCCTTTCACCGGTCCTTTGATCCTGTATATTTCTACTCCTCCCTCATTACAGATTGTGAATTCTTCCTCAACAATATAGTCCATCGCATCTGCAAACTTGCCAGTATATTCATTAACTACTACAAAGTTACCTTTAGATGATAACATTGCAGTTTTTCCAAAGTATTTTCCTACTTCCTTTGCCTTAGTTACCACAAGCGATTTTCGAGAAATTATTTCACCCTTTTCATTGAGAAACTGTACTTCTTTATCTTCAAGTACAATAACCTTAGGGTAAACTTGTTCTTTGCCATCTGTGATTACAGAACCAAATGCTATAGCTCTTATGAACTCCTCGTACGTTTTTTCCTGAACCTTTTCAAACTTCACTTCTTTTTTGAGAATTTCAGCAGGCGTTGTGCTGTAAGCATCTATAAATAACAAACTCAGAAGGGATAATATCACAAATGGCCTTTTGGCTAATGAAAGTTGAAACATCCTCAACCTCCTATAATTGAATCAGTTTCAAATCCTTCTCACCCCTGATTAAATCCTCTCCCAAAATTCTTTTGCCTCTATTTACAATAAAAATAATATTTTTACCTTTTTTGTCAATTATTTTTAGTAAATTTTGAAGAGATTTTAGCTACAGCATATTCAATAGAACTACAGCCCCTTTTTTTAGTGTGAAGAAGTTTGAAGATTTATTTCTTCTCCAATTTAGTTGTCGTAATTTTTGATAAGAAAAAGTCTCGTTAAACTCACCCCCTAACCCCCTCTCTTTCTAAGAGAGGGGGAATAAAAGGGGGTGAGTTCAAAGAACCTGCTATTTTTTTCAAGAAGGTAAAGCACAAAGGATCATACACCCTGCTTTAACCAACAATCCCACAGCACAGCTGTGGGCCACCCGTCTTTAGCAACTCTTTTGGTGAAGAACCTAAAATTTAGACTTTGAATTTGTCTGTTACGTCAAGGTCTTCTTTAGTTAAAATCTTATACCCCTCAGGAGGGAGGGAGGGGTCTTTGGTAACGTCTATCCTTAATCTTAACTGCTTTTGTAGCCCTTTGATTCGACTTCTTCTGCCCTCGGTGAGAATTTTGTATAGTTCCTCGGATACTATCAGATTATATTCTCTGTCCACTGTCAGGATTCTGGCTCTTTTGAACCAGCGTTCGAGCTTTGCGGCCTGGGTCTCTGCAGAGATGACCCTGCCGGTTCCACCGCAGCAGGGACAGGGATCTGAATAGGTGAAGATGAAACTGGGTTTGGTTCTCTCCCGGGTCATCTCGATCAAGCCGAAGTCGGATATGGGAAGGATGCTGTATTTGGATCGGTCGCTTCGCAAGGCAGCTTTAAACTCATCGTATACTTTTCTTCTGTCCTCCCGGGATTCCATATCGATGTAATCAATTATTATCAGACCCCCGATATCCCGAAGCCTGATCTGCCGGGCAATCTCCTTGGCTGCCTCCAGATTGGCATTCAGAATGGTCTGGGGCTGGTTGGATTTGCCCACGAATCTTCCGGTGTTAATATCGATAGTGACCATGGCTTCGGTCTGGTCAATTACAATGTAAGCTCCCTTTTTCAGCCAGACCTTGCGAGACAGCATCTTCTCCAGTTCCGGCTCGATATTGTAGAAGTCAAAGATGGGAATTTCATTATTATACAGTCTTACCCGGGAGCGATAAGCCGGAGCAATGGACCTGAGATAGGAGAGTAACTTTTTGTATTCGTATTTGGAATCCACCACCACCTCATTTACCTGGGGTGATAGAGTGTCCCTCATTATGCCGGAGATCATTCCAATATCTTCATGAATCAGTGCCGGTGCTTTTTTCTTTTCAGCTTTCTTTTTGATATTATGCCACATTTTAGCCAGCATCTTGATGTCAGACTTGAACTCCCTTTTCTCTTTTCCTTCAGCCACTGTTCTAATTATTATACCAAAACCCCGAGGCTTCAGTTCGGAAACCTGACTTTTCAACCTTTTCCTTTCCCCGGGATCCTTTATCTTTCTGGACACAGCCAAACGGTCCTCGCCCGGAACTAAAACCAGGTACCTACCCGGTAGAGAAATCTGGGATGAAACCCGGGGACCCTTTGTGCCCAGGGATTCCTTTATGATCTGAATGAGGATCTCCTGATCTTTTTTCAAAACGTTCTCAATTTTCTGGTGGGGCTTTCTTTTCCTGTGGAAAGCCTTTTCATCCCAGAGATCAGGAGGAATGCCCAGATCCGAGACGTGCAGAAAGGCGTTTTTTTCCAGTCCGATATCGATGAAGGCAGCCTGCATTCCCGGGAAAACGGATTTGATCATCCCCTTGTATATGTCGCCGATCCTTCTTTCAGCTTCGGGCCTTTCCACCCAGAGTTCCACCAGCTTGGAATCCTCCAGGATTGCCAGACGGGTCTCGAACTCCGAGATGTTTATTATAATGTCTCTTTTTAAATTATTTTCTTCCATCTAAAATAAGCTCAACAATCTTTTCGATTTTTTCAAGATCCACCCTGGTGTTAACACAGGGACCATAAGGTCTTTGATTCAATATCCCGTAAACCGGAATGGGATAAACATCCTGAATTCCGGAGGTGAGGTCCCTCTCGCAAGCCACAGCCACAATGGCAGTAGGTCTGGTGTCCACTACCACTTTGCGGGCTAAGGTCCCTCCGGTGGCAATGGAGAGGGCTAAATCATAACGCTTGCCTATTTTTACTATTTCTCCTATCTGACATTTTCCGCACATTTTGCAGTTTTCAAAATTGACTGTAACCTTGTGCGGACAATCATAGTTTTGCAAACACTGGGAGAGTAAAATCAGAAGCCTGCCCTTCTTTATTCTGTTGGCAGTGGCTTTGAAAAGGGAGTTGTTAACCGCCACAAAGGACTGCCGCACCTTGTCCCTGGACCAGCCAAAGAACCTCCCGATGAACAGATTTATGGGAAAAAGCACTTTCAAGGTGATCTGTTTTTCTCCGTGAGGAAAAAGGAAATCCTTTTCAGTTATGGAGGATAAAACGATGAGAAACAGCCCGCCACTTACTGTGATCACAAACAAAGCTAAAGTTATCTGGATGATTATCGCCAAAAATCTGCTGATCTCAATAATTCGAGGGGAGGTAAGATACCAGAAAAAGAATACTAAAAAGATGAGTACTACCAGACTTAATATGGATAAGAAAAGAAATACCGATTTATTTAATCTTGAAGTATCTTTCATCTTTTTATTCCAATTTATCCCCGACTTTTATCCTGTAGCCTCTTAAGAACTCCTCACCTTTTATTCTTTTTTTGTTCTGTGGTTGAAGTTCCAGAATTCTCAGTATGCCCTTTGAGGTTTTAATCTGAAGTCCTTTGTTTTTATCAGCGGAGACAACCTCTCCGGAACCTTCAGAATAAGGGGTGTCATTTATCACCTGAGCTTTGAAAATCTTCAGGATTTTTCCCTGATAAGTAGTATAAGCACTTGGTGCAGGAGATAAACCTCTTATCAGATTTTTGATCTCCGCAGCGGATCCGGACCAATCTATTTTGCAAAGCTCTGGAGTTATCTTGGGGGCTGGGGTTGCCTCTTTATCGTCCTGGATCAAGAGCTTAACCTCTTTTTTTTCGATCAGATCAATGGTTTTAAGTATAAGTTCTGCTCCAATTTCGGATAATCTTTGGGAAAGCTCGCCATAGGTTTCATCAGGTTTGATTTCTGTCTCTTTTTGCAGGATAATATCTCCGGTATCCACTTTTTTTTTGATGAAAAAGGTGGTTAATCCGGTTTTCTTTTCGCCTTTAAATATAGCCCAGTTTATGGGGGCTGCTCCTCGGTATTTGGGGAGAAGCGAAGCGTGAAGATTGATGGTTCCCAGAGGGGAAATGGTAAAAACCATTTCAGGCAGGATGCGAAAAGCTACTACCACCATGAGATCCGGATTTAAATCCTTAAGCTCTGAGATAAAATTCTCTGATTTAAGATTTATTGGAGTTAAGACCTTTAACTGGTTTTCCAGGCAGAACTCCTTAACAGGTGATGGGGTAAGTTTTTTCCCCCTTCCTTTGGGTTTATCCGGTTGTGTGACCACGGCTAAAAGTTGGTGTTTTGACTTTTGTATTGATTTCAGACTGGGAATGGCAAATTCGGGTGTTCCCATGAAAATAATTCTCATACAATATATAATTTTTTCAAATGATCAGGATTTAGGAAATAATCAAAAAAACTGTTTTCATAAAACTTTAATAAATCCGTTCCCTTTTATCAGCGATTTCTTTCAGCTTTTTAGAGAGGAGCTTCCTTCTTATATGGCTTAGATGATCGATAAACAGTATTCCATCGAGATGATCCATCTCGTGGATCAAAACCCGGGCTAAAAGTTCCTTTCCCTCTATCACAAACTCCTTTCCCTCCAGATTCAGGGCTTTAACTGTAGCTTTAAGCGGACGGGCTACTTGTTCAAAAGTTCCGGGTATGGATAAACATCCTTCCTCCCCGGTTTGTTTTTCAGAAACTTCCACAATCACCGGGTTTATAGCCACCACGATTTCTTCGGTTAGATCCAAGTGGGAACGATCCACTACAAAAATCCTTTTGTCCTGGCCCACCTGATTAGCTGCTAACCCGATCCCTTTGGAAACCTTTACGGATTTGATCATATCCTCTATTAGATCTTTAACCTCGCCATCGATATTTTTGACCTCCTCTGACTTTTTTCTCAGAATGGGATCGCCGTATGTTCTGATAATAGCCATTTTTTCCGAACTTGATGTTTCCTATTGCTCTTTACTGATCCTTCCGGCAATGGAAGTTTTCAGAAATTCGATTTTAACGTTTTCGCCTACCTTCAGAACCACAATATTCTCCTTTTCGTTAATTCCCACAATGGTTCCGAACATACCTGAGGAGGTGACCACCCGATCCCCTTTTCTTAAGGAATCAAGAAGCATTCGGTGTTCCTTCTGTTTTTTCTGCTGGGGACGGATCAGAAGGAAATAGAATACGACAAAGATCAAAATCCAGGGCAACCAGACCAGAATCCCTCCGCCCTCCTGACCACCCTGCGCTGACATGGCGTGGGCGACTTCAAACATTTAAGCCTCCTATCTTTTAATAATATTTACCCGATCCACTTTGGTTTTATTTGTAAATAAACTTAACTCTCCATTCTCCCCTCCCCAAAGATCTCGTTTTCAGATCCGTACTCCGCCAGGAAATTATCCTTCCACTGGGTAAAATCACCGTTTTTTATGGTTTCTCTTATCTTTTCCATCAAACGCATATAGAAATGAAGGCTGTGCAGGGTAGCTAACCTTAATCCGGTTATCTCCCCGACCTGGATCAGATGCCGGATGTAAGCTCGGGTGTAATTTTTGCAGGTGACACAATCGCAGTCCGGATCGATGGGAGAAAAATCCGAGGCGAATTCGGCATTTCTCAAGGGAAGCTTTCCTTTTCTGGTGAAAACCATCCCGTTTCTGGCATTTCTGGTGGGTAGCACACAATCAAACATATCCACTCCCTTTTCCACTGCCCGGACTAAATCCGCAGGGGTTCCGGCTCCCATTAAATATCTGGGTTTGTCCCGGGGGAGAATCTGGCAGAGCATATCTACGATTTGAAACGTGGTGGTTTTGGGCTCACCCACGGAAAGTCCTCCCATGGCGTATCCCGGGAAATCAAGATCCATTATCGACCTGGCGCATTTCTCTCTAAGTTGGGGATAGGTGCTTCCCTGAATTATGCCGAATAAAGCCTGAGGAGTTCCCAGATCGGATTGGGAATTGAATTTCTGATGCTCCTTTTTGCACTTCTCGGCCCAATCCAAAGAGAACTCACAGGCCTTTTGTGCCCGCTGCAAGGAAGCAGGATAGGAAACACATTCATCCAGAGTCATTATAATATCGCTGTCTAAAGCTCTCTGGATTTCAATGACTTTTTCCGGATTGAAGTAATGATAGGAGCCGTCCCAGTGAGACTGGAATCTCACTCCCTCCTGGGTTACTTTTGCCAGAGGATTCAAACTGAAGATCTGATAGCCTCCGCTGTCGGTGAGGATGGGACCATCCCAGCTCATGAACTTATGCAGCCCGCCCGCCTCCAGTATTAGCTTATGACCGGGCCTTAAATAGAGATGGTAGGAGTTACCCAGAATAACCCGCACCCCCACGTCTTTCAGATCCTCAGAGGAAAGGGTTTTCACCGATCCCTGAGTCCCGATGGGCATGAAGACGGGAGTTTGAAACTTTCCATGACAGGTGGAAATTTCACCCGTTCGAGCAGAGGTGCTTTTATCCTTTTTTATTAACTTAAAAAAAGAATTGGTCAATTATAAAACCAATTTTAAGTCAAGAGCTTTCTACGTTGGACACGTTCTAATCTTTTTCTTTTTTGCTCAGCCCGTATTTGCCCAGACGGACACACAAACCGCCCCAGTATTCCTGAACTTTTGTGCAGTAGATCAAGGGTCTGAATTTATTCAGATCCGGGCAGTCGTGTTCATCCAGATAATCCGGGTCAGCGTGCACTGCTACAATCTCCCCAATGAAAAGATCATGGGAGCCTAACTCGATCACCTTTCGCACTTCACATTCTATATTAATAGGGCATTCCTTTATTAAGGGGGCATTGACCACAGCCCCCTTGATCGGTGTGAGTTGGGTCTCCTTGAACTTATCCACATCCTTTCCTGAAACCATTCCGCAATAATCCGTCACCATGTACAGATCCTCGGTGGTAAGGTTAGCCACAAATTCCCTGGATTTTTCTATTATGGAATGGGAATGCCTCGATTTGCGAAGAGCCAAAGAGAGCATGGGGGGCTCAGAACAGCAGACACCGACCCAGGATGCAGTAACTATATTGGGCTTATCATCACCCTGCTGGCAGCTGATCATCAATGCGGGCAAGGGGATAAGAAGGGTCTGAGGTTTAAGAAGTTTTTTAGCCATGCTATAACTCTATGATTTCCTCTCCGCTGAAAGTGTCCACTTTCGCTCTCAATTCCTCCATTTTCTCCCGGATCATATTCTGCACCCGAGCCATGGTCTCTTCTGCGTGTTCCTGAGTATCAAATTTCAGAGATATATCCAGGCTTTCCACGTTTTGCTCGCCCAATCCATCGGTGCTGAAATCTATCTGGGGCACTCCAAATTTATTTATCTTTTCGTTCTCTTCCTCGCTGAAACCAGCAGTTTGAAAGGAAACGAAGTATTCCCCCCGCGAAAGCGATTTTTGAATCTTGAGTCTCACAGCTCCTCCCGTGATTTGTGGGTTAACGCTAAGTTGATGGTTTCGTTGATCTCCCCCACTCCAATGTTCTCAATTTCAAATCTTTGGTTTAAGCTTTTCTTATTACCCCTGGGGATTATACACCTTTTAAATCCCAGCTTTTGGGCTTCCTTTATTCTGGGCTGGATGTGGCTTACTGCTCTGACTTCCCCATCCAAACCTACCTCTCCGATCACCACCGTGTTCTGATCCACCGGCATATCTTTAAAACTCGAGACGATGGCAAGCAGAGTTCCCAGGTCTATGGCTGGCTCCTCTACCCGGATTCCGCCGGCCACATTGACAAAAACATCAAAAGTGCCTATATTAATCCCCACCTTTTTTTCTAAAACAGCTAAAAGCAAAGCCAATCTTTTATAATCCACACCTGAAGCTACCTTCTGGGGCATACCATAACTGGTGGGTGAGGTCAGAGCCTGGACTTCCAGGAGAATGGGTCTGGTCCCTTCCATGGCACAGACCACGGTCGAACCAGAGAGATTTTTATTTCTCTCGGACAAAAAGACCTGCGAGGGATTGGTTATTTCCTTTAATCCTTTTTCATCCATCTGAAATACCCCGATCTCTCCTGAGGGTCCAAACCTGTTTTTGACCGTTCTTAATATCCGGTAGGCATAATTTTTGTCACCCTCAAAGTATAAAACCGTATCCACCATATGCTCCAACACTCTGGGTCCAGCTATTGCTCCCTCTTTGGTCACGTGACCGATTAAAAAAAGGGAACAAGAATAAACCTTACCAAAAGCTAAAAGCTGTGCTGTGCACTCCCTTATCTGGCTGATTGATCCCGGGACACTCTCCAGCTCCTGGGAATTCATGGTCTGAATCGAGTCAATCACTGCCAGAACCGGAAGCTCCCTTTTTAACACGCTTAATATAACATAAAGATCGGTTTCAGTCAATACCTGAATTTGAGATGAGTTTATTTTCATCCTTTCTGCCCGAAGCTTTATCTGGGTGGCTGATTCCTCTCCGGTTACATATAAAACCTTGCCTTTCCCTTGAGCCACCTTTTCTGCCACCTCTAAAAGGAGAGTGGACTTGCCTATTCCCGGGTCTCCTCCTACCAGAACCACTCCGCCTTTAACCATTCCTCCACCCAGCACCCGATCAAGTTCCGAAATCTGAGTTTTTATCCTGATTTCCTCATTAAGCTCAATTCTGTCCAGAGAAATTGGACCTTGAAAAGGTTTTTCCTGGGACCTGCCCCTGGGCTTTTTTGAGAGCCTTTCCTCGACTAAACTGTTCCAGGAGTTACAATCAGGGCATTTTCCCATCCACTTAGGGAAAGAACTTCCGCATTTTTGACACACAAAAACAGTCTTTACTTTATCATAAGGCATAGTTTTTTCTGGGAAAGAATTCCTTGTTACATAGACTGATTACATAGCTTAAAACTCGCAATGAAGGGTGATCTATAATCCAGAGGCACATACATTTTTCTTTTGAAGTTTGAAGTCAAGCTGAAGCTTGACACTCCAACTTATTCTGAATTCTTATTAACAAATCCAATATCAAAAATAGCGTTTTATCGATTTACTCTTTAATGGTCTTGATGGGACCTTCAGCTGATCCGGTAATGAATTGGTGAACTAAAGCGTTATCCGATTTTTTGATCTCATCGGGCGTTCCCACAAAGATGATTTTTCCCTGATAGAGCATGGCTATCCTGTCTGCAATTTTGGATGCCGAGACTATATCGTGGGTAACGGCAATGGAGGTGATGGAGAGCTTGTTTCTCAGGCTGATTATCAGATCGTTTATGGCATCGGCCATAATGGGATCCAGCCCGGTAGTTGGCTCGTCGTAGAGAACGAATTCCGGATCCATAGCTATGGCTCGAGCCAGCCCCACCCTTTTCTTCATACCTCCGGATAACTCCGCAGGCATAACCTCTTCCACGCCGGAGAGCCCTACTAATTTTAACTTCTCCCTGATTTTCTCTTTTATTTCATTCTCAGGCAAAAGCCTGTGTTCCCTTAAACCCAAGCCCACATTCTCTTCCACGGTCATGGAATCAAAAAGAGCTGAAGCCTGAAAAAGCATACCGCACCTTTGCCTGAGCTTGAAGAGTTTTTCGTTGGTATAGGAGGTTACATCTTCCCCGTCGATAAAGATTTGACCCTGATCCGGTCTTAACAAACCGATGATGTGCTTTAAAAGGACCGATTTGCCGCACCCGCTCCTGCCGATAATCACTATGGTTTCGCCCTTTTCAATCTCCAGATTCACGCCATCCAGGACTTTATTTTCTCCAAAGCTTTTATGAAGGTTATCTATTTTTATCATTTCATCCGAAAAGTAAGGTGGCGATTACGTAATCGAATATCAGGATCAAAACAGCGGAAAGCACTACTGCCCGGGTGGTGGATCTTCCCACACCCTCTGCTCCGCCTCTGGTTCGGAATCCCTGGTAGCATCCGATAATGGCAATTATGCCTCCAAATATCAATGCCTTGAATAATCCTCCGGAAAGGTCTCTGAGATGAAAGAAAAGCTTCACTCCGTTTAAGAAGGTATGGGAGGATACGTTCAGAAAGAAGACCGCTACTCCCAGACCTCCTAAAAGAGCCACAAAATCGGAAAAGATGGTCAAGACCGGGAGCATAATTATGCCGCTCATAAATCTGGGGACCACCAGATATCTTGTGGGGTCTAAGGCCAAGGTTTCCAGTGCATCTATCTGTTCGGTTACCCTCATGGTTCCCAGCTCAGCAGCGATGCCTGCTCCCACCCTTCCGGCCACAACCAGAGCGGTTAAAACCGGACCCAGCTCTATTATCACCGCTTTGCCCACGGCAGTTCCCAGGTATCTCATGGGCACGTAATCTGAAAACTGGTAGGCTGCCTGAACAGACGAGACCGCTCCGGTAAAAATGGAAGTGATCAGTACCAAGGGCAGTGAATTCACCCCCATGGAAAGCATCTGTTCGGTGGTCAGATGGAAACTGCGAAAGACTTTAGGCAAAGCAAATAAGATATTTTTGATCAGAATGGCTACTCCCCCCACCTCCTCGAAAAAGCCCAAGGTTTTTCTTCCAATAGCTCGAAGCAGGTTTCTGTCTTTTATGGCCTGATTAGCTGTAGACATCTAAGCGACTTGAATTATTTTTTTAAAAGGGGGTTTCCGTGTGCACCAGCTCGGGATTTTCGAATCGGGCATATTGTTTGACAAAGCTTAATAGAACGCTACCTGTGGGACCGTTTCTATGTTTGGCTACAATTATCTCGGCAATTCCCTCGGTGGATATCTTATCCTTTTTGAAATCTATATTTTTAATTCCATAAAGTTCCGGACGGTAGATGAAGATTACCAGGTCCGCATCCTGTTCAATGGCGCCTGATTCTCTTAGATCAGCTAACTGGGGTCGGCGTTCTCCCCCTCTGGTCTCAACTGCCCGGGAAAGCTGGGAACAAGCCACCACCGGGACATTTAAATCCTTGGCCAACCCTTTCAATGATCTGGAGATCATGGCAATCTCCTGCTGTCTTGATTCTGCGCCCCTGGGTCCCTGCATCAGCTGGAGATAGTCAACTACTACCAGACCGATGTCCTCCTTTGCCTTCAACCTTCGGGCTTTTGCTCTCATCTCCAGAACGCCCATTCCCGGTGTATCATCCACAAATATCTTAGCTTCAGAAAGTGGACCAACTGCAATGGACAGGTTAGTCCACTCGTGATCGCTCAGTCTTCCGGATCTCATCTTGTGGGAGCTGATTCGGGCTCGACTGCACAGCATCCGGTTAGCCAGTTGATTTTTCTCCATCTCCAGACTGAATATGGCTGCAGGAATTTTATTCTCCACTGCCATGTTTTCAACGAAGGACAAACAGAACGATGTTTTTCCCATGGATGGTCTACCGGCTACCACTACCAGGTCAGATTTCTGGAGCCCGGCAGTTAAATTGTCCAACTCCAAAAAGCCGGTGGGTAAGCCGGAGATATAACCTTCTTTTATGCGGTCGATAGACTCGAAGGTATGAGGCAGAATATCCGATAAAGAGATAAATCCCTGTTTAATTCTTTTCTCTGATATTTCGAAGATCCTTTGTTCGGCGTTATCTAACAATACATTCACGTCCTCAGATTCATTGTAACATTTAGTTATAACCTCGGTCGATGTTTCAATGAGTTTTCTTAAGGTGGATTTCTCTAAAACGATTCTGCAGTGATATTCGATATTGGCGGAGGTAGCTACTCCCTCCACTAAACCTATTATATAAAGCCTGCCTCCCACCTGTTCCATTTGTTTCCTTTTGCTCAATTCCTCAGGCAAGGTCACCAGATCGGCTGGTTCCCCCCGGTCGTAAAGAGAAACGATGGCTGAGAATATCTTCTGATGAGCCGGGCTGTAAAAACAACTCTCGTCCAGAATCTCAATGGATTTACCAATGGCTTCCCGGTCCAAAAGCATAGCTCCCAAAACAGCCTGCTCTACCTCCTGTGCCTGGGGAGGTACTCTGTCAGTCGGAATCGATCTTGAGACAGGTGTATTCTTTTCAGCCATATCTATACCCTCACATTTATATCCTCAATAACAGTCAATTTAACTTGTAAGTAATTTGTCATGTTCTTTTCTCAGAAGCTGCACGTCCTCCCAGGTCTGGCGTTTGTACTGGGGATAGCGCAAAAGCGCTGCCGGGTGGTAGGTCACCAGGAATTTTATCCCGTGGTAGTCATGAAATCTTCCTCTGAGTTGATTTAGAGGTAATTTGGTTTTTAAAAGAACCTGGGCTGAGATTCTTCCCAGGGCACAAATTATCCTGGGTTTTATTATCTCTATCTGCTTCAAAAGATAGGGTTCGCATTTATCCACTTCCTCCGGAAGTGGGTCCCGGTTCTCCGGGGGACGGCATTTCAATATGTTTCCGATATAGACTTCCTCCCGTTTGAAATCGATAGCTGCCAGAATTTTGTCAAGAAGCTGGCCGGCTCTTCCCACAAATGGTTTTCCCTGAAGATCCTCTTCTCTTCCCGGTGCCTCACCCACAAACATCAAATTGGCTTGAGGATTACCCATACCAAAGACCAGGTTGGTTCTGTGCTTATGAAGATGACATTCCTGGCAGTTCTTTATACTCTGGTAAAAATTATCCAGTCCCTGAGAAGCGGAGGGGGAGGGGGAGGAGGAGGAGGAGCTTTCAGGCTTTTCCGACAAATAAAGCTGGTCAAATCCCAAATCTATCTGCTGCTTGATAAAGCGTTTGGTCAGGGCGTATGCTTCCAGCATCTTTTCATATTCCATATCCATCTTTTTCTTATCCGGATTTTTTCAACAATAGTGCAACTTTATCTAAGATCTTATCAGCTAAATCCTTTTTACTCATCAGGGGTAGTCTTTGGATTTTCCCTTTTTTATCGATGATGGTGGCGACATTGGTATCCACCTCAAAGCCGGCATTAAGCTGGTTGGGATTGTTCACCACGATCAAATCCAGATTCTTCTCCTTTAACTTGCTTTTTGAATTTTCGATCTCGTTTTCAGTTTCCAAAGAAAACCCCACCAGTATCTTTTTTCCTTTTCTTTTTCCCATCTCTTTTAAGATGTCCGGTGTTTTTTTCAATTTTAAAACCAGCTGGGCCTGATCCTTTTTTATCTTATCAGGCACAGTTTTCTCCGGGGTGAAATCAGAGACCGCAGCTGCCATTACCAGGCAATCCGCTTTCCTGAAATTGTTTTTCACTTGATTTCTCATTTGATCGGCACTGTAAACGGAGATGAAATTAATACCAGTAGGTGGTTCTAAAGAGGAGGGTCCACTTACTAAAGTTACTTTGGCTCCTCTGGAAAAAGCAGCCTGAGCTATGGCAAAACCCATCTTACCGGTAGAGCGATTGGAAAGATATCTTATGGGATCAATGGGTTCAACAGTTCGGGAGGCAGTTACTAGGATAGATTTACCTTCCAGGTCTTTCTTTGTGTTCAGGAGCTTAATTATCTCTTGCACGATCTGTACCGGCTCAGCCATTCTTCCCTTGCCCTCATAGCCACAGGCTAAGTCTCCAGTGCCCGGCTCTATAAATCTGTAACCTAATTTCTTTAGCTCAGAGACGTTTTCCTGGAATATGGGATTTTCCCACATCTTCACGTTCATAGCCGGAGCCAGAACTACCTGAGATTTGGTGGAGATAACAACTGTGGAAAGGATATCATTGGCTATTCCTGCTTTTATCTTTCCGATTATATTAGCGGTAGCCGGAGCGATCAGGACCAGATCGCACCAATCAGCCAGGCTCACGTGCCTGGTTCCCACCATCTTTTTTTCAGGGAAAAGCTCAGTTGCCACTTCATTTTCCGAGAGGGTTTCCATGGTCAGAGGGGTGATGAATTTAGTCCCAGCCTGGGTCATCACCACAATAACCTCAGCCCCCAGTTTTTTCAGTCTCCTGCAGACTAAAGCGGACTTATAGGCTGCAATGCCACCGGTGATTCCCAGGATTATCTTTTTGCCTTTAAGCATTTCTATTAAACCGTCCGCAGACCGCGGTCGGCGGTCCGCCGACAATAAAATACACAAAAAAATTATTTAATCAAGAAATTAGTGTCTAAAATGTCTGATACCTGTAAAAACCATAGGAATATTGTGTTCATCAGCAGCTTTAATCACCTCAGGGTCACCTTTGGATCCACCAGGTTGGATAATGGCTTTCACCCCGGCTCTGGCAGCCTCATCCACCCCGTCCCGCATGGGGAAAAAGGCATCTGAGCCTAAGACAGCCCCTTGGGACCTTGGACCGGCTTTTCTTTTAGCTATTATAACTGAATCCACCCGGCTCATCTGGCCAGCACCTATTCCTACGGTCTTTTCTCCCTGTACTAAAACTATGGCATTGGATTTTATCCATTTCACAATTTTCCAGGCAAAGAGAAGGGATTTGATCTGTTCCGGGTCAGGTTGAGCTTGAGTTACCACTTTTAAATCCTTTTCTGTTATCTGATGCTGATCTGAGGTCTGGATTAAAAGTCCTCCCTTAACGGTTTTCAAATCATAACCAGTTGATCTTTTTGAATCGGGAAGCTCAGGACATCTTAGGAATCTTCGGTTTTTCTTCTTTTTTAAAAGCTGGAAAGCCTCTGGCTCGTATCCGGGAGCAATTACGCATTCCACAAAGAAGGTTTCGTGAATTTTTTCTGCGGTTTTTAGATCCACCACTCGGTTTAAGCCTATTATGCATCCGAAAGCAGATAAAGGATCTGATGCCAGGGCATCCTCATAAGCCTGAGCCAGGGTATTTCCACAGGCAGCCCCGCAGGGATTGGTATGCTTGACCACTGCGGCAAATGGTTTTTCAAAATCCTGGATCATCCCCAGGGTGGCATCCAGGTCATTTATATTATTAAAGGAAAGCTCCTTTCCGGATAGAAGCTCTGAGGAGGCGATGGAGGGTCCGTTATAATCCAGATCCTTGTAAAAGGCACCTCTCTGATGAGGGTTTTCCCCGTATCTTAGGTCTTGAATCTTCTGATAAGATGAACTTATAATCAGCGGAAATTCATCTTCCTTTTTGATCTCTTTTTGGAAGTGGTTAGATATGGTCCGGTCATAGGATGCAGTATGTTTAAAAGCTTCAAGGGCTAGGCTCATCCGGGTGGAAAGGGAGAGCGAACCTTGGTTTTCCTCCATTTCCTGGATTATCCTCTCGTAGGAGTCAGGATCGGTCACTATCGCAACCCAGAGATGGTTTTTAGCAGCTGCTCTTAAAAGCGTTACCCCCCCGATATCAATTTGCTCGATTATTTCATCCGGCGTTACATTCTCTTTTTTTATAGTTTCCTCAAAGGGGTAAAGATTGACCACTACCATATCCAGAGGTCTCAGATTATGCTTGGCGATGTCTTTTTTATGCTGCTCGTCATCCCTTTTAGCCAGGATGGCTCCAAACACCTTAGGATGGAGGGTTTTAACCCTTCCCCCTAATATCTCAGGAGAATCAGTGAAATCTGAAATGGAGGTGGTCTTTATTCCGACCTTTTTAAGGTAAGCTTCGGTGCCGCCGGTGGAGATGATCTCCACTCCGAATTTCTCCAGCCCCTTAGCCAGATAGGTTAAGTTTTTTTTATCCGAGACGCTGATTAAAGCTCTCCTTATCTTTATCGGTTTTTTATCCTGGTTCATTTTGTCTCCGTGACTTTTGCCTTAACTAATTTATCATATGCCTGTTTGTATTTTTGTATGGTTTTCTTTATTACCTCAGGGGGGAGGTTGGGTGCGGGAGGTTTTTTATCCCACTTGGTCTTTTCCAGAAAATCCCGGACATATTGTTTATCGAAATTCTCCTGAGATTTACCCGGTTTGTAACCTTTCATGGGCCAGAATCTCGAGGAGTCAGGGGAGAAGATCTCATCGATTAAGATGATCTGACCATTAGCTATTCCGAATTCGAATTTTGTATCAGCTATAATTATACCCTGCTTTTCCGCATAATTTGATGCTGTCTGATAGATCTTGATGCTTTTATCTCTTACGAAATTACCCAGATGCCTGCCTATCAGTCTAACCATCTGGTCATAGGAGATATTCAGATCATGGTGACTATCTGCTTTAGTGGATGGGGTGAATGCCGGGGAGGGCAGTTTTTCCGATTCCTTCAGATGGGGAGAGAGAAAAATGCCGTGTAAAACCACGTCCCGGTTCTCGTTGGAGCTTTCCAATCTCTCCTGATATTCTTTCCAGAAGGAGCCGGCAATGTATCCCCGGACCACGCATTCCACGTTGATTCTTTTGGCTTTTTTAACCAACATGGATCTGTCCTTGAGTTCTTTTTTATATTTTTTCAACTCCTTCGGGTATTCATCCAGATCGGCGGTGATAAGATGGGTAGGAATTATATCCTTGATGAAATCAAACCAGAACAAAGACATCTGAGTCAGGATCTTTCCTTTTCCCGGAATTCCGTCGGGTAAAACACAATCAAATGCGGATATCCTGTCAGTGGCAATGATCAGAAGCTTATCTTTCAGATCATAAATATCTCTTACTTTACCTCTGGCATATAGTTCAAACTCTTTTATCTCTGTTTCCATTAATGGCTTTTCCATAGAAACCTCCCAAAGTTAGATAAACTCTGATCTTTTTCTAAGAAGAAAACTAAATTATCTAAAAGAATTTAATTTCTTCGTAATTTAACCTTTTCTTCCCTGAATATTTATACAACTTACAAAGCATTTCAGTTTCACTTATTATCCGCTACGGCCAGATACTGTGGTTTATGGTCATCCTTGACCTGACATCTCCTGTCTTTACCACCACCCTTAATGGGTCGCCCTTATCTTTCCTCTTCTTTTTGTTGTACCTATTACAACAGTTTCGTTTG
>CAYURP010000050.1:0-20134 GCA_964447175.1 uncultured Ignavibacteria bacterium | reverse complement strand
AGGTATCGTGCAAGGAGACTGTGCGGTTGAAGACCAACTTTTTATCGGTTGAATCGGGGTCAACGCAAAAATAACCCAGCCTTAAAAACTGATATTTGTTCCCTGCTTTTGTAGCTCTTAGGTCTGGTTCAAGTTTGCAGGAGTCCAAGATCTCTAACGAGTTGGGGTTCAAATTGGATTTGAAATCGGCTCCTTCCTCCACCTCGTCCGGGTCTGTTTTCAGGAAAAGATGATCGTATAAGCGGACTTCGGCTTCGATTGCATGGGCAGCGGATACCCAGTGGAGCGTGCCTTTGACCTTACGTGCAGCTTTTTCACCTCCACTTTTAGTCTCGGGATCATAAGTGCAGTGAATCTCCATCACCTCACCTGTTTTTTCATCTTTGACTATTCGCTCACATTTAATAATATAAGCGTGCTTTAGACGAACCTCTTGACCGGGTGCCAGGCGGAAGAACTTTTTAGGTGGCTCCTCGCGAAAATCGTCTCTTTCTATATAAAGCTCTCGGGAAAAAGGAATCTTACGTTTGCCCATACTCTCATCTTCCGGGTTGTTTATAGCTTCCAGCTCCTCGATTTGATCTTCCGGATAGTTGTCTATGATCACTTTAAGCGGACGCAAAACTGCCATAACCCGCGGCGCTTTTTTATTCAAATCTTCGCGCAGGCAGTGTTCCAAAAGTGCAATATCCACCACACTGTCTCGCTTAGCCACTCCAATGCGATCGCAGAAATTTCGGATCGACTCCGGTGTGTAGCCCCGTCTTCGCAAACCTGATAAAGTAGGCATTCGGGGATCGTCCCATCCCTTGACGTGTTCTTCATTCACCAGCTGCAAAAGCCTTCTTTTGCTCATTATAGTGTGGCTGACATTCAATCGAGCGAACTCGATCTGACGGGGGTGGTGAACGCCCAGTTGATCCAAGAACCAGTCATATAAAGGCCGGTGATCCTCAAATTCCAGAGAGCAAAGGGAATGGGTGATTCCCTCTATGGAATCCGACTGCCCATGCGCCCAGTCATACATGGGGTAGATACACCACTTATCATTGGTCCGGTGATGAGCAGCATGCAGGATGCGGTACATAACCGGATCCCTCATATTAAGATTTCCGGATGCCATATCGATTTTTGCTCGAAGCACCCGGGAACCATCGGGAAACTCACCCTTGTGCATCCGATCTAACAAGTCCAGGTTTTCTTCGACTGAACGATTACGAAAAGGGCTCTCCTTGCCCGGTTCGGTCAAGGTGCCTCGGGTCTTTCGGATCTCATCTGCGCTCAGGTCGTCAACATATGCCTTGCCAGCCTTGATTAACTGCAGTGCATATTCATAAAGCTGGTTAAAATAGTCTGATGCATAGTATAGCCTATCCCCCCAGTCAAATCCCAGCCACCTGATATCCTCTTTAATGGCTTCAGTATATTTGGTTTCCTCTTTAATTGGATTGGTGTCATCGAATCGCAGATTGCATAACCCTTTGTACTGGGCGGCGATGCCGAAATTAATGCAGATAGCTTTGGCATGCCCTATATGGAGGAATCCATTTGGCTCCGGTGGAAAGCGGGTATGCACTTTGCCTTCGTATTTATTTGTTCTCAAATCCTCCTCAACGATCTCCCGGATGAAATCCACAGGGTGAGTGGAACTGTCTTCATTCTTCTTCTCTTTTTTGCCCTCTGGGTCAGCCTTTGACGACTTCATACCTATTTGCCTCGATTCTTTAACAAAGCGGTTACGATTCTATTTAATTTTTACGAAGCAATATATCACTTTATAGGTCGCCACGCCAGTATAAAAATTCATTGATTGAACTCTTGTAGGGACAGGTTTTTAAACCTGTTCGGGACCCATATGGGTCCCTACGTGTCTGGCTCTATTTGTTTTTCCGAATCCTCCACCTGACTTAATTTATCCCCGAACCTCTCCAGTCTTTTCTCTGCTGAATCATAACAAGAGCTGGCATGCGAAAGGTGAGTGCCCAGTTTGGAGAAATCTTCCTGGAATTTCGAAAAATCCCCTCTTAACCTCTGAAGGCTGCGAATAATATCCAGGGCTTTTTCCTCGATCTTCATCCCTCTCAAGCCCAAAAGGATGGTTTTCAAATATATGTAAAAAGTATTTGGTGAAACCGGAATGACCTTTTTTTCAAGGGCATAAGATGAGATGCTTTTTCCCTCCCCTGATTGTTCGTCTTTGATAATGGTTTCATAATAGATGTTTTCCGCCGGAATGTACATTAATGCGAACTCGTAGGTCTTCTCATCAGGTAAAATATATTTTAAGGCAATGGAATCGATATGTTTTCTCACATCTGAGGTAAACTGCTTCTGGAAGTACTTCTTATCCTCTTCAGTCTCAGCTTTAATTATCTTCTGAAAATTCTCCAGAGGGAATTTGGAATCCACCGGCACCAGACCATCACCTAATTTAACCACTGCATCCACTTTTTCGCCCGATTTGAATCTATGCTGAAGATCAAAATGATCAGAAGGCAAAATCTGGGACAAAAGATCGCCTAAAAAAAACTCACCCAATCCCCCGCGCAGTTTAGGTGCCCGCAGTATCTCCTGCAGGGAGGCGATGTCCTTTCCCACCTCGTAAATCCTTTTGTTGGACTCCTCAATTTTAGCTAAATTGGCTTGAACCTCGGTCACCGCTTTGGTGGTGAACTCCAGCCTCTGATTGATCAGAAGATTAGCATCATCTAAGCTTTTTCTCACCTGCTCCCTTAAGCTTTCGATCTGCTGTTGCAGAAGATTTAGGGCATTGCTTTCAGGTTTTGGTTTTAAGAAAAGAATTAGAAGAAGGATTATTACGACTGATAATGCAATGAGGATCAAATACTCCATATGTCTTAAAGCTGGTTCTTAATTAGAAATCAATAAACCCTTTTCCCAATAATTCCTTAACTAAAATTAGATGAAATGTCCATCCTGTCAACATAAATTTAATATGTTTGAAAAAACACTTGACAGGGGGAAATGTTTTAAGCTTATTTTAAACCTTAAATATGACTTGCACAAGTTTGTTTTAAAAGCAAGTCTAAGAAAGGGAATGTCATAAACTTCTAAAAAAAGGATTGGAAATGAAAGCTAAAGAAACCTTTTTTAGGATTGGAATCCTTGTTTTATCTATTCTCTTTATTTATCAAACCCCGGTTTTCTCGCAAGCTTCTTTCTCCGTTAAATCAAATCATACACTCACCTATCTAACAAATCCATATTTCAATCAGAACCAGCTGCCCCCCCACCTCAGATTAGGTTTGCTCCATCCGGGAGTCAACTACCAGAAAAAAGGATCATTTCTGGGTGGCATATTCCCAGCCAAAAACGTTCCCTCCCGAAGGGTAGTGGCAAAATTAGGAGTGGGATTAGCCAATGAGTTCTCCGGATTTTACTGGACTGCTAATAAAGACGAGTTCAAGGACGGGGGGAGCATATATCCCATGCACCTGGGATTAACTCTTCAGATTAGCATGTTCTATGGTCTTTTCTTTGATCTGGGGTACCAGATGAACAAGGAATTCACCAGCACCTTCGCCAAAAGCAAAGGCTCCGGCTCGGTAAAATATACCGAGATATTCACCACCTTGAATCTCATCCCGCCGGGATCGTTTTCCGTAGATTCGGAGGGCAAAAGCTACAACGAGGGTTACATAGGTATCGGCATAGCTCGGTATATGAACAAAAAGATTGAACTTAGAGGGAAGATAGCAGATTGGGACCTAAAATACGAAGACAACATCGGGTTTTTGGTTAAAGCCGGCGGTCAGGCACATAAAGTCAAATGGGCTAAACCTTTTGGTCTTTATGCCGAGGTAACCCTGAAATATGTCCCCTGGAAATTAAAAGAAGTAAGAATCAAGCAGGATGGGGAGTGGGAAGAATTAGATATGGATATGGATCTGGATTTATCACAGGAACCTATAAAGAAATTCACCAATATTGGGATAGAATTGCGTTTCGGAGCGCTCCTGCCGATTCTGTGATATCATTTATAACAAGATAGAACACCAGGTTGTAGGTACCATTAAAACTATTAAAGTAATTCAAAATTATTTTAAAGATTACAACCTGGAATCAACAAATAGGGGCTGGTCCGGATCTGAATAAATAGTTAATCAGATAGACCACATCGGCAATGGTTATATCTCCATCACCGTTAATATCCGCACATCCGGTAAACGGCTCAGGAGGACATTTTGGTGGTGTGCCACTTTTAAGAAGATAATTGATTAGGTAGACCGCATCTGATATTTCTACTGAGCTATCGGCATTTACGTCTCCACAAACAATAAATATCTCCTGATTTAAGAGAACCGAGACGTCATCTGAGTAAAAGTTTGCAGTAGCCAGATCCATATCACCATCATCATCCAGATCAGCAGTACAAACCGAGATAGGCCACTGGCTTACTGGATAACTTGAAGCTGCAGGAAAAGTGCCATCCCCATTGTTTAAAAGAACCCATATATCATGACCCTTTCCACTTGCTGTTGCCAGGTCCAGATCACCATCTCCATCCAAATCAGCAGCACATATTGACTCGTTGCCAATTGAGAGTGGATAGCTCGAATAGGGGGCAAAGGTAGCATCTCCATTATTAAGCAAAACAGAAACATACGACATATATTCAGACATTTCATTTGCCATAGCCAGGTCAAGATTACCATCTCCGTCCAGATCAGCAGCAATTATAGAAAAGGGCCACTGCCCAACATCGTAAACCGAATCCACTTCAAAAATACCATATCCCACATTCATAAGGACACAGACACCATCCGAAGTAGCGGTTACCAGTTCACAATCCCCATCGTTGTCCAGATCAGCAGCACAAATGGACCAGCACGCATTTCCTCCCACCGAATAGGTAGAATCCACAACAAAACCGGCATCACCGTCGTTGAAAAGAACCGAAACGTACATCGGAGTGCCAGATGCCAGGTCTTGATCACCATCGCCGTCCAGATCAGCCGAACAGATGGAGAAGGCCGTTCCGGATTGGATGTAGTAATGCGTATATGGGCTAAAAGTAGCATCCCCGTTGTTTAAGATAACCGAGACATAACCTATGTACTCGCCGTCTTCATTTGACGTTGCCAGGTCCATATCTCCGTCACCGTCCAGATCAGCAGCAACCAGATCATAAGGGAACCACGCAACTCGATAGCTCGAATCCAGAGCAAATACCCCGCTTCCATCATTCAAAAGAATGGAGACCGCATCGTCATAACCAGTAGCCACTGCCAGATCATTATCCCCATCATTGTCCAGATCAGCGGTAACAATTGCTCGGGGCAAACGAGGAACCGGGTAAGTCGCATCGATTAGAAAAGCACCTGTGCCATCATTAACCACAGTTGTAAAAGACCAGCTATAGCTGGTGTCGCTATTCAGAGGAGTCCCTTCAGATGACTGTATGTCGCTGGTTAAAACCACAGTTACCACTTCGCCTACATCGAAATCGTTGTCCGGATCTAAGGTTGCAGTTTTGGTCAATCTATCATAGGTAATTGTTCCCATATGAAGACCGGTGATTGTTGCATTTACCACAAAGGTAGAATCGTTGATGGTGCTGGAATCCATTTCAGCATCAAAAGTCACTGATATATTGGTGGAAACAGAAACATTCAGCTCATTTTGTGCTAGTGAAGTTGAAACAACATTAGGAATGCTGTCTCCATTAGGACTCCAGCCCCAGATCCTGGCCATCATCCACCACCAGGTTTTTCCCTTAAGATAACAATTGAAACAGTGTGAATGAGCACAGCCGCAGGAGGGACAGGGATTGACCGTACACCAATCATAGCACCATTCGCAGGCATCGCTGGCATCAGGATAGTAGCTGCCATCCGGATCATAGCTCTCGATATCTGCGAAATCGAAAAGAATCTTTCCGTTATTAATACAGTATGTGCGAATTTGGTTGTTTCGAGCGTAGAGATTGCCTCCAGTACCGGTGCCGTCCAGATGGCCGGTCATATAGATAAAAATAACCCCGGGATGATCCTGTTCCAGCTGGTTCATTGCATTAAGATAGATGTTAATCCCTTCCTCAGTATTATCCGAACAGCCGCCACACCAGGACCACATCACCACATTGTAATTCGGATAGGAATCAAGCCAGCTTCTGGTGGGTGGAACCCAGGATGTGTCTCCGTTATAACCCAGGTCATCGCCATATTCGTGGAATGATGGTGGAGTGTAAAGGACATTCTCATTGTATAAAAGGTTAATTCCGGTCATGATCTGGCTGCCGTGAGAGGTATGTCCGTAGAAGATAAGAAAGTCATCTCTTATGGCTGGGATAATTGAATCCGGTATGTTCTCGAATTCCCCGACCGCATAATGGTCCGCAATAATCGCATCAGCCTGGGATGAAATGCTATCTGATAACAAACATACTGCGGCAAGTACGATAATCAGAAAGACTGAATCTCTTTTCATCTTTTCTCCTTTATCGAGGAATTATTTTTAAAGCAAGACAATTAACATAAGTTTAGTGAAAACAATTGAATCTTATATTTTAATATAACAGCCCCCCTCTTTTTGTCAATAAATGAAGTTCTCGAGATTTCTTTATATTTATATTAGTTTTTGGATGTATGGCGAGTATTTACAATTTACTTCGTTTAATTGAAATCTGAAAGAATAGCAGAGCTAACTATTCCTCAAATTCCGGAGTCAGGGAATCTGAGCCCAGGGTTTTCAGCATAAACTGGGCATCGTCTACCAGATCGCAATCCGGGTATTGGTCTATTACCTTCTGGAATGCGTCTTTAGCTTGATCATAATTCTTTAATTGTTCTGAGGAGACAAAACCTATCAGGAATTGTGCCTGATAGCTGATGGGTGAGTCGGGAAAACGCTGGAGTATCATCTGATAAATCTTTACGGCTAGCTCGGGCTGGTCGTGATTCTGCAGCTCCTGAGCCTCATCATACAACCCTTTTTCCAGATCATAATCCGGGGCTATGCTTTTCACCTCATCCCAAGCCTGTTTCATCTTCTTCTCATCGTTATAAGAGAGATATACTACTCCTATCAACGTCTGAATCCGACCCAGATTCGGGGATTGGGGATGGAGTCTGATAATATCCTTATACGCCTTGACTGCAGCTTTGGGGTTATTCTCCTTCAACGTCTTCTCTGCCTCCGACATTAGCTCCTCTTCTGTTCTGGTTTTAGAACAGGATAAGACCAGGAAAAATAAACAGGAAAAGATCACACAAATTTTAAAAATCGAATCCCTATGCATATTCTACTCCCGGGTTAATAAATTAATAGCCTCTGCAATCATTAAGAGAAATACGTTTACATAAACCTATAATTTAGCAAAAAAAATATAATCCGGATTAGCCTCTGTCAACTCTTTTCTTTAAATTTTAACGTATTCTCCAATCCCATTCCGAAAGTAAAGAAGAAAATGAAATTTAAATTTTCTTGGATTATTTAAGACTTGTTATGGAAATGGGTGACTTATCATGAATTTTTGCTGAGATAGACGTTTTCCTTTCCCAAGCCCTCCCTCAACTTCTTCATAAGCTCTCTGGAAAGCTGGACTTTGATGTTTTTGACCTTCATCTTGAGCTCCTCCTTTTGGGTTCGCATATGCAGAATCACACTGGATTTCCCATGATGAGTTGAAAGAATATTCTTAATTTGAGGGATGAAATCATCTCCAGCGATTTGAGAGCCTATTCTCAGATGCAAAAAACCATTCATCTCCTGATATACTTTATCCAGGGGAAGGACATCAAAGGCTATGACCTTGGCTTTCTCACCTTCCCGGGTGGAAGCTCTGCCTCTGATTAAAACCATGGATCCGCTTCTGACCAGAGTCCTTCTTTTTTCGAAGCAGTCGGAAAACACCAATACCTCAACTGTGCCTAAGAAATCCTCCAGAGTGATAAAAGCCATCTGATTGCCCTTTTTATCGATATTGGGCTTCACCCCTACTATTATTCCTCCCAGGATCACCTCCTGTCCATCGGATACAGCTTCTATGGTTTCCGTGGTAAAAGTGGAAAAGGTTGCAAGCTCCTCCTGGTATTTTGCCAGGGGGTGGCCGGATACGTAAAATCCCAGCATCTCCTTCTCTTTAGCCAGCATCTGGGAACGAGGCCATTCCGGGATGGGAAGAAGCTCCGGCTCTTTCTGAATCAAGTTACCTCCGGACTCCAGATCGAAAAGAGTTGTCTGACCTTTGAGCTTATCCTTTTGCACCGCCTGCCCGTAATTCATTGCCAGCTCCACTCCTGCTAGAAGCTGGGCTCTGTTTTTATGAACTGAATCGAACGTTCCGGCACAGATCAAACTTTCAACGGCTTTTTTATTCACCGCCCTTAGGTCCACCTCCTCGCAAAACTGGAAAATGGAGGTGAATTTACCGTATCGCTCTCTTGCTGCTACTATTGAAGTTATAGCACTCTCCCCTACGTTTTTTACAGCCTCCAGACCGAACCTGATCTTATTACCGAATACTTTGAATTTACCTACACTCTCGTTCAAGTCCGGTGGCAGAACCTGGATGCTCATCCTCTTGCATTCCTCCATCAGAGTTACAATTCTATCTGAGTTCCCGATCTCAGATGAGAGAGTGGCTGCCATAAACTCAACCGGATAATGGGCTTTAAGATAAGCTGTTTGATATGCGATATAAGCATAGCCCACTGAATGCGCCTTGTTAAAGCCATATCGGGCAAAGGTGGCAATTAAATCGAAAATCCGATCCGCCTTCTTCTCTGTGATTCCAGTGCTCTTTGCTCCTTTTATAAACTCGTCCCTTTGCTCTGCCATCATCTCAGCCTTTTTCTTACCCATGGCCTTTCTCAGGATATCGGCTTTGCCCAAACTGTACCCTGCCAGATCACTGGCTACCTTCAGCACCTGTTCCTGATATACAATTACCCCATAGGTCTCCTTTAAAATCGGCTCCAGAAGCGGATGTTCATATTCGATCTTCTTATCCCCGTGTTTTCTCTGAATGTACTCATCGATCATATAACTATCCAGAGGACCGGGTCGGTATAGTGCGTTCATGGCAGTTAGATCATCCAGAATTTCCGGTTTGAGTTTTTTTAGATAATCCCTCATCCCGGACGATTCAAACTGGAAGATCCCAACTGTCTCACCATTGGAGAACAGGTCAAACACCCTCTTATCATCCAGAGGAATCCTGTCCATATCTATGTTAACGTTTCTTTCCTCCCTCAGCATTCTCCGGGTGTCGTCGATCACGGTAAGAGTCCTCAAGCCCAGAAAATCCATTTTCAAAAGCCCGATATCCTCGATCCCTTTCATATCATACTGGGTTGTGATTTCATCTTTAGCCGACATATACAGGGGCACAAACTCGGTCAATTTAGTGGGAGCAATCACCACCCCTGCAGCATGGGTAGAGGCATGCCGGGTAAGCCCCTCCAGAGTCTGGGAAAGCAAGATGAGCCTTTTGATCTGGGGATCCGATTCAGAGAGTCTGGCTAAATCCGGCTGGACGTCCAAAGCCTTTTTTAAAGTCATATCCAGCTCAAAGGGGATCATCTTGGCGATTCGATCCACCTCAGAGTAGGGCATTCCCAATACCCTTCCCACGTCTCTTATGACTCCTCGGGCAGCCATGGTGCCGAAGGTGATTATCTGAGTTACATTCTCTTTTCCGTACTTGTTGATCACATAGTCTATTATCCTGTCCCTGCCCCTATCTGAGAAATCGATGTCAATATCGGGTAAGCTTATCCTCTCCGGGTTCAAAAATCTCTCGAACAGAAGCCCGTATTTTATGGGATCGATATTGGTTATTCCTAAAGCATAGGAGACTAAACTGGAGGCAGCCGAACCCCTGCCCGGCCCCACAGGAATATCCTTGCTTCGGGCATAATCGATGAAATCCTTGACAATAAGAAAATATCCGGCATATCCCATCTGATTGATTATCTTCAACTCGTATTCCAAACGCTCTTCCACTCCCGGGGTAACCTTAGAATATCTCTGGGCTAAACCTCTTCTGGCCAGATAATCCAGATAGGACCCCAGATCCTCATAACCTGAAGGGAGAGGAAAATGAGGCAGGTGAAACTTACCGAACTCCAGCTGCAGATTACACTTCTCTGCGATCTTTATAGTGTTCTCAATAGCTTGTGGAATTTCCTCAAAAAGCTTTTTCATCTCCTCCGGGGACTTGAAATAAAGCTGGTCCGTTGAAAATTTCATCCTGTCAGATTCCGCAATGGTTTTACCGGTCTGAATGCAAAGCAGTGCATCATGAGCTTCCCAATCCTCTTTTCTCAGGTAATGACAATCGTTGGTGGCAACTACTGGAATTTCTGTCTCCTGGGATAATTGTAATAAAAGCTCTCTGGCTTTTTTCTCATCCTCTGTTCCATGATTCTGGAGCTCCAGATAAAAGTTCTCCTGCCCCAGAATAGCGACATACTCCTCTGCCACCTTTTTTGCCTTTTTGTAATTGCCCTTCATTAGAAGGTAAGGAATCTCACCCTTCAAACAGCTGGAAAGGCCTATTAAACCCTGATGGTTTTTTCTCAGGATTTCTTTGTCTATTCTGGGACGGTGATAGAATCCCTCCAGATATCCCGAGGTGGAGAGCTTGATCAGATTCTTATAGCCATCTAAGTTTTTAACCAGAAGGATCAGGTGAAATCCAGTATCCGGAAGACCCGGGATGGGTTCCTTTTTAGATCTGGAGACAGAAGCCACGTAAACCTCAGAACCGATAATGGGTTTAATTCCCGAGGCAATAGCCTTCTTGTAAAAATCAATGGTCCCGAACATATTCCCGTGATCGGTGATAGCTAAAGCAGGCATGTTGAATTCTTTAGCCTTAGCCAGAAGATCATCTATTTTCATAGCCCCGTCCAGAAGGCTGTACTGGGTGTGGTTGTGAAGGTGAATGAAATCAGCTCGTTTCATTTTTCTTTTTTTTGTTTGAAACAATCTTCAGGTATTTTCACAAGATAATATAATAACTAAATTTCTAAATCCGAGAGAATTTATTCAGAAATAGAATTTACCAGATACCCTAATAACTTCTCCCTGCACCTCACACAGCATAAAAACTCGCGTTTCAAATATATCTGTTCCTCTATCTCCTTTTCCGTCATACCCTTGGTATCCTCAAGGGTTTTCTCTATATTTTTCTGCAGGAAGTCTTTAGGTTTTTTCGACCAGTCCTCCAGATATCCGTTAAAATCTGATACAACTTCAATTTTTATACGGTATCTGGTTCCACCTTTCTTAAACCTCCTGCTGCAAAAATCACAGCGGAGCTTTCTTTCTTTTCTTTCCTTTTCCATATATGACTCCACATTTCGGCGGTCGACAGTCCGCTGTCCGCAGCGGACCATGGACTGCGGACAGTTGACTATTAGCGTAATCAGGGATATTTCCTCATTATCTTGAACAATAAAATCCCAGTTAAAAATCCACCGATATGGGCAAACCAGGCCACTCCACCTTCCTGAGCTCCTAAGGAGGGCAACCCATATAACAGCTGCAGTATAAACCAGAAGCCTAAAACAAAAATGGCTGGAATTCTAACCGTTCGAATAAAAAATCCAAAGAAAATAAGAGTCCAAATCTTGGAGTGGGGAAACCTGATCATATAGGCTCCCAGAACCCCAGCAATGGCACCGGATGCACCTATCATAGGCACCTGAGATCCAGGGGAGGCAAGAACATGAGCCATACTCCCGGCCAAACCCGATAAAATATAGAATATAAAAAATCTGAGATGTCCTAATTTATCCTCCACATTATCCCCGAAGATCCACAGGTAGAGCATATTCCCACCCATATGCAATAACCCTCCATGCAAAAACATAGAAGTTATTAAACTCAGATAAATGGGAAAAGATAGCTGGGGGGTCAGCTCCTGACCATGCATTATCTCGTAGGGAATAGCTCCGTATTTTACAATAAATTGCTGAAAATATGGACCCTGAATTATCTGATATAAATAAACCAGTATGTTAATAACGATTAATCCCGTAGTGACCACCGGTCTGCGATAGGAAGGGATATCGTCTTTTATTGGAATCATAATACTTTATCTTGTAACTTTAAATTTCCGTTTAGCTGTTTTTTGGTTTCCAGCCATATCCTTTGCTACTATTTTCAGGGTATGCCATCCTGAGGACAAAACTTGAGAAGGTCTGGTTTTTAAAATCCCTTTTTCCGGATCATACTCCGGAATAACCCACTGATCATCCACGGTTACCGTGATCCCGTCTTTTGAACCGAAGCCCGAAAGGTCGTCCCAGATTTTTGCATATATCTGAGGTGATATGTTCTTAGTACTTTGCCCTTTTTCAGGATAAATAACTTTTATCCCGGGAGCCCCCTCATCTTCCAGAACAGCATAACTTGAAAGGCACCTTACCTTCCCTGAGACGGTTTTCTCTTCAAAATCTAACTCATTGCCCACAAAACGCCAGCTTCCGTTTTTATATTCATATAAAGCCAGTTTTTCAGGGTTGCAGTTTTTCCCTTTATAGGATAAAGACACCCGGGCAGATCTTGCAAATGCAATATCCTTCGGTTCAAAGGAGTAAATTTCACCCTTTTCTGTTGATCTTTTGCCTGGAGAACTTGGTTCAATTTTTAATTCTATATCTTTGTACACGGTTCCTGAATCTATTCTTATTTTAGCCATCCCATCTCGGGATACAGCTTCCCCTCCGTAGAGGGGGGTAGCAATAGATAAGGGGATTTCGTTCACAAAGTTTGCGGAATCCCCAAATACGGTCTGACAACTAACCTTAAGCATCAACTCCCTGGCTTTTGTCTCCGAGAATGGATAAACAGCTTTATAGTTCCTCTGGCCTGTTTGCTTTATTATAAGAGGTTGAAATTCATAACCTCCTACCTTAAGGGAAAAATCTGGCTTTTTACTCAAGAGGGAATTAAATTCCAATATGAAATTTAAAAAACCATCCTCAAAAAAATAATTCAGGTTCAGCTTGATCTCACCTTTTCTCGACTTAGGAACTATTTTGTCCATACCCAGAAAAAAGAATGTCGGATCAGATTCAAGGTTTAATTCATCTTTAGCTTTGATCCGAAAAAACGAAGGCTCGTTGATATCTTCCGCCCAGTAAAAGTCGTTTTCCTCTGAGTTATTAACCAATTTTTTTTTCGTCCAGATAAGCTTATCTAAAGGGGAACAGTCAATTTCAATCTCAGAAAATCTGCCATCATCGAGTACTTTTCCCCTGATTTCCCTTTTCCCCTCAGATGTTACTATTTCCATTATTTTTATTTCAGGCTTTTTGTCAAAAACCACGGAAAAATCAGCTGAGGATAAATTACCCCATACGTCCTCCACAGAAATCCTTATCTTATGAGTACCTTTTGCATATACCCTCCGGGACAGGCTGTCTAACTTCTCAGTGTTAATCACCCCCTGATCCAGCTCAGGAACCTGGTATAAGTTTAACTCGTTACCCGGATCCACATATAACTTGTAGAAATGTCCCTGGCCCTGGCTGAGAAGTTGAAAATCCCTGTCCAGCGACACCATCCAGGTGGTTTCAAAATTCAAAGTATCATATCTGGAGGAAAAGATAAGCTCATCATCCAGATAAAGTGTAGTTTTATAGATGCCCAATTGCCTTTCATTCATTCTATCATAGGCTGATATCTCCAAACCGATTTTCCCTGAGAGAACAGGTGTTTTTTTTAGAGCATAATTTTCCCCGGTGGAGTCAGGAGATAAAGTCAGAATTATAACCTTATCTTCACCATCTACGTTGGAGTTCATTCCAATAGGTCTGAAGGCGATCTTTTTGATTACCGGAGGGAAAGAATCCTCCACCCGGAAACCATGGGTCAGAGGATTCAGGGGTTGATTTTTATCATCCCTCAGCTCAAAGTGAAGATGAGGTGCACCTGCTCCGGTCTCGCCCGAAAAACCGATAAGTTCACCCTTTTTTATTCTTATCTGATCTTGGTCTAAAAAAATGTCGAGAAAATAGCTTTTTGATTGCAGCTGTTTTTGTTCCACCAATTCTTTTATTCTCGGTGAGAAATCAGAAAGATGTCCAAAAAGTACCAATCTATTATCATCCAGCTTCAGATAAAGTGCTTTTCCATAACCCCACCAGGAGGTATATATTCTAAAAACCCATCCGGATTCAGGGGCTATCACCTCAAAGCCTGTCTTTTTCTGGGTGGGGATATCGATACCGGAATGAAAATGAAAATTTCTATATTCGCCGAAAACAGAGGAGAGTTCCCTGAATTTCTCAATGGGCCACAAATAGTTAGAACTCTCCTTGCCTTTCACAGATGTCGCAAAAAGGTATAAAAAAAATAAAAATGAGAAAAGTATCTTTTTGAGCATGTCTTTATTATATTAACTTTAATTAATCTCTTTGTCAAATTGAAATTTGGGAGAAAAATTCACTTGCTAAACGGCTATTATTCCGTATATTTCAAAGAATTAGAGGTAATCGAGGAAACAAAGGAGTAGATAAGCCATGATGAAAGCAATGCGAAGCATGACCAAGTCGATTATGTGGATAGTGATTGTTGCATTTGTGGGAACAATAGTTTTTGCCTGGGGCATGCAGTTTTCCGGTAAAAAATCCCAAAAATACGGAGTGGTGGGCATTATCAATGGAAAAGAAATAAATCTAACCAATTTCCAGAAAGCTTATCAGGGTAACCTGAATAAGGTTAGCCAGGACTACCAGGATCAGGTCCCGGAGGAGATGGTTAAAAAGGTAAGAGACAATACCTGGGAGAATTTCGTCTTTGAAATTCTGATGGCAGAGGAAATAGATAAAAGAGGTATAAAATTAACCAGTCGAGAGGTATACGAGTATCTTAAAAGATTTCCTCCAGAGGAAATCAGGCAGGCTGAGGTCTTTCAGACCGATGGTAAATTCGATTATAATAAATATGTAAAAGCCTTAGCTGATCCTCGCATTCCCTGGGGTCAACTGGAGGCTATAGTCCGTCCCCAACTGATAATGGCTAAACTTCAAGAACTGATTGGCGGGGTAAGCCGGGTAAGTGAGGAAGAGGTTAAAAAATACTGGATCGACCAAAATCAAAAGGTTAAGGTTGGTTACACCTTTGTTTCACCAGACGAGATTCCTCCCCAGGCTCTCACAGTAACCTCAGATGAAATGAGAGAGTTTTATGACAAAAACTTGGACATTTTCAAGCTGAAAGAAAGAGCCAAGTTGGAGTACGTAATATTTGGTATCAAACCCAGCTCTGCTGACGAAGAGAAGGTCAAAGCTGAGATTCTGGAGATAAAAGAGCTTCTGGATGAAGGCGAGGATTTCGCAAGCATAGCTGAGGAATATTCCCAGGATGAAGGCTCTGCATCCAAGGGAGGTGATCTGGGCTGGTTCGGAAAAGGAGATATGGTGGAGCCCTTTGAAAATGTAGCTTTCTCTTTAGAAAAAGGTGAAATCTCCAATCCAGTAAAAACCCAGTTCGGCTGGCATCTGATAAAGCTTTACGATCGCAAAAATGAAAATGGAGAGGAGAGGATAAAAGCCAGCCATATCCTGCTCAAGGTAAACCCCTCTGAGGAGACCAGGGCGAGCATAAAATCGGAAGCCGAGTACTTTTCAGAAAGCGCCAGGAAAAAAGGATTTTCCCAGGTAGCCCAGGAGGAGAGCTTGGATGTCTCTCAAACCTCGTCTTTTCAAATGGGGGATTTCATAAGTGGTCTTATCGGTGCTAACAAGCAAGCCCAGGAATTTGCCTTCAATAATAAGGCAGGTCAGATTAGCGAACCAGTTGAAACCAACAGGGCATTTTATGTTTTCCACCTGTTAGAAAAGCTGCCCCCGGGTACCCAATCCTATGAGGAAGTTAAAGAGGTTTTAGTAAAAGATGTTAGAGACGAAAAAAGAAACCAGTTAGCCTTCCAGATAGCACAGGAGATACAAAAGGAAGCTCTCCTACAAAACGATCTCAAAAAAACTACCCAGAAATACAAGCATGAAGTAAAACTCACCGGAGAATTCAGCAGAAACTCCTTTATTCCTCAATTCACCCCGGAGGTCATCGGTGCTGCCTTCGCTCTTACTCCGGAACACAAGATCTCCCCTCCTATAAAAACAGAAAAGGGAGCTTACGTCCTGGAGCTGATCTCAAAATCGGATATAGATGAAAACACCTTCGCAGCAGTTGAGGATTCTTTAAAAACTGAAATTTCAAAGCAGAGAAAAATCGAGACATTCCAGCTGTGGTATGCTCAGCTAAAAGAAAAAGCTGATATCAAGAGCTATTTAGACGAATATTACCCTTATTAATCATTATATATTGATATCCTGGTAACGGTCAATTCTGGATTTCCTGATCCAAGAATATTTATGGCAAGGTCAGGAGACCTTGTTCTACCAAGTTAGTTTGAACTGACAGGTCGGGCAAGGTGCCCGACCTACGAAAAATCAATTGCCAGAATCCCCATAGGGCGGGCTCCCAAACCGAACGGTTTTTGGTGATTGGTTATTAGTTGTTAGTTATTAGTTATAACGACCAGAACCTGACTTAAGTCAAGTTCTGGATACTTCAATTCTGTATCACAGGTTGTCTCAACCTGTGTTGTTTGGTTATCTTTTGCTGGTGGTGGAATTGTCGTCAAGACCCGTTTCGGAGATTTCCACCATCAATTTCTATGGCTGAGGAATTCATTTGTTGGTGGTGGAATTGGATTTCCACCACCAATTCCTCAGCCAACATAGAATTTTACTCTGCTGCCAAAGGCGACCATTCACCTATTTGTTCGGTGAAGATTTTGCATTTTCCCGATGAGATCCAGTGTTCGTTGGAATTGTAGCCCCATTCCAGATATTCCGATCCCCCTCCTCCCAGAGTGGTGATCAGGAAACGATTGGACAGATGTCCGAAAGCCTGGAACTTTTGGTAAGGCGTGTCCCTATCTCCGCCTGACGGATCCACTGGTATCCATCCGTAATTGGGTAAATAGACTTCAACCCAACGATGGAAAACTTCATCTGTTGAGGCATCATCCCCTCTTATGGCCACCGAGCCTGCATACCTGGCAGGAAGGCCTGAAGCTCGACACAAGGCTATATAGACAAAACTATATTCGGAACAGGAACCAGACCCTCTTTTCAGAACAGTGGGAGCTATGTTCCAACCACCAGCCAGCTCATAATGCATCTTACCTATCACATAATTGAATATCTTGCGGGCTATCCAGTATGGATTTTTCTCATCCCCCACAGCTTCCTTTGCTGATTTCTGGATAAATGGATCGTCAATGGCATATTTGGTATCATTAACTAAATAAAGGTCTGTTATCTTTTTGGGTATATCATTTAAGGTGCCCACTTTTTCAGGAAATATGAAGTATCGGAGATCGTAGATTTCCGCTTTTATCTTCATCCCCACTCTTATGAACTCCGTATGTTTTAGATCTGTGAAATGATAATGAGCCACCTTCTGATCCCATTTATCATTAATAAAGCCAGTCGGCTCAGGATAAAAATCGATTTTCCCAAGAAGTTTCTGATTGTTCAGATCTTGAGGAACAGCAAGATACAAATCCAGGTCTTTGACCATGCCCGGACCGTAATTTCTGAACTCATTGGTAAATTCCAAAAACTCCACCTTTTTTTGAGTCTGGGAATATATCTGATCATCGAAGATTTTCAATTTATAAAGGGAGTCAGTCTGATAATCCACATTCCACAAGAATTCACCATCCCAGGCCAATCCCCGCGCGTAAGCGCCGGGCGAATCAAAACATATAATCACCTCACCATTCTTCGGAGTTACCATGAAGATTTTGTCATCATACCTGTCAGATACCCAGAGATACTTGCCGTCAAAACAGATCCCCTGAGGCGTACCAGAGGGCGACGGAATGGTTTTGATGGTGGTCCCGTCCTCAGTTGAGATCTGAAAAATCTTGTCCTCTTTTGAATCGGAAACCCAGAGGTGCTTTCCATCCCAGGCTAATCCCAGGGGTCCGGAAGATGGAGCATACAGGGTCTTTTTTACCAAGCCGGTTTGGGGATCAAGCTGAAAGATCAGGTTTTCCTCACCGTCCAGAACCCACAGATTTTCTCCATCCCAGGTCAGACCCATAGACTTATATCCAGGTGATGCTAATCCCCTTATGACAGTTCCATTATCAGGATTGATCGAATAAAGGGAATCAGATTTATGGTCTAAAACCCAGAGATTTTTCCCGTCAAAGGTCATACCGGTAGGGCAGGTTCCGGGTGTAGGGAATGAAAGAATCACATCCCCGGTCACTGCAAAAGCTAAAGACGGAAGGAGAATAATAAATACACACAAGAAGATGAATAGATTAACTTTGCTCATCAGTAACTCCTTGTTTAATTTTTTTTATTATTAGTTTGCATATCAAAAAATTCATGAAACTTTTTACTCAATAATTTATTCTCCAATTTTACCTGTTCTCCTTTATAGTCATTCGTAAATTGTTCGAAATCCCACTCTCTCTTATCTAAATCTTGAATTTTATTGTTAAGAATTTTATAAAGCTTTTCCCTTGAAAGTAGAGTTGTAAAATATTCAAGTTCTGAAACTGACATTATTTGATACTCAAAATTTGATATTTTATCTTTTTTCAATTCTTCATCAATAAGTTTTCTTTGTATTGAATTTGCAAAATATAATGGATCGAGTACTATTATTAAGAAGTAAAGATCTTTAATATCAAAAAGATCTTCTAAACCAAATATTTTATTTTCAATATCACATTTATTTCTAAATAATTGCTTCACTCCTCGAGCAACACCTTTCCTTAAATCCTCCTGCAACTTATCTTGCTCAGCGAAGGTCTTAGCTCTTTTTGTTAGCCTTGATGATTTGCATTCTATTAGTACCGCAGAATTATCCTCTAGAATTATCCAATCAACCGTTCTGGAACACTTACCATAGTGTCTCTCAGGCAATAAATGTAATTCATCGTAAAACTCAGTCAATAATTTTCCCACGTACTTTTCAAAAAGGCCTCCCAAAAAGCTTGTGAATTCATTTAAAAGACTTCGACTGCTAAATTCATCCAACATATCATAATAAATTCCAGAGGTTACTCTATCAAGAAGTAGGACGGGAACAGGTACCACGAAGTCAACTTTTGTAGTTCTTATAATAGGGTGCTTCACGAGCGGATTAAATTCAAAATGTTCCAATCCATGGACATTACTCTGATCGATTTCAGTTAATTTTCTAAAATCAGCATAATTGATTGTAACAATGTTGAGGAATCTTCCAACTTTTTCCTTTGTGAGATAGTTCGCTAATTTGGGGACTTTTGCATTTATGATCTCATCAGGATTGAAAAAAGCTGTTTTTCTAAGATAGGCAGATATTGCAAAACCAATATAAATGAAATCTTCAATGGTTAGACCATACATATCAACAAAAGTCTTAGGTATATCGAACTTGTCTGTTCCAAGTTCCTCATTTATCTCTTTAAACAGATATAGTGCCCTCGGAACTAGATGACGCTTTTCAGCTTGAAAAGTGAATTGCTGATAGCCAGTTCGAATAAAAAAGCTATCTGCAGCGAAAGGCTCACTCTCACTATCCGTCAGTAGTATTCGATCAAGTAAGTTGTTAAACATGGCAGCTGCCTTGAGAAGTGAATCTTTATCGAAGTTCTTTGGCCTGAAATCATTTGATACGAGAATCAGTAGTTTAGCAATGTAAGCTAATTGCCACAGGGCTATGGTTACCTTATCCTTCTTTTCAAAAGCTATACCTTGAAAGTGGTAGATGTGCTTTCTTGCCACATCTTCAATAGGTGTTTTCTTTTGCCATAAATGAATGCATTCTGATCCTATAGTTGCCAATGCTTCGGATAATTGGAATTGTTTAAGAAAAGATTTGAGATCTTCTATCGTTGAATCTTTTAACATTTCACATCTCATTAAATATGTAACTCTCTAATATATAATAACAATCTAATAATTCAAAAAATATTCCTTACTAATCAATTATCCATTTCAGTGATTAAAGGTTTTCTAAGAAAATATTATTGAATAATTGAATAGTCAAGTATTTTTAATAAGCCTATGACAAAACTATATCATGACTAGGTGTATGATCCTTATCGAAGATAAAAAAGAATAATGTATATTGACAATTA
>CAYURP010000049.1:0-20408 GCA_964447175.1 uncultured Ignavibacteria bacterium | reverse complement strand
CCATAGCTCAGTTGGTTAGAGCAACTGACTCATAATCAGTGGGTCCCAGGTTCGAGTCCTGGTGGGCCCAGACAGTTGATGGTTATTAGTTTATGGTAGATAGTAAAACCAAAAACCATGAACCATCTACTAATAACCAAAATTATGGGCGATTAGCTCAGTTGGTTAGAGCGTTCGGTTCACATCCGAAAGGTCACAGGTTCGAATCCTGTATTGCCCACCAAAAAAATCGTTCTTTAAAAACTAAAGGAGTCCGGACCATAAGGACGTTTTCTAAAGGCCAAAAGCCAGAAAAATCACATCTGAATTTCAAAAATATTATGGCTCTTTTGGAGAGCAAACACTGTAAAAAGTGCACCGGTTTGGGTGCACTTTTTTGTTTATATGTTAAGGAGCTTTTATAAAATGCAAAAAGAATTAGAGAAACTTCAAAGATTACAGGAGATCGATTACGAATTGGGTGAGCTGGAGAGATCAAAGGGTTACCTTCCGGATATGATTAAAAATCTGGAAAGGGAAATCGAGGAGACCTCTACCACCCTGGAGCAGTTAAGAAAAGATTTACCCGAGCAGAATCTCCTGAGAAAAAGGCTGGAAACCGAAGTGGATTCTATGAACGAGGAGCTCAAAAAGTTCCAGGATCAAATGAAGATAATTAAAACCAACCGGGAGTATGATGCCCTGACCACCGAGATCGCCAACAAGAAATTGAAAATCTCTGAAAATGAAGAAAAGATCCTGGAATTGATGGCTTCGATCGATGATCTCAAAGAGAAAATTAATGAGTATGAGAAAAAATATGAGGAGATAAACAAAGATAATAACGAGCAGCTTGCTACTTTGAGAAAGAAAATGGATTCCATAGGTTCCACGGTCGAGGCTAAAGAGGAGGAGAGAAAAGCGATTACAGAGAAGGTGGATAAAAGGTTAATGGCTACCTATGAGAGGATTAAAAAGGGCGTGGGAAACCATGTAGTGGTGGCGGTGAAAAAAAGGGCTTGCGGCGCCTGTTTTAAATCCCTGCCCCCTCAGAGAATCCAGGAGATTCGGAGAGGTGACACTATCATAACCTGCGATAGCTGCGGAAGAATCTTAATCTGGGTAGGAGAGTAAATCTATGGTCAAAGAGATTACTAAAATTGGATTAACCTTTGATGACGTTCTGCTAATCCCGGCTAAATCGGAAGTTTTACCCAAGGATACCCAGGTCTCAACTAAAGTTACAAAAGACATAGAACTTAATATTCCTATTCTGAGCGCAGCCATGGACACAGTGACTGAATCGAATTTAGCCATAACCCTGGCTCGGGAAGGTGGTCTGGGCGTGATTCATAAAAATATGACCATCAAACGCCAGGCCTCAGAGGTGGATAAGGTGAAACGCTCGGAAAGCGGGATGATAGTGGATCCCATAACCTTGCCTCCGGATAAATTGATAGGCGATGCCCTGGAGATGATGAGGAAATTCTCCATCTCCGGCATACCCATCACCCAGAAAGGTAAATTAGTGGGCATTTTGACCAATCGGGACCTTAGATTTGAAAAAAATCTTAACAAGAAGATATCCGCAGTAATGACCAAGAAAAATCTGATCACCGTGCCCGAGGGAACCACATTAGAGGAAGCTAAAGAGATCCTGCATAAGAACAGGATCGAAAAACTCTTAATCGTGGACCAAAAGAGGAATCTGAAAGGGTTGATCACGGTCAAGGATATAATGAAGAAACTTCAATTTCCCAATGCCTGCAAAGACCAAAGAGGACGGTTGAGGGTGGGAGCAGCAGTAGGAGTAGCAAAGGATATGTTGGATCGCACCAGAGCACTGGTGAATGAGGAGGTGGATGTGGTGGTGATCGATTCCTCTCACGGTCATTCACTGGGAGTAATCAAGGGTGTGGAGAAGATAAAAAATAAATTTCCCGAATTACCTTTAATAGCGGGGAATGTAGCTACAAAAGAGGGTACTAAGGATTTGATTTTAGCCGGAGCGGATGGGATAAAGGTGGGCGTTGGTCCGGGTTCCATCTGTACCACCAGGGTGATAACCGGGGCCGGGATGCCTCAAATAACCGCTATTATGGAATGCTCAGAGGAGGCTGAAAAACACGATGTTCCGGTGATTGCTGACGGTGGCATAAAGTACTCCGGGGATATAACCAAAGCCCTGGCTGCTGGTGCGGATGGGGTGATGATCGGCAGCCTTTTCGCCGGAACAGAAGAAAGCCCGGGAGAGACCATTCTTCTGGAAGGCAGAAGCTACAAGATATATCGGGGAATGGGTTCTTTAGGAGCTATGAGAGCGGGAAGTAAAGATAGATATTTTCAGGAGGAGAAAACCGACATCAAAAAGCTCGTTCCCGAAGGAATTGAAGGAAGGGTGCCCTATAAAGGGCCCCTTTCGGAATCTGTGTACCAGCTAATTGGAGGATTGCGTTCGGGAATGGGGATCTGTGGTGCTAAAACAATAGTAGAGTTGAAAAAGAAAGCCAAGTTTATCCGGGTAACTGAAGCCGGTCTTAAGGAGAGTCATCCTCACAACGTTACCATTACCAAAGAAGCACCCAATTACAGAACCAGCTGGAGTTGAAAGTAGTTGTAAGTAATATGGTTTTTTTATCGTATTTAAAAGGAGAAGAATGGAGTAATTTAGGTCAAAGCAGACCAGACGATCGCCTCGTTTCCGGGGAGGAAAGTCCGAGCTCTCCAAGGCGAAGTGCCCCGTAACTCGGGGGTCCTGAGAGTCTTTCAGGAACGGAAAGTGCCACAGAGAAAAGACAACCCCGCCTGTGGCGGGGCTAAGGTGAAACGGTGGTGTAAGAGACCACCAGTCTCGAAGGTAACTTCGGGAGCTGGCAAACCCCACTTGAGAGCAAGACCAAATAGGGAAGGAGAAGCCGCCTGCTTCGCTATTACTTCCGGGTAGGTCGCTGGAGGCATTCGGCAACGAATGCCCAAGATTGATGATCGTCACCTGAATCTTACAGAACTCGGCTTAAGGTCTGTTTTGGCCTTTTATAAAAAATGTATCAGATAAGACCCAAATGGGAAATTGATTCGGATCCCGAGTTGAAGATTACCCAGGAGATTGCTTCATCTTTATCTTTACCTTCGGGGATCGCCAGAATACTGGTGAATCGGGGATTAACCACACCTGAGTTGGCTAAGAATTTTCTTTATCCTGATCTTTCAAATCTTTTTGATCCCCTCCTTTTAAACAGTATGGATAAAGCAGTGGATCGCATTATTTACGCCCTTAAGGATAATCAGAAGATCATGATATTCGGGGACTACGATGTGGATGGAATCACTGCCACCTCCCTGATCTTTTTGGTTTTAAACCGATTGGGAGCCAACGTTTCATATTATCTTCCCAACAGGTTAATAGAGGGCTATGGTCTCTCAGAGGAGGGAATCCTGGAAGCAGAGAAAAGAGGAGTTAAACTCCTTATCTCGGTGGATTGTGGCGTAACGGCTGTTAATGAAGTCGGATTTGCCAATATGAGAGGCATTGATTGTATAATAACCGACCATCACGAGTTCTCCGATTCCCTGCCCCAGGCAGTGGCTATTATAAATCCCAAACAAAAGGGAAAAGAATACCCAGGCGGTGAGCTCTCCGGCGTTGGAGTAGCTTTTAAACTGGCTCAGGCACTTTACAGGAGACTGGATCAGAATGAAGCAGAACTGGAGGAGCATCTGGATATTGTGGCTCTGGGCACCGCTGCAGATATCGTACCCATGATCAGCGAAAACCGCATCCTGACCAAGTTCGGGATGGACCAGATCATTCGGACCAATAAACCCGGACTCAAATCTTTAATATTCATCTCCGGGCTGATGGGGAAAGATATTGGAACCGGCCAGGTTGTTTTCATTTTAGCCCCCCGAATTAATGCGGTGGGCAGGTTAGGTGATGCGGTCAAAGCCATAAAGCTTCTAACCACAAAGGATGAGCAGTTAGGTTCCAAGCTGGCCCGGGAGCTGAACCAGGATAACACCCGAAGGAAAAAAATCGATGAGACCACCTTGGATGAAGCTCTGGAGTTGATAGAGCAGGAGGTGGACCTGTCCCGGGATAAAGCCATTATATTAGCCTCCTCAGGCTGGCATCAAGGAGTAATAGGTATCGTGGCATCCAGGTTGGTGGAGAGGTATCATCGCCCCACGGTTTTGATCGCCGTAGATGGGAACGAGGGAAAAGGCTCTGCCCGGAGTATATCCGGGTTCGATATGTATGAGGCCCTGAAAGAATGTAGTCATTATCTATTAAAATTTGGAGGGCATAAATATGCTGCCGGGCTATCCATCGATTCCAAGAATATTCATAAATTCAGAGATAAATTAAAAGCTACCTCTGAGAAAAGATTGAACCAGGAGGATTTGGTTTCTAAATTAACTATCGATTCCGAGCTGGAATTAGATTCCATCGACGATAAATTGATGGGTTCTCTTGACCTTTTCTCCCCTTTTGGCCCGCAAAATCTCCGTCCTGTGTTTGTAACCAGAAACCTGGAAATCCTGGGAGAGCCCTATGTGGTGGGTAACAATCATCTCAAGATCAAGGTTAAGAAAAACGACAGGGTTTTTGATGCTATTGGCTTTGGATTTGGGGACTGGGTCAAACCGTTGTCTATGAAAAGAATCAAGATAGATTTGGTTTACGTGATTGAGAGAAATACCTGGAATGAAAACTCCAAGTTGCAGTTAAGAATAAAAGATTTAAGAATAGTCGAGATCTAAACCTTATGAGCACTTTAGATAAATTTTTGGAAGGAGATGTATTCGCTTTGTCCCGGGTGATTTCATATGTGGAAAATCAAAGGGATGATTATCAGAAACTTTTGGCACGGCTTTACCCCAGATCGGGAAAAGCATACAAAATCGGTTTCACCGGTCCCCCGGGCTCGGGAAAAAGCACCCTGGTGGATAAACTGGCTTGCAGATTGTCTGAACAGAAATACAAAGTAGGAATTATTGCGGTTGATCCCACCAGCCCCTTCACCGGTGGCGCTCTTTTAGGGGACAGAATCCGAATGCAGAATCTCACTTCATACCAGGACGTTTACGTGCGAAGCATGGCCACCCGGGGTTCCTTTGGGGGACTGGCTGCCACCACCAAAGAGGTGGCATTGGTTTTAGATGCCTTCGGAAAAGACTATATCATCATAGAGACTGTGGGAGTGGGACAGGTGGAATTGGATGTGGCTAATGCCTGTGATACAACGGTGGTGGTCTTTGTTCCCGAATCCGGGGATTCGATTCAAGCCATGAAAGCCGGATTAATGGAGATAGCGGATGTTTTCGTGGTCAACAAAACCGACCGGGAAGGGGCAAATAGAATCATAACTGAACTTGAATCCATACTGGAACTGAAAAGGGAAAAAGAAAAGTGGGAGTATCCACTGGTGTCGACTCAAGCCATAAATAATGTGGGAATCGAACAGCTTCAGTCCAGAATCCTGGCTCATCGAAAATTCATCTCCGAAAACGGAACCCTAAAGCAAAAAAGGAAAATGCAGGTGAAAACTGAACTTAAAGAGATAATCGAAAGCAAAATAAAAAAAGTGCTTGAAAAGAAGGTATTCTCCACCTTAAATTTAGACAAGATAGCTGAGGATGTGCTTAAAGGAGAAGACGATCCCTATTCTGCTGGAGAGAGATTACTGGATAAAGCTGATCTTTTTTGATCTATAGCCGGGGTAAAAAAGATGTCTGAGAAATCTGAAATGAAAAAAATCGAAGAGGGAAAAAATAATAAGGAATGCCCGGAAAAGAATTATGCCACCACATCCGGAATACCTATTGAGCTCTTATACACTCCGGATCATCTGAGTAATTTCGACTACAAGATGGATCTCTCCATTCCGGGCGAGTATCCTTATACCAGGGGGATAAGGGACAATATGTATCGGGGACGCCTGTGGACCATGAGACAGTTCTCGGGAATGGGCACTCCCAAACAGACCAACCAAAGGTATCATTTTCTTTTGGAAAGAGGACAGACCGGGCTTTCGGTTGCCTTTGATCTGCCTACCTTGATGGGGTATGATTCCGATCATCTTAGGTCATTAGGAGAGGTGGGTAAATGTGGAGTGGCGGTGGATTCACTTAAGGATATGGAGATTCTCTTCGACAGCATTTCTCTGGACAAGATTTCCACCTCCATGACCATCAATGCACCCGCATCTATTCTTCTGGCTATGTATATAGCGGTTGGCGAAAAGCAAGATGTACCTTCAGAGAAACTTCGAGGGACACTGCAGAACGATATCTTGAAGGAGTACATTGCCCAGAAGGAATGGATCTTTCCGCCTGAGCCCTCCATGCGGCTGATCACCGATATAATGGGCTTCTGTGCCCAGCACGTTCCTAAATGGAATACCATATCCATATCCGGATATCACATCCGGGAGGCCGGATCAACTGCGGTTCAGGAGTTGGCTTTCACTTTAGCTGATGGATTTGCCTATGTGGAGGCAGGGATAAAAGCTGGATTAGATGTGGATACTTTTGCTCCCCGTTTGTCGTTTTTCTTCAACTCCCATCTGGACTTTTTCGAGGAAATAGCCAAATATCGGGCTGCCAGAAGGATCTGGGCCCGGCACATGAAGGAGAGATATAAAGCCAAAAAGAAGGAATCCTGGCTTCTGAGATTCCATACCCAGACCGCAGGCTGTACCCTGACGGCACAGCAACCAGAGAACAATATCGTGAGAACCGCATTTGAAGCATTAGCCGGAGTGTTAGGTGGAACCCAGAGCCTTCACACCAATTCTATGGACGAGACCCTGGCATTACCATCCGAAAAAGCCGTGCAGATTGCCTTAAGAACCCAGCAGGTAATTGCCTATGAAACAGGTGTGGCTGCCACAATAGACCCTTTAGGTGGTTCATACTTCATGGAGACCCTGACCAATAAGATGGAGCAAGGTGCAGAGAAATACTTTGAGGAGATAGGAAAAAGGGGTGGTGTTTTAAAATGCATTGAAGAAGGATATCTCCAGAGGGAGATCGCCAAAGCTGCATATAAATATCAAAGAGAGATAGAGAAAAAACAAAGGATAATAGTCGGAATTAACGATTTCATTATCCCTGGAGAGAAAATAGAAATTCCTCTTCTTAAAATTGATCCTCAAGTAGAAAAGGATCAGGTAAAATGTGTGCAGGAGGTCAGGAAAAACAGGGATAATGACAAAGTCAAAAAATCGCTGGAGGAGCTTCGCAAAACTGCCCAGGGAACAGGTAACACCATGCCAAAAATACTGGAATGCGTGAGGTGCTATGCCACCGAAGGCGAGATCGTGGATGTCCTGCGCGAGGAATTCGGAGAATATACCGAACCGCCCTGGATTTAGTGCGATGGCGCACACCCAGAGAAATCTTTCTGGGTAGCTCTTATTAGGTAGCCCTCTGGCCTCTGCCAGAGGGGGAGAAGTAGAAGAGAATAAAATGCAGAGATAAGAATAAATTAGAAATTGTTAAGGTAACAAAAAGAGGTTTCATATGGAGAAGAAAATAAGAATTTTGCTGGCTAAGCCGGGATTGGATGGGCATGATCGGGGAATTAAAGTGATTGCTTCGGCTTTAAGGGATGCCGGATTTGAAGTTATCTATACGGGCTTGCGTCAAACACCGGAGATGATTGTGGAAGCTGCTATCCAGGAGGACGTGGATGCTGTCGGAATGAGCGTTCTATCCGGCGCTCATATGACACTGTTTCCCGCTGTTTTGAAACTTCTGAAGCAAAGAGATGCTGAACATATCCTCCTGTTTGGAGGAGGAATTATACCCAAAGAGGACGTTGCCAAGCTTAGTAAGATGGGAGTGGGAAAGCTATTCACACCGGGTGCTCCTACCACTGAAGCCATCCAGTACCTTAAAGAGGAGATTCCGAAGAGAAGAAAAGAGGAGAAGATTTTTTAGAGTTAAGAGTAGAGAGTGAAGAGTAAAGAGTTTAGAGAATAATGCAGTTTTAACTATAATATCAGAGGAGGAATGATGTCTTACAATCTGGTTGATTCTCAACAGCAGGTAAGGGATATGGTAAAGGAATTTGGTGAGGCTGAAATCGCACCAATCGCTGAAGAGCTGGATCGTCGTGAACCTGAATTTCCAATGGATCTTCACAAAAAAATGGCCACCAAAGGCTTTTTGGCATTTCCAGTTGCTGAGCAATATGGAGGCTTGGGTAGAAGCAAACTCGATTATGTTACGTTAATCGAGGAAATCGCATGGTTTGATGCAGCAGCAGCGATCATAATGGCAGTATCCAATTTAGCCGCCTACCCTATTGAGAAATTCGGCTCAGACGAACACAAAAGGATTTATCTTCCCAAGATGTGCTCTGGAGAAGTTGTGGGAGCATTCGCTCTTACCGAGCCAAATGCGGGATCCGATGCGGGAAATCAAAAAACAAGTGCGGTAGAACAAGGTGATGACTTTATTATAAACGGTGAGAAGATATTCATCCAGCATGGGAATGTGGCTGATTTAATAGTCCTGATTTGCGGCATTAAACAGGAAGGTGAAAAGGATAAGATTTCAGCTATTATCCTTGAGGGTGAACCTGATGGGTTAAGCCGGGAGACCTTGAAATGGAAGATGGGGATAAGGGCAGCTACCACTGGAAGGTTGAAGTTGGATAATGTGAAGGTCCCTAAATCTCGTCTGCTGGGTCAAGCAGGAAAAGGTTTCAGAATGGCCTTGAGCACTTTGGATAGCGCCAGGGTCGGAGTGGCAGCACAGTCAGTGGGGATAGCTCAGAGAGCTTTTGATGAGGCTGTCAAGTATGCTAAGACCAGGGAGCAGTTCGGTGCTCCTATTGCCAAACTTCAGGCTATTCAGTGGATGATCGCTGATATGAGCACCAAATTGGAGGCTGCCAGGCTTTTAACATACAAAGCTGCCGTGTTTGAGGACAAGGGGGAACGCTTCTCCAAGGAGGCTTCCCAGGCTAAACTATTTGCCTCTGAGGCCGCTAAATTCTGCGTTGATCGGGCCATGCAGATTCACGGCGGGTATGGTTATATCGGTGAGTTCTCGTGTATTGAAAAGCTTTACCGGGATCAGAGAATTACTGAAATCTACGAGGGAACGTCTGAAGTTCAGAGACTGGTCATCGCTGCTTCCTATTTAAGAGGTTAATCGTAACGGAGGGGTTAATCCCCTCCGCTATGAAATCATACACAACTGCCTCTGTGTAGATATGAAATTGGGTGAGTTTGAGATATTCTCCTTTGTGGAGAACAGATTCAAAATTGATGGGGGTGCCATGTTCGGAGTAGTTCCCAAAGCCATCTGGGAGAAACTGATAGACTGTGATGAAAAGAATCGGGTCGATCTGGACCTGAACCTGCTTCTGGTTAAAATTAAAAATAAAAACATCCTGATCGATGCTGGCATGGGTGATACTTTGACTGATAGGATGAAAAGAATCTATGGGGTGGAAAGGAATTCCAATCTGAATCAGGGATTGGCGAAATTTGGACTTAGAGCGGAGGACATCGATCTGGTGATCTTAACTCATCTACATATGGACCATGCCGGTGGGGTGGTTAAATTCAATGAATCTGGTGAAAAAGTCCCCACTTTCCCCAATGCCAGGCATATCATCCAATCTCAGGAATGGAAGGATGCCCTTACTCCTGATGAAAGAACAATGGCCACATATTTTCCTGAGAATTTTTTTGTTTTAAAAGATTTCAATCTGGTGGAGTTAATAGATGGTGAAAAGGAGATTGAGCCAGGTATTAAAGTCATTCCTACAGGTGGCCATACCCAAGGTCATCAGGCAGTTCTGATAGATACAGGCAATGATAAGATACTCTGTCCAGGAGATATTCTCCCCACACAAAATCACTTAAAAATCCCTTATGTGGCCAGCGTGGATACTTATCCCTTGGAAACCATGAAGATTAAAAAGGAATTTTTGGGAAAATGTTTAAATGATGGCTGGAGTGTGGCATTTGATCATGACACAGAACTAAAGCTGGCAAAGCTCGAAAAAAATGAAGACAAAATAAATCTCATAAAAGTTTCAATTCAGGAGTAATCATATGTCCATTGAAGAGAAACTTGAGCTTTTGAAAAAAAAGCAAAAAGAAGCTAAGCTGGGAGGGGGACAGAAAAGGATCGATGCTCAGCACAAAAAGGGGAAACTGACTGCCCGGGAGAGATTGGATCTCCTCTTGGATGAGGGAAGCTTTGAGGAATTCGATATGTTCGTGACTCACAGGTGCAGTGAATTTGGACTGGATAAACAGAGAATTCCCGGAGATGGAGTGGTTACCGGTTACGGAACCATTGAGGGAAGACTGACCTTTGTTTTCTCTCAGGATTTCACCACCTTTGGGGGATCTCTGGCTGAGGGGCATGCAGAGAAGATCTGCAAAATAATGGATATGGCTATGAAAGTGGGTGCTCCGGTAATAGGCTTAAACGATTCCGGCGGAGCCAGGATTCAGGAGGGAGTGGTATCACTGGGTGGTTATGCTGATATATTCTTACGCAACACCTTAGCCTCAGGGGTCATTCCCCAGATATCGGTTATTCTGGGTCCCTGTGCCGGGGGTGCGGTTTACTCACCGGCCATAACCGATTTCATCTTTATGGTCAAAGGCACCAGCTATATGTTTGTCACCGGACCCGGTGTGGTTAAAACCGTAACTCATGAGGAGGTAACCTTTGACCAGTTGGGGGGTGCGGTTACCCACAGCACCAAATCCGGCGTGTCGCACTTTGCCTGCGAAAACGAGGCTGAAACACTGTCCACGGTGAGAAAGCTTTTCAGCTATATCCCTCTGAATAATATGGAGGATCCGCCGGAAATCGATTTCGCCGATCCGGTGGATAGAACAGATAAGGAGCTCAACCTCATTGTTCCAGACGATCCAGCCAAACCTTATGACATCAAAGACGTGATAAAAAGGGTTGTGGATGACGGAGATTTCCTGGAGGTGCACCAGCATTATGCTGAGAATATTGTGGTGGGTTTTGCCAGAATGGCGGGAAAACCCGTGGGAATTGTGGGAAACCAGCCCGCGGTTTTGGCTGGTGTTTTGGATATTGATTCCTCCATCAAAGGCGGAAGATTTGTCAGGTTCTGCGATGCTTTTAATATTCCCCTTATAACCTTTGTGGACGTTCCGGGATTTTTACCGGGAACCGAACAGGAATTCAGAGGGATTATCAAAAACGGAGCCAAACTTCTGTATGCTTATTGTGAGGCTACTGTTCCCAAGGTCACGGTTATCACCAGAAAGGCTTATGGCGGGGCCTATGACGTGATGAACTCCAAGCATGTCCGGGGGGATATCAACTATGCCTGGCCTATTGCTGAGATTGCGGTGATGGGACCTAAAGGTGCAGCGGAGATAATCTTCAAAAAGGAGATCGAGGAATCTAAAGATCCGGAGAAAGCTACGGAAAAAAAAGTGGAGGAATTTAGAGAAAGATTTGCCAATCCATATACTGCTGCGGAACGGGGATATGTGGACGACGTCATCGAGCCCAGATACACCCGACCTCGTTTGATTAAGGCATTGTCTATGTTGAGCACAAAGAAGGATACAAATCCGCCCAAAAAACATGGGAACATACCATTATAGTAGAGAGTAGAGAGTTAAGAGTAAAGAGTTAAGAGTTAAGAGTAAAGAGAGTTCTGATGTTTAGGAAGATTCTTATAGCTAATAGAGCAGAGATTGCAGTCAGGATAATACGTGCCTGCAGGGAGATGGGAATAAAAGCAGTTGCTGTTTTTTCCGAAATAGATCGCAAAGCCCTGCACGTGAGATTAGCTGATGAAGCATATTTTATCGGTCCCTCACCTTCTTCGGAGAGCTATCTGGTGATGGAAAAACTGATTCAAGTGGCAAGAAAATCAAAAGCAGAAGCAATCCATCCGGGATATGGCTTTTTAGCCGAGAATCCGAAATTCGCCAAAATGGTGGAGGATGAGGGTCTAGTATTTTTGGGTCCGCCCAGCTTTTCTATTGAGCTTTTGGGCGATAAAATGAGAGCCAGGAAAACCATATCCCAATCCGGTGTGCCTATCGTACCTGGAGCAGAAAAGGCGATTGAATCCGAGGAGGAGGCTATTAAAACTGCTGGAAAGATCGGCTTTCCGGTTTTGCTCAAGGCTGCTGGCGGTGGGGGAGGTAAAGGCATGAGAATCGTTAGAGACAAATCCCAGATGAAAGAGGCGCTGCGAGGAGCATCATTTGAGGCTAAGTCAGCTTTTGCTGATGAGAGAATCTATATGGAGAAATATCTGGAACGACCCAGACACGTGGAGATTCAAATCCTGGCGGACCAACACGGGAACGTAATTCACTTAGGCGAAAGGGAATGCTCCATCCAGAGAAGACATCAAAAGGTGATCGAGGAATCTCCATCCACTGTTGTGGATGAGGAGATGAGAAAAAAGATGGGCCAGGCCGCAGTCAAAGCTGCCAAAGTTTCCGGATATGTCAGTGCCGGAACCATGGAGTTTTTAGTGGATGAGAACAGAAACTTCTATTTTCTGGAATCCAACACCAGGTTACAGGTGGAACATCCGGTAACTGAACTGGTGACAGGTGTGGATATAGTCAAAGAGCAATTCCGCATAGGTGCTGGTGAGAAACTGAGCTACAAACAGCAGGATATCCGATGGAAAGGTGCTGCCCTGGAATGCCGTATCTATGCTGAGGATCCAACCAACAACTTTTTGCCCTCTGTAGGGAAGATAATTACCTACGAGGAACCTTCCGGACCCGGAGTCCGCATTGACTCAGGTCTCTACGAGGGGTGTGAGGTGTCTTTATATTACGATCCTCTGATCTCCAAACTCCTTACCTGGGGTAATACCAGAGACGAGGCTGTTCAAAGGATGAAAAGGGCGCTTTCCGAGTATCACATCTCAGGAATTATCACCAACATTCCTTTTCATCAGAGGGTAATGGAGAATCAGAGATTTTTAAAAGGGGATATCTCCACTCATTTCATAGACGAGGAGCTGGAAAAGAAAAATTTGATATTTGATACGGATCACGATGAGCTCTATGAGATAGTGGCTTTGTTTTCCGCCTTAACAGATTTCAAAGATAAAAAGAAAACTAAATTCTTAAAGGGTAAAAAAGAAGAGAAAAGTTTGTGGAAAATCGAGGGAAGAAAAGCAGGTTTGAGGAGATTCGGATATTAATATGAAATACATAGCCAAAGTCAAAGAGAAAACATTCAAAATTGAGATTGAAGAAAAAAACGGGAAATTGGAAGTCAAACTTAATGGTAATCCTGTGTCAATTGATCTGATTGAGGTTAAACCACCCAATTTTTTGTCCCTTCTGGTTAACAATCAATCCTTTGACGCAGAGATTCTAAAGAATTCCCAATGTTACTGGGTATCCATGAGGGGGGAGAGATTTGAATGCCAGCTTGAAGATGAGAAAGTTTCTAAACTTAAGGAACTGAGCGGATATGAAAGCAGGGAAGGGATACAAAGGGAATTGAAAAGCCCCATGCCCGGTCTGGTGGTAGCAATCGAGGTTAAGGAAGGGCAGGAGGTAAAACCAGGACAAGGCCTGGTGATTGTAGAGGCAATGAAAATGGAAAACGAGCTCAAGGCAGGCTTCAAGGGGAAAGTGAAAAATATCAGGGTAAAGCAAGGTAAAGCAGTGGAAAAAAACGAGGTTCTGATTGTCTTTGAATAGTCTCATAAGCCAAACACGTCCGCAGGACTGCTTCACAGAATATATCGCAAGATTTCAGGATTGTATCTCGGACAAAGTCACCAGGATTCAACCCCGATGGCCTCGAAAACGTTGCTGTCACCCTGAGCGAAAGCGAAGGGTCTTTGAGATTCTTCCCCCGCCAAAGGCGGGGTCAGAATGACAAAAGGAAATTTAATATTAGTATCTTCTAATGCTGATACATCAAAAAAACTATGAATAGAACCGAAAGAAATGAAGAACTCTTAACTTCCTCTAACATTTCGATAAATGAGCTTTATACCCCTGAGGATATTAGGGATTTGAATTACCAGGCTGATCTCGGATTTCCTGGTGAGTATCCTTTTACCCGAGGCATATATCCGAATATGTATCGGGGGCGTTTGTGGACTATGCGGCAGTATGCCGGATTCGGAACTGCTGAGGAATCGAACAAAAGGTACAGGTATCTTCTGGAAAGGGGACAGACCGGGCTCTCTGTTGCCTTTGATCTTCCCACCCAGATTGGCTATGACTCCGACCATCCATTGTCTTCAGGCGAAGTTGGAAAGACAGGAGTAGCCATTGATACCTTAAAGGATATGGAGATACTCTTTGACCAAATTCCTCTGGATAAGGTCAGCACCTCTATGACCATAAACTCCACTGCAATTGTTCTTCTGGCTATGTATTTGGTCCTGGCTAAGAAGAGTAAAATTCCATTTTCTTTGATTTCCGGCACAATTCAGAATGATATACTTAAAGAATACATTGCCCGGGGAACGTACATCTATCCACCAAAACCTTCAATGAGATTGATAACCGATATATTCAAATTTGCCAAGGATAATCTTCCCAAATTCAACACTATTAGCATTAGCGGGTATCATATTCGGGAAGCCGGATCAACTGCGGTTCAGGAGATCGCATTTACCCTCTCAAACGGCATAGCTTATGTCAAAGCAGCCATAGAAGCTGGGATGGAGGTGGACGAATTTGCTCAAAGGCTTTCTTTTTTCTTTAATTCCCACAACGATTTCTTTGAGGAGATCTGTAAGTTCAGAGCAGCTCGAAGGCTTTGGGCTAAGATTATGAAGGAGAAGTTCAATGCCAAAAATGATGATTCCTGTCGTCTTCGCTTTCATACCCAGACCGCAGGATGTACCCTGACTGCTCAACAGCCAGAGAACAACGTGGTGAGGGTGACTCTGCAAGCCTTAGCATCTGTATTAGGTGGAACGCAATCTCTTCATACCAATTCCATGGACGAGGCTTTGAGTTTACCCTCTCAAAAAGCTGCTTCCCTTGCCCTGAGAACCCAGCAGATAATTGCTTACGAGTCCGGGGTGACCAATACGGTGGATCCGGTGGGCGGATCTTATTTTGTGGAAATCCTTACCAACAGGATAGAAGAGGAGGTTTTTAAATACATAGATCACATAGAGGAGAATGGTGGCGCCCTGTGGGCTGTGGAATCGGGATATTATCAAAAAGAAATCCAAAATAGTGCTTATGATTATCAGAAAAAAATAGAGAAAGACGAGAGGATAGTGGTGGGGGTTAATAGATTTGTGGAAGAGCAGGAGATAAAAGAGGACATATTCAGAGTCAATCCGGAAGTGCAAAAAGAACAGATACGAAAGCTGAAAAATATCAAAGACAAAAGAGATAACAAAAAAGTGGAATCAAAGTTAAATGAATTGAAGGAAAAAGCTAAAACCAATGAGAATCTGGTATATCCGGTAATGGATTGCGTTGAAACCTATGCTTCCATTGGAGAGATATGTGATGTCTTAAGGGAAATATGGGGGGAATACAAAGAGAGTTGAGAGTAAAGAGTTTAGAATGAAGAGTAAAGAGAAAAGAGTAAAGAGTTTAGAGTAGAGAGTAGAGAGTAGAGAGTAAAGAATGAAGATAATTGAGATCGATCATATAGGGATTGCTGTCCGGGATATCAGGAAAGTTTCGGAGTTCTATGGAGGAACACTGAAATTGAAAATATCCGAACCGATAGATGTTCCCAACCAGAAGGTAAGAGTTGCCTTTATGGAAATTGGTAATACGAAACTTGAGCTGATTCAACCTCTGGGAGAGGAATCGCCGGTGGAGAAATTTATCCAGAAAAAGGGAGAAGGAATACACCACATATGTTTTCTGGTGGATAATGTAGAAGAGGCACTACGTGAGCTAAAAGAAAAAGGAGTGAAACTGGTAGACCAGAAACCTCGGATCGGTGCTACTGGAAAGAAAATCGCCTTTTTACATCCTGAAAATTCTTCCGGGGTATTGATCGAGTTAAAGGAGAGATAGTATGGGTAAGTTTGACATATTTGAAGAGATGGAAGCACATGGGCATGAGGAGCTGATCTTCTGTTATCATCAACCGACTGAATTAAAGGCCATAATTGCCATACATAACACCACCCTGGGAAAAGCCATCGGGGGTTGCAGGCTGTGGAAATACAAATCCGAAAAGGAAGCAATCGCTGACGTTTTTCAGCTGGCCCAGATTATGACCTGCCAGTCGGCTATAGCTGATTCAGATACCGGAGGTGGGAAAGTGGTTTTGTTACACGATTTTGATGATCATCCGGATGAAGCGTATTTCAGGGCATTGGGCAGATTCATCGAAGGTTTAAAAGGGAGATTTGTGACCTATCCCGATTTGGGCACCGACACTGAGGATATGAAATACATCAAAAGGGAGACGGATCATGTTCTGCTATTTGGATATCCTACCGGCGGAGCGGAAAGCTCTGAGATCACCGCCTACGGGATTTACTGGGGGATGAAAGCTTGTGCTAAGGAGGTTTACGGTGTCTCCGAACTGGATGGATTGGTTATAGCTATTCAGGGAGTGGGGAGTGTAGGTAGCAAATTAGCAGACTATCTTATGCAGGAGAATGTAGAGCTCATAGTAACTGATCTGAACTATGACAAAATAAAAAACATACAGGACCGATACCCTCAAACAAAAATCGTGAAGCCGGAAGAGATCGTGTCCACGGAATGCGATATCCTGTCACCCTGCGCTTTGGGGCCCGTGGTTACAAGAAAAAACCTTACTGATCTTAGATGCAGAATAATCGCTGGAGCGGCATATAACCTTTTGGAGACTCCAGATCTGTGCCAGGAGCTTCGCAAGATGAGAATTTTGGTTGCCCCTGATTTCGTCATAAACGCAGGTGAGATGTTTTTAACTGAGGATCAATTCAGGATCCTCTCCAAAGATCAGGCTTTGGCTTCGGCTAAAAAAATCTATGACATGATGGCTAAAGTCATTGCTAAATCAAAAAAAGATAAAATATCACCCTATGAAGCGGGATACAAAATAGCTGCAGAAAGGCTTCAAAGTGTGGGTAGAGTGAAGAATATTCTGGTGTAATTGTTCGATAAATTGAAGTTTTGCTGAACCTTTTATCTAAAAGATCGAAGCTTAAATTGGAGCATATGAAATACGAAGTTGATTTCTAAAGAAAGATAAAGCAAGCAAGATATTTTGTTTACCGATTGTCAACTAATGGAAAGGATAATTAAGACGTTGAGGGAATTGACTTCTCAACATTGAATTAAATTGGAGAAGATATGAAGAATAAGAAATTCAGGATTCTGGTTATCAACCCTGGATCCACTTCAACCAAAATTTCCATTTTCGAAAACGAGATAGAGCTTTTCACCTCCAATATCTCTCACGGCAAGTTAGAGCTGGATCCCTTTAAAAGGGTATGGGATCAATATGAGTTCAGGAAGAAATTGATCAAAGATCTTTTGGAAAATCATGGTATCAAACCGGAATCCCTTTCCGCTGTGGTAGGCCGGGGTGGACTGTTTCGTCCGGTGGTAAGCGGAACATATAAAGTGAACGAGCTGATGATCGAGGATGGACGCAAGGCTTATGGGGGGGAGCACCCGGCTAATCTGGGCGCGGTTTTAGCTTTTGGAATCGGCTGGGATTTTCACATACCCGCTTTTATCGTGGATCCGCCATCTGTGGATGAGTTCGAGGAGATCTCCAGATATACCGGTCTGCCAGAAATACCCAGGATAAGTATTTTTCATGCCCTTAACGTGAAGGCAACGGCCAGGCTGGCAGCTGAGGAACTGGATAAGAAAATAGAACAAGTGAACCTGATAGTAGTTCACCTGGGTGGGGGGATAACTGTAGCTGCTTTAAAAAAAGGGAAAACCATCGATGCTAACAACGCCTTGCAATCAGGACCCTTTACCCCGGAAAGATCGGGCACCTTACCTATGCTGGAGTTTGCGGAGTGGTGTTTTCTTAAAGATACAAGTCTTGAAAAAATCAAGAAAAGAATGATTGGAGGAGGAGGGTTAATAGCTTATCTGGGCACCAATGATTGTAAAGAGGTGGAAAAAAGAATTGAAGCCGGGGATAAAAAAGCAAAAATTGTATATGAGGCTATGATTTATCAGATAGCCTGTGAAATCGGGGCACGGGCAGTGGCATTAAAAGGTCAAATCGACGCTATCGTCCTGACTGGAGGTTTGGCAAATTCAGAATATATAATAGGCAGGCTCAAGGAATGGATTGGTTTTTTAGGAAAAGTCCTGGTCTACCCTGGCGAGGATGAAATGCAAGCACTGGCCTTAGGAGGTTTGAGGGTTTTAAGAGGAGAGGAAGAGGCGAAAACCTACCCCGAGTCGGTAAAATCTGAGACAGATTAAATAATTAATTTATCCATTTGGTATCACAGGTTGTCTCAACCTGTGATAATTTTTTAATTTGGTTTTCCAGAACCTAACTTAAGTTAGGTTCTGGTATTATTCTTTGATGAAAAGTATCATTGTCTCTAATTTTCGCTCGCCTTAATTTTTTGTTGAACAACGGATTTAAAAAAGCGCCCCCAATGGATTCCAGTTTGAACCAAATCATATCAGAAATCACAAACATATATAAGCTCAAGGAATTAGTCTCAGTTGCATAGGCTTGTTGTTAGTGGTGAAAGCGGGTTGTAGTTAATAGAAATCCCCAAAGCTATTATAACTAACAGTAGACATAAAAAACGATGCTTTTAAACACCAAGAAAACGTGAAAAAGTTGCCGGAAGTTGCCGAAAATGAGGATTTCTTCAAAACATATAGATGTGGCTAAGGACATATGGGAAAGCGAATTAACTCAGCAATAGATTGCAAGAAGGAATAATGTATCTGAAAGAACTATTAGAAATTGGCAGAGAAGCTCATATTTCAAGACTTTCTTAGATGAAGCAGATGAGAAGTATCGCACGGCTGTTAGAAGAATGCTCGCAGCGCACGCTATGAAAGCAGCTAAGAAATTACTCCAGTTCATAGAAACAAAACATATCAAAACCAATAAAGGTGTGGAAGAGAGATTCAAATACCATCCAGAAACTGTTAGAAAAGCTGCTTGCAATATTCTAATTTTGGCAGGTGTGATGGATTGCAAGGAAAAACACAAATTCTCAAGACTGGCTTGAGCTTATACATATATTCACTTTTAGGTGGAAGGGAAAGAACTAAAAGAGTTGAGATTGCATATACAGCTCTTTCAACTAACTGATTGAGTCCTATGATAATTCCCAAGAGCTATGACAAAAAACTTGACTTTAGAACTGTATTTCTCTTTAATTGGAACATAGATGAAGAACAGAGTGAACACAAAGGGAGAATCCGAAGCTACCCAGAAAAATCTTTTGCCAAAGGTATTCAAAGTTTTGAAGTTAGTAAGTGTGTCTCTGAACATAATCTACCTCACCGGTTTTGGCGTGAATATGACTTTGTCTCCTTGTGAGCGACTATTTTAAAAAGCAGCACGACCAATGTTGAGTCATATTATAGCTATACACTTGAAAATACTAATTTTTATATTACACTTTTACACAGGATATTATCTTACAGTTGGGTTATCTCGTAGTGTCTATATAGCGCTTCTTTTAGTAACACTCGTATTGGTTGGAAGTATCTTATTATTTGTATCTAAAAAAACTTCGGAGATTAGAGTGAAACTTTGGTTGGCTTTTATTATGTTGTTGATTAGTATATTTATGATTATTTGGGTAATACCAGTCATAATGGAAGGTATAAGATACAAAACCGGAATTGCACCCGACACCAGCGATGAGGTGTGGCAATTTAGAACATCAGATTATATTGGAATTAATTATGATCCTTATTCTGTAATTTATTATAATCTTCCCAATACTGACCCTACTGCTCCTACAGGATTGCAGGTGGAGGATATCACAAATCCTACTGGAGTTTTTACTACTTATTCAACTATTGATTTTACTGCTTATTTCAACGATGCAGATGACGGAGATTTAACTGACTACTGCTGGATTCAGATTTCAGAAACCCAGAACGATTCTGATTTTTTGAACTCAGGGTCAATAGCTGTTGATCCTGCTTGCAAAGAGGGGACTAAATGTGGTGTTGCTTATTCTGGTTCTAATAAGTTTAAACATAGAACGGTTTATTATTGGAAAATCAAATTCAGAGATGATGATGGAAAGTGGAGTCCTTGGTCAGATACCACTTCGACCTTTAGAATAGATTATGACGGTAACTATAGGTTTTGTGAAGCTATTCATCTGGGAACAGATCATGACTCCATCCCTGCTGGTTATTTATTAACCCTTGAACACCACACCGGTTTAGCACGAAATATTGCCACTAATGCCTTTATGGACGAGGGGATTCAATATAACTCTCGGCACGCTTTGTTTCAAAGATGGGACCTGG
>CAYURP010000048.1:0-20547 GCA_964447175.1 uncultured Ignavibacteria bacterium | reverse complement strand
ATCCCAGGGGATGAGTTTGTCTGAGCTTTTAGAAACAGAGGATTACGATCCCTCTGAGTCAGACTCCCCTCTGGATGCGTTCGAGCGTCAGTTGGCGGCCCACGGGATGAAGGTAAGGGGTAAAAATGCAGTCTCTGTTGAGCTTTTCTATCAGGGAGCTCCGGCCCTTTTGCCGGAATTTATGATGAGGGAAATAAAAAGGGGACAGAGGATGAGACCGGAGCTTTCTAAGCTTTTGGCAAGCACCAGCTCTATTACCAATTCGAGGTATACCCCATTTTTCGTAAATGTGACCCCAACAGATAAGAAGCTTTCCTTACGTCCGGTTGGTGATTTAGCTCATATCCCTACCATAGAGGTTACGGAACAGCGACATACCCTGACCATACCGGATTATGGCATTACCCTGAAAACCTCCTATAAGGCTTTAAGGTCCCGCACCACTACTCAATTCAAGGTCTTATTGTGGTTCATCGGATTCAGGCTTCAGGCTGACAAGATGGCTCTTATCGTGGATACCGTCTTAAATGGAGATGGAAATGACAACCCGGCTCAGGTGATCGATTCGGAAACATCCGGAAGCTTAACCTACTCGGATTTGGTGAACCTGTATAACGAGTTTTTTCCCTTTGAGATGAACGTTGTGCTGTGCCATAAGGACAAGATCAAAACCCTTCTGAATATGGATGAGTTTAAGGACCCCATGGCAGGATTCAAGTTTCAAAAAACAGGCGAGCTGGTTTCACCGCTGGGATGCACTTTGATCAGATGCGATGATGTACCTTCGGATCTGGTTATTGGCCTGGACAATCGTTTTGCCATTGAGGAAGTTGTATCTCAAGCTTTGATGGTGGAGTATGACAAGGTAATCGAACAGAAATTGGAAGAGGCCGTGATCTCCGAATCTGTTGCTTACGCCAAGGTGATTAAGGATACCTCCAGGGTTCTGGACACACAATGGAGCTAGGATTGGTGATTGGTAGTTGGTTTTTAGCTGTTAGTTACTTTGGCACCCGAGTCTTTCAAATAGATTTGGGTGCCTGTAAAGACTTTGAAACGGGAAGAGTATAATGGAAAAGCTTATAGATAGTATTACAGCATATTACGCTACCGGGATTCCGCCACAGATAAAAGTTTTTAAAATCCCTTCAGGGCAATACAAAAACAGAAGTGTTCTGGTTTATCCCCAGGATGCCAATACCATAGTCTACTCCTGGTCTGATCCCCCTTACCAGACCTGGTCTGATCCGGTAGTTATAGTTTCAAACTCTGCTGATCAGCCTTTTTCTGGATTTATGGATTCAAATGGGAATTTATATTTAGTCTATACTGTCCTAAATACTTTGGATCTGGCATTCATCAAGCTTAACTTTTCTCTGGGCGAGTGGACGTTGGGTACTGTGTATATAGTGTGCAATCAAGAAGATAATTATTATCTTTCCATACTCAAAGATGGGGTTAATAGACTTTGGGTAAGCTGGTCCTGGTATGACTCCCAAACGGGCAGGTATTCGGTTCATGTTAAATCCTCAACTAATGATGGTGAAACTTGGGGCTCAGGTCCTAATGATCCCGGAACTGCTTTAACCTCTGGCAGCACCTCCTGTTTTTCTCAGCTTAAATTTCTATCTCCTTATATTTTCTGTTTTTATACAGACGATGGAACAAAGCTTGCTTACAGAAAAATAGAAATCTCAGCTGCTGTATGGGATGCAGAGGAGATTCTTCATTCCGGTTCGGAGATCAATGATAATTTTCATGCGGATTGTTCCGAGGATAACCGGTTAGGGATCGTTTTTCCAGGGTTATCTTCTCTTTTTTACCGGGAATTTAATGGCCAGGTTTGGAGCGGGACCTATACGGTGGATGCTGCTTCTCCTGTTACACCTACACTGAGATTTTTCCAGAGAACACCATTTGTATTCTTCGGGAAAAACCTGGGGGAGGGTCAAAATCAGATTCTATTTAGCTATCTCAAGGATGGCCAATTTCTGAACCCGTTGCCTTTGGTAAAAGGAGCAAAGCTTTTGGATAAGGTTTTCTGTTATGATGATTCAGCTTCTGAAAAATACTATGAACGAACCCAGGAGTCCTCGGATACCACCCCTGCTGATATTTTCCATCCCACCTCCAATTGTTTGGTGAAAGATGTAAATGATTGTTTGTTTCTGGGTCTGGACTTTAAATTCGATTTTCTGAGGATCATTTTATCCATCCCGGGTGCAGGAGGAGAGATAAATTGGTCCTATTGGGATGGAGAGGACTGGTCTGAATTTATACCCGAATCGGGTAGTTATCATCTGGATTCACAAACCAGATCCATTATATTATGGAAAGATCTTTTGTCCTGCCCCTCTGATTGGCAGCAAAATACAATAGAAGGTATAAAGAAGTTCTGGATCAAAATCGAAGTAGAAGCACCCTTTAGCACAGCACCTGTGGGCTCTCAAATAACCGCAGTTCCGGAGTGCAAATACTTGAATGTAGTCTAAGATTAAGATAGTCAAATAGACTGGAGAGTAAAATATGGCATTCACCAACATCGCTCTGGTTAGAAAACATATCCTGGAATATCAGCTGGGAACCGAGACAATCACAAACTCACCTTTTCAGTTGACCAGAGCGGACTGGGTCCAGCTACCCCATATCAGCATTTCAGTTGGTTCTGAGAATATTAAGGCAAAGGAACAATTCTCTCCCACCAAGGAGGAAGTCAATCTAACTCCTGATACTTGGATCAATCTTCTGCACTCTGAGTTGATCTTCGATTCCGTGGTGGTGGCTTCGGATTCCTCCCTGGGAAAAATCTATGTGGAGAACCTGGATTATTCCATTGATTACGAAGGGGGGAGGATTAAAAGCATAGCCTCAGGAGATATACCGGATAATGCCAATGTGGTAGTGTGGTACCTTTTCTATAAAATCTACCAGAAGGATTCAGATTATCAGATAGATTACTTTAACGGAAAAATCAAACGAATACCTTCCGGTGGAATAGAGGATGGACAGTGGGTCCTGGTTGATTATAAAGTGGAATATGGATTTCTGTCCGATGAGATCATTTCCAACTCGATTCTGGAGGCAAATGCACAGGTACTTAAATTAATAGATTCTGTCTATCACAACTCAACCGAACAATCTCTGGTAATTGCTGAAACTTACTTGGCGGTTTCCATACTCTGCGGGATTAAGGCGGTAGAAACATCAAATTCCAAATCATCGGGATCATTTGCCAGAGTTTCCTTTAGCTCCTGGGAGAATCTGTCTGATTCCTACAGGAAAAAAGCTTATGTCATTTTATCGGATTACGCGAAAAGAAATTTTCACAAGCCCGTGGCAATTAAAAGTAATAAATAAAGGCGAATCCATATGAGCATTACTTTAAGTTATCTAAAAGGGAGAAGAAGCTGGGTGGTGGAGAATTTCGAGGTATGGGGAGAGATGAATCTGGCTGAGTTTTTGATCTTCTATACCCAGAGCGGTGAGAATTCCAAGAGGGTGATTCTGAATCATTCCTTTCAGGGTGGAGAGGAACAATCCGTTTCCTTTTCCAGTCTCTGTGACCTTAAGGGGAATTCACTCCCGGAGACCATTAACCAGCCTAAGGTGATAGTTTTACCCAAAAGGGAACCGGTCTGCTTTGTAATAGGAAAAGAGACCGATACCGGCTTTAAAATCGCCAAAGCCCCGGAATCGGATAAGAATGGTTTGGTTGACCTTTTAATAATGGAAATGGGATAAAATGGTAAGAATTAAAAAGACTGAGGAAAAAGAAATTAACGGGAATCAACTGGTAGAGGAGTTCTTGGAGAAGCTGATAAAAAAGGTTTTAAAGAGAATAAACTCAAAAGGTTACCAGCCCAAAGTATCAGACGCCCTCAAAGCCATCCAGCTTAAACATAAGTTAAAGAAGACATCGGAAGCAGAAAAGATCTTCTGGGAATTGATTGAGAAAATTAGAAAAGAGGAACTGAAAAAACTAAACAACAGGAAGGGGTAGGTTGATTATCTGAGAGCAAAACCAGTTAAATAGTTCACTGAATATATAAAACTGAGAGGGAAAATGAAAATACCTGATTGCAAACCAGCTCTTTGGTTTTTAATTATAATTTTGATATTATTCGGGTCCTGCATTGAGCTTCGGGGTGATGAGTTAACTGTCTATTCTTCCACTGATGATGCTTATTTGAGGGAGGTGGATTCAGATTATAACTCCGCACGAAACGATAGCTGTGCAGATTATTATAACCCGGGGATAAGCGTTCACCGGTTTGGACAGGTCTACAGCGATGGCAATTATTATATACCGCGGAGTTATCTTGTTTTTAACACCTCTGCGCTTGGCTCACAGGTTACAATTGATTCTGCAAAGTTTTTTTTCTACATAGAGTGGATCGATACCTCCAGCCACTGGGATATGACTGTGGTGGAAGGTCTCTGGGATTCCGATCCGCCTGAAGCCTGTGATTTCAAAACCGGGGTCTGGATAGGAGAACAAAGCGGAGGAAGTAAAAATACCAGCGGCATTTCAGCTGACTATAATTCCATAACTCTGAATGCTACAGGATTAGGCTGGATCAACAAAACGGGAACAACCCGTTTAGCTTTGAGAAGCAACCGGGACATAAATGGGACTCCCCCTGAAGGAAGCGAACAGCTTCAACATCGTAGTGCTGATAACTATGGAACAGATTATGACCCCTACCTGAGAATCTGGTATCACACTGGAGTACCACCTGAAGAGGTAAATAGATTGTTGATTAAAATACAACAAAGAAAATAAGGGGTGATGTTATGAGAAAACTTATTTTAGTTTTTATTCTTGTTCTAATTTTTGCCGGAGCATCTACAGCTGGACGCTATTTCGGTACCTTTGGAACCGGAACTGAGGTGGACGATACCTGTAGAATCTGTTTTCCCACATTTGATACCCTGGGGCATTCAGCTGATGCCACAGGCGATTCGGTTTATTTTCTTAGATTTGTCAGGGGAACACTTATTGATTCAACATACAGTGGTATGAAAACAAGAGATTATCTTTACTGCACTACCAAGAAGGCTTATGATGGCTCCAATCTGGGTCAATACACTGTTTTTTTCTATTGGAGACCGGTAAAAGGTAAATGGTATAACGATGATGGTTATTACATTGTCCAGCCTGAAACGGTTTCCTATTGTAGGGGCGACACCATACAAAGAGATGCTTCCACTTATGATTATACCAGTGATAACGTGACAGTTGGGGTGAATAATGATAAGGAGGGATATTCCCTCTCAAATTCCGCAATAGATGCCATCTGGGATGAGGATACCACGGGTCACAATACCTCAGGCTCCTACGGGGAGGTTTTAGAGACCAGGGGAACCTCCGATTTAACAGCTACAGATAATATAGGAATCAACTGGAATGATATAGAAAACGAAGATGCCTCTCATTATTTCAACAAAACTTCATTCCTAGCTGTGGATTCCATTCGAACCGAAGGGGAAAACCTGAATCCGGACAGCGTAGCAAATCATGTCTGGATCTGGCCAGATAGAACTCTGACCTCAGAGTCTGGAGGAGGTGCCCATCAGGTGAGTATAACCACAAAGCAAACTTCTGATTCAGCTGAGATCTCCGGGGTCCAGGTTCAGATCTTGAATCTAACCCAGACCTCGACTTTAGGTTTCTTATCAACCAACGCCTTAGGAAAAGCCATATTTGCTCTGGATAATGATACTTTCCTGGTCAGAATGTCCAAGTCCGGATGGATTTTCAATGTTCCTGAAACTTTGATAGTCGCAGGCAATACTGATACCATTTACTATGCTGACATTTTCAATCCGGGTTCTCCTCCTTCAGCAGAGCTTTGTAGGGTTTATGGCTGGATCAAGGACATTCAAAATCTTCCCTTAGCCGAGGCAAAAATTGAAGCCAGCATAAAGACAATCCCTTTGAAGTTTCAGGGGGTAATCATAAGTCCCTATTTCAGATCCACCTCCACCGATTCAGAGGGCTACTGGTATCTGGATCTGTATCCCAATTCTGCACTTATTCCTGATACCAGTCAGTATGAATTTCTTATCTACAGCAACAATGGGACTATCCTGAGACTGAAAACTACGGTACCGGATCAGAGCTCCTGGGAGCTAAGTTTTTGAATCTGTAAACAGATAACTGAAAACAGGAAACTGTAAATACATTCCTCTCCGCTCCTCCAGAAAGCTGGGTAGTTGAAAGTAGCTATCCAGCTTTTTTAATTAGAATAAACCAAAGAGTAAATACTTGCATGAAATAAATGGAGTGTCAAGCTTCAGCTTGACCATGCGTGCATCACATTGAGGTTAAGAGGGAACTTCCCTATCATAATTTACGTAGGAGCAGAGCTTGCCTCTGCCCTCAGAGGCCGACGAAAAAAAGAGGTTATGCGGTTGCCCGAGCAGGCTTTCCTTTCTTAGGATAGAATAGCTTTCTTATATAGTCCCTGAATAGTACAGCCCAGAGCATAAATGGAAGTATCCCACTCAGGAAAAAAAGAGTTGTACGCTGTTGTATTGAAACGGTGTCTGTTTGGCTCACTTTCTGATGGAGAAAATACCAGACGAAAACCAGAAACCAATTCCAGGCAATAATAATCCCGATGCCGATAAGTGTCTTGATGATTTTGCCTTTAAGACTCGATGTTCTGGTAGCTAAAGCCAGGCTTAAAAAGGGTATTATTATATAGAAGCCGTAAGAAGGTGAGCCAAAACGATGAAGCTCGGAGAAAACCAATTTTAAAAGAAAGATACTGGTTATACGAATGAAGGATAAATAGTAACCCCCTCCCCCCAAAGACCAGATGGCAAACAGAATCCCAGAAATTATTAAAACCTTGATTCCGAATTTAAGCGAGCTTTCCTTCATATCTAACCACTTTTTTCAGCCAGATCAGCCAGAAGATGGCAATAAATAATATCATGGCTATCTGGAAGAAATAAGTGTGGATAAAGTTAAAAGCACTTATGGACTGATCCCCGGCATAAACTAAAAGAGCGCACCTGAAAATGTTGGCTACTAAGATTATGGGGAAAAAGATCAATATCGCTTGAAGTTTCTTCTTAAGGTCTGAGGGAAAGGCGAAAACCGCTGCAGTGAAATAGAGCATCTCTACAATTCCCAGACATTCATAAACTATCTCCACGCTGAAGCCACCAGTGCTTATGAATCTTCCGCTGACTGTTACTGGATTCCCCAGAGCTTTTAGCAGGACACCTGTCAGTGTGGCTGTTAATACCATAAATTCCATCAGAGGTTTTTCAAAAACATTACACATAACCGGGTAGAGCATGCCAATAGCAAGTATGAGCAGTCCAAATAGAATGTAGAATCTCAATAATCTTTTGGGGATTTTGGACTTAGGCTTTTCCCCTGAAACCTTATCTTTCCTTTTCTTCCCCATACTAATACCTTCAGATAATATTACAAAGCCTCCTTTCAAATATAACATCAAAAGAAGGCTTTGTCAATGCAATTCAGCTGGTTTTTTTAAGCAGTTACCATCCTCTTTCTCTTAAGTACCACCCAGGTGGCAATACCAGCCAGTATTGTCAACAGAGCAATCAAGCCCCATTGGGTGAGAGAGGGAATGCCGGTCTGTCGAATATCATTGGGGCCAACAGGCCCTATACCTGGATCCGTCGGATGAGTAATATCTGTCCAAAAGCCTTTGGAAAATGCGAGTGATGAATCGGTCGTAGTGCTAACTTTTATGGTTACATACTCCTCATTATCAACACAGTTATCCCCCCACTCCAGTACCACTGTATTGGTCACAGCTCCATTCGATGGAATTGCCGGATCTGGGCAACCCTCTGGGTTGGTAAGAACGACTGTAGTAATATTTCCACCAGTGCCCGTGAATGTTACATGCAAATCTGAGGCAGGCGTCCCTCTCCCGTTTGTGACCCTGTATATTTTTGCATCAGCAGCGTATGCCTGCGAAAACGAGAGCATCACGGCTGCAATTAGCAAAAGAATAAACATATATTTCTTCGTGGAATTCATCTTGACTACTCCTTTTTCAACTAATTCTTTATATTAGTGATTAATTTCTGAATTGGTGATAACATAGCTACTGCTGGTGGACAGGAGGGGCCCGGGGGTCATGAAAATCATACCACCGTTTTTGAAGTATTATATGTTTAAATGCAGGATAAAGTCCTTTATCCTCTTTTACGGGAAGTGTTTTGCGTGAACTTAATGCTTGAACCAGTCGCTTTAGGAGGATCAGAAACAGCGAATTGATAAGGACCACTACAAAGGAGATCATCAATACGCCAAAAAGCGACCCGATTCTGATCAGAAGGATGGAATTAACCTCGGGAAAGGCAAATATGCTGCCCAGGTGGGCATAGTGACTCAGGACATACTCAAGGGGCAGCCATAAAAAGGGTATTAGGAAGGCATTAAAGCCCAAATATTTTTTCGTTCTGTTAACTGTTATGGCAAAGGCTGAAAAGATTAAGCTCAGCAATAAAAACTTGACGAGAAAGGTCCAGGGAAAAAGCAGAACCTCAGCAAAAAATGCGACAAAGGCATAACAGCCAGCTAAGCTTATTCCCAGAACAACTGATCTTGTTAGGTTTGCTCTGGTTAACCGCCAGAACAAAGGAAGCAGGGCAAAAAGTGAAATAAACCAGTAAGCTGGATATATATGTGCTACTGAGAGAATCAGAGCCGATGTCCCGGCACCCAGGAAATCTTCCAGAAACTGGAGAGTCTTGTCTTCACACAATGGACGAAGATTACGTCGCATTTTTTCACCCCCTGGAGCCACGAGTTAATTGGAAACTTTAATCCCCTTGCCCCAAGCGGAAATTCCTTTTAATTTTTAAGCTGAGGTGAATGCCCCCTCCATTAAGCAGTCATCCACAAAAGCTCTTACACTCAGATCTCTTTAAGAATTCCTTCTATAAAGCCACTCCACCTTAGGTCACTCAACCACTCAGAGGTAACTGGCCAGGTTTTATTCCTCCTCTGAATAGGCTACAATTTCATTATAATATAAGACAATATACAAAAAAAGTCAAGTATTATTTAATGAATAACTAATTAAAAAATTCATTAAACATAGATAAATGCCCTATATAATTAACCTAAAGCAATACACAAGGTTAAATACTCTCCTGCTGAGTTTTTGGCGATCTCTCAGTCTGAATCTCAACCCACCTCAAGGGCAAGGTGGGTCACCAATAAAAGACAACTACTTGATAGCACATCCTGTCCTCCCGCTAAGAGCGGGACTATCACAGGTTGAGACAACCTGTGATACCGGAGAATTTACTCTGGAGTGTCAAGCCCCGCAACATGCGGAGGATCTACGACTTCAGCTTGACCAAGTGAACCTGAAGGTTCACACCCCCAAAATATTCTATGGATGTCAAGCTTCAGCTTGACCAAGTGAACCCGAAGATTCACACTCCAAAAATATTCTATGGAATGTCAAGCTTCAGCTTGACTAAGTGAACTTGAAGACTTAAATCCAATTGTTAGGGAATTCCTACTGAAGAATTGAGTGGGATTATGGTTTTATTGGTATTTTGTTTAATTCAGTTTTTTCAAAAACGTGCAATAGACTGCTTGACAGCAGATGAAGCTTATATTATTTTGAAAATGCTGCCGAAGAGTAAAAGTAGTAGTTTCTTTATTTCTCAGGCAATTCGCAATGGGTTAATAAAAAACAAGGGGAAAAGGCGTATATATAAAGATAGATTCAAGGATTGAACTATGAGGAAAATCGAGTCTTTATTTTTAGCTTCAATTTTAATTACTTTGCTCTGGGTGGATGCTTTTCCCCAATACTACTTTGGGAAAAATAAGGTTAATTACACCGATTTTGAGTGGCAGGTTTTGACCACCCAGCATTTCAAAGTCTATTTCTATCCCGAGGAAAAAGAGATAGCAGAGATAGCCGGTAATCTGGCGGAGAAAAGCTACAAGATCCTGGAGGATAAATTTAACCATCACATTTTTGACAAGATTCCTCTGATTGTATACAGTTCACCCCATTATTTCCAGCAGACCAACGTTATTCCCGACTTGATTCCGGAGAGCGTGGGTGGATTTACGGAATTTTACAAGGGAAGAATGGTTATACCTTTCAACGGTTCCTATGGCAACTTTGAGAGGGTGATCCGACATGAGCTGGTGCACGTCTTTTCCTTTAGTAAACTAAACTATGTGATGAAATCACATAAGAAGTATAATTTCTCATCTCCTCCTTTGTGGTGGGAGGAGGGTTTGGCCGAACACTTCTCCAAGGAATGGGACTCTGAAGCTGATATGCTGATAAAAGACCTGGTCATATCAGGGAGGTTGGTCAAGCTCAGTAATATGAGCCAGATTTCTGGCACCTATTTTATGTATAAAGAGGGCGAATCTATTTTGAAGTTTTTGGAAGAGGAATATGGCGATGATAAGATAAACTGGTTGTATGATAATTATTGGAAAGGAAAGGATTTTTCCCAGGCAGTAGAGAATACTTATTGTAAATCTCTGGATGATCTGGGCGAGGACTGGGAATATCATTTAAAAAAACAATACTTCCCCGAGATTGAGAGATCCGACCTGCCGGGAAGAACAGCTACCCAGCTTACTTTTGAAGGATTCAATTTAAAACCCGCGGTTGTGAGTTACAGAAACGAAAGGGGTCAGGAAAACTGGATCGCTTTCAAATCCAACAAATTAGGTTATTCCAGCATTTATCTGATGTCCCCCCAGGGGGAGAAGGAAAAGCTGGTAACCCTGGTAAAAGGGGAGAGGTCTCAGAAATTTGAATCTTTACATCTTTTGAAAAGCAAGATAGATGCCTCTGATGATGGCAGGATCGCCTTTGTCTCCAAGCGGGACGAGAGGGACGTTCTTTACATCTATGATATTGAGCATAAAAAGGTGGTCCGGGATTTAGCTTTCGATTCGCTGGTAACCCTTTCATCACCTTCCTGGTCTCCGGATGGGAAATCACTGGTATTCTCAGGTTCAACCCAGGATGGATATTGTGACCTTTACACTGTTGATCTGAATAACGGTTCTCCTGTTTGCTTGACCCGGGACATTTATGTGGATGAGGATCCCAGTTGGTGTTCTGATGGAGATAGGATTATATTTAGCTCGGATCGAGGTGAATTTGGTAAGGTGGGTTATAAAAATCTTTTCGTTTTCCATCTTTCTACAGAAAAAATCCAGCAAGTAACCTACGGTCCTCAGAACGACATAAACCCCTGCTGGTTTTCCGATGGTAAAAGGGTAGTTTTCTCGTCAGATAGCGAGGGTTCTTTCAACTTTTTTCTTTTAAATGATTCCCTGAAAATTTATCAGTTAACCTCGGTTACTACTGGTGTTTTTGATCCGGTCTTCATGGAGAGGGAAAGCAGCATGGTTTTCACCGGATATCAGGATCAGGGATTTCAGATCTATAAGATGAAATTACCCCAGAAAAACCTGACCGAGGTGGATAATCGACTCTATTCCTCACTAAATTCCTGGGAACCGGACAGGTTAAAGGGTGAACTTAAAAAGGGAGTGGTGAAATACAAAAACCAGTTCTCCTTTGATATAGCTCAATCTGCTATTGCTTATGATGCTGTATATGGACCCATTGGCGGATTACAGGTAGCTCTTACGGATATGTTGGGCAATCATCAATATTTCTTCCTGGTAGGTAACTCGGCCCAATCCAAATCTGAATTTTTCTCCAGCTTCAATCTGGCAGTGACTTATTTAAACAAATCTAAAAGATTGAACTATGGATTCGGGCTCTTTCATTTTTATGATGAATATTATGATGATTACTATGGATGGTTCGATGAACGCCAATACGGGGGACTGGTTTCTGCCAGCTATCCTTTGTCTAAATTCAGAAGAGTGGAGACCTCATTTGTTTTGAGACAGTCGGATAAAGACCTTTATCTGTTCGACAGAAAAAGGCACGCCTTTTTATCCACCAATTACCTCTCATTTATCAAGGATACTTCCCTGTGGGATTTTGTGGGACCTATCGATGGAACCAGGTTTAACCTGACAGCTGGAGTAACCTTTGGGTGGAATGATGGCTCGGTTTACAATAGATTGTTTTTGATGGATTTCAGGAAATATCTGAGATTAGCCAGATACAGTTGTTATGCATTCAGATTCATGGGATTCACCTCAGCTGGAAAGGAACCACAGCGTCTATATCTGGGTGGAAGCTGGACCTTGAGGGGATATTCCAGACGCGCCTTTTACGGTCGCAACATGGTTCTGGTCAACAATGAGCTGAGATTTCCTTTAATCGATAATCTTTTAATTGGCTTCCCCTTTGGAAGGATCGGATTTCAGGCTATTCGGGGAGCGGTTTTCTTTGACGTTGGAAATGCCTGGGATGAATATACTGACGAGACCGATGATCTGCACACCAGCTTTGGATTAGGAGCAAGAGTCAGCCTGGGATACTTTATGGTCTTGAGATTTGATTTTGCCAAAACATCTGATTCAGAGAGCTGGGTTTTCGATTTCTTCTTTGGCTGGAACTTCTAAATTGTATTGGGAAAACAGAGCTTAGGATGAGAAAAATCATGTTTATCTTCGGGGGCATAATTTTTTGCCTTTTGCTTTCTTGCTCTCACAGGTTTGCTTTGAAGGATTCGGATTTAGTCTCTGATCCATCCTGGAGCAGTTTCAGGGGTGATTTGAGAAACTCAGGGTATGTTCAAAAAAACATTCCAACTCCTGAAAAGCTGCTCTGGAAGTTAGAGCTGGATGGGAAAATAAAGTCCACGCCAGTTGTGGCTGGTGATGTGGTCTTTATCGGTGGGCTGGATAAGAAGTTATACTTTGTGGATGCCCATTCCGGGAAAAGATTGGGTGATTTCTCTTTAAAAAAGAATTGCCCCTCCTTTCTGTTCATCCAGGATGATTTTTTGTATTTCAGCGGTGAAGGAGAAAAAGGTGCCCTTTTTTGTTATAATCTCCAAAAAGGAAGATTGGAATGGCAAAAGGAATTGGAATCATCCAAGTCTTCACCTCTGGTAATTGAGGATAAGATTTTTCTGGGGACTGAAACGGGGAAGCTTTATGCATTAAATAGACTTGGGGGAGAACCAGTCTGGCAGTTCAAGAAAGAAGAAAAAATACTATCCTCACCTGCATATTCTGATGGGCTTTTGTTTTTAGGTTTAAATGATGGCTGGTTTTACGCTCTGGTGGGAAAAACAGGTGGAATAAGATGGCAGTTCAAAGCTCAATCTGGTATAGTTTCATCCCCTGCGATTAGCACTGAGCAGGTTTTGTTCGGATCCCTGGATGGGATGGTCTACTGTTTGAATAAGGAAGATGGAGATCTGATATGGAAATATAAAACTTCCGGTCCCATCTATTCCTCACCTGCTGTAACCGAGAGTTCGGTTTTCATCGGGTCAAATGATGGTTTATTATATAAAATTGATCTTGTTACCGGTGAGTTGAAATGGAGATTTGAAACATCAAGCCCCATACATTCATCGCCTTTGGTAGTAGGGGATAATGTTTTCTTTGGCTCACTTGACGGTAGATTTTATATGGTTGAAAGATGGAGTGGAAAACTCATGTGGAAATTCCAGACCAGTGGCATGATTACAGCCTCTCCGGTTTTCTACAAAGATAAAATCTACTTGTGTTCAGAGGATGGTTATCTATACTGCTTCGGTAAATAAGAGTGGTAGCACAGGTTGTCCCAACCCGTGTTTTAAATCACACATTCAGATAAAATCAGCTATTGTGTAGTTGCTCGATTCATCGAGCCAAAGCTTAGTAGGGATAAAACTTCATCTTGCCTAGAAAATTTTCTTGATTAGGAAAGGGATAAATCCTCTTCTACACCCACATAAACCTACATGGCTCAGTGATCTTTATACAAAAATTGATTTAAGTTCAAGTTTTGTACGACAGAATGGCATTTTATATGTCAATATTGCATAATAATTATGTCATCATGAGTCATATATGTCATATTGGCATATATAATCGATGTCCTTTATTGATGTCTTTACTAATCTTATTATAATACAATGAGTTATAAAATAAATAATCGTTGACAAATTTGGCACAGTGTTTGCAATATGAACAGATGAAAACTAAAAATAGGAGGTGAAAAAATGAGATTGATGGCTTACTTTCCGGAACTAAAAGAGCTTTTGGATTCTGACTCTAATCTATGGAATCCGAATGTTGATCTTTTTGAAAATCCTAATGAATGGGTTGTTTTGGCTGAAGTGCCTGGTGTTTCAAGAGAGAATCTGAAGATCAACTTTGAGAATGGAGTCCTGACACTGAGTGGGGAGAGGGGGAATTATTCGGATGAGGATTTTAAACTCAGGGAAACTCAATCCGGTAGCTTCTGCAGAGGTTTTGCTTTTCCCTCGGATATCGATCCTGAGCTGATCAAAGCGGAACTTAAGGACGGTATACTAAAGGTCAAAGTTCCCAAACCAGAGGAGTCCAAACCTAAAAAGATTGAAGTGAACTAAAAAATAATAGAAAGGAGTGATTAGAATGGCATTAGTCAGATGGAGACCTTTCAGGGATTTAGTCTCTATTCAGGATGAGATGAATCGGCTTTTTAATGATTTCTTCGGTAGAGTTCCCTCAAGATTTGAGGGAGACTGGAGTGCTTCAGAATGGAACCCGAGTGTGGATATATCAGAGACCAAGGATGATATCATGGTTAAAGCTGAGGTTCCTGGCATGAAGAAAGAGGACATAAAGATCACCCTTCAGGATGATGTTTTGACGCTGAAGGGTGAGAGAAAACAGGAGAAAGAAGAAAAGGATACCAACTTCTATAGGATGGAGAGGTCTTATGGATCTTTCTTTAGGTCTTTCAATCTTCCTACTGCAGTTCAAGCTGATAAGATCAAAGCCAGCTACAAGGATGGTGTACTGAATATCACATTACCCAAAACCGAAGAGGTCAAGCCAAAACATATTCCCATCGAGATAAGCTGATTGAGCTTAGAGCTCAAATGAGCGCCAGAATCCGACTTAAGTCGGGTGCTGGTTAAACATTTTGTTAGAATGTAAATTCAAATTAGGAGGCTAAAATAATGGGAAAAATTATCGGAATAGACCTGGGAACAACAAACTCCTGCGTGGCGGTAGTGGAGGGTAAGGATCCCAAGGTTATACCTAACTCGGAGGGGTCGAGAACGACTCCTTCGGTGGTAGCTTTTTCTAAAACCGGAGAAAGGCTCACAGGTCAGGTGGCTAAGCGGCAGGCGATCACCAATCCCGAGAATACGGTTTTCTCCATAAAGAGGTTTATGGGAAGGAAATATGATGAGGTTCAGGATGAGATAAAAACTGTTCCTTATAAAGTAGTGAGAGGTCCTAATGGCAATGCCCGGGTTAAAATAAAGGACAAGGAATACTCTCCGCCTGAGATATCTGCCATGGTTTTACAGAAGATGAAACAGACTGCTGAGGAGTATCTGGGACACAAGGTGACCGAAGCTGTTATAACTGTTCCAGCATACTTCAACGACTCCCAGCGTCAAGCTACTAAAGATGCCGGACGTATCGCTGGCCTGGAGGTTAAAAGGATAATCAACGAACCTACTGCTGCATCCTTAGCCTATGGGCTGGACAAGAAAAAGGATGAGAAAATAGCTGTGTATGATCTGGGTGGAGGAACTTTTGATATCTCCGTTCTGCAGTTAGGTGAAGGCGTTTTCGAGGTTATCTCTACTAATGGAGACACCCATCTGGGCGGTGATGATTTTGACAAAAGGATAATAGACTGGATAGTCTCTGAGTTTAAGAAACAGGAAGGCATCGACCTGTCAAAAGACCCCATGGCATTGCAGAGGCTCAAGGAAGTTGCGGAAAAGGCGAAATGCGAATTGTCGTCAACCCTGGAGACTACTATCAACCTTCCCTTTATCACTGCGGATTCATCAGGACCCAAACACCTGAATTTGATTCTGACCCGGGCTAAGCTGGAACAGTTGGTGGACGATCTTGTCCAGCGGACAATCGAACCTTGCAGGCAAGCTATGTCTGATGCTAAAATGAATCCGGATGACATTGATGAGGTGGTTTTAGTCGGCGGGATGACCCGTATGCCTAAGGTTCAGGAGACAGTGAAAAAGATTTTTGGCAAGGAGCCACACAAGGGTGTGAATCCGGACGAGGTAGTGGCTGTGGGTGCTGCTATTCAGGGTGCAGTACTCTCCGGCGAGGTCAAGGACATTTTGCTTCTGGACGTGACTCCCCTGTCCCTGGGCATCGAAACCCTGGGTGGAATTCTCACCCGTTTGATCGAGCGGAATACGACAATTCCAACGAAAAAATCCGAGGTATTCACTACGGCACAGGATGATCAGACATCTGTTGAGATTCACGTGCTTCAGGGCGAAAGGGAAATGGCGATTGATAACAAAACCATTGGTAGATTCCATCTGGATGGTATTCCCCCAGCGCCCAGAGGAATGCCCCAGATCGAGGTAGGTTTTGACATCGATGCCAATGGAATTCTGAACGTTTCAGCTAAGGACAGAGCTACAGGCAAACAGCAGTCCATAAGAATCGAGGCTTCATCCGGGTTGAACGAGCAGGAGATCAAAAAGATGGTCAAGGATGCGGAATCTCATTCCTCTGAGGATAAGAAACGAAGGTCTGAGGTGGACGCTAAAAACAGAGCTGATCAGATGGTCTATGAGACCGGAAAGAACCTGAAGCAATTCGGAGACAAACTGGATTCTGATGCCCGGGCTAAGGTTGAAGCTGCTGTGGGAAGAGTTAAAGAGGCTTTGAAAGGCTCTAACATAGACGAGATGAAATCCTCGACAGAAGCGCTGACTCAGGTATGGCACGAAGCTGCAAGTAAAATGTATCAAAAAACAGCTGGTAGTAATAGTCAGACGTCTCACACTAGTCCGGAACAGGGTAAAGCTTCCGGTTCCAGTTCTGAAGGCAAGGATAAAGATCAGGCAGTGGATGCAGATTACGAGGTAGTGAACTGAGACCTCACCCCTTTTGTTCCCCTCTCCTTTTAAGAAGAGGGGACAGGGGAGAGGTAGAAAGTAGATGATTTTATGTTTTTTGAGCAGGGATAAATTCCCTGCTCTATGTTTGAGTGTGGACCTTCAGGATTTCAGTATTAAGTTTAATTATTTTTAGATGCTTCAAGGTGAAGCTGAAGCTTCACACTCCAATAGTTTTTAGTTTAAAATGAATTTTTCAAAAGCGTCTTCAATTAGGTTGACAAAAAGATACAAAATCAGTTTCTTTTCACAAGGAGATTCGTTAGGATTATGCCACAGAAAGATTATTACAAAATCTTAGGGGTCTCGGAGAGCGCATCCGCAGATGAGATAAAGAAAATCTATAGGAGACAGGCAAAAAAGTATCATCCGGATGCTAATCCGGGAAACAAGGCTGCGGAGGAGAAATTCAAGGAAATATCCGAAGCTAATGAGGTTTTGTCCAATCCCCAGAAAAGAAAACAATACGATGATTTAAGAAAGTTCGGTGCCGGTGGCCATTCTGGATATGAGGGTTTCGATTTTGACAGGTTTGGAAAGGGCACAGGCAGAACTTTCAGCTTTGAGGATTTAGGAGACTTAGGCGGTTTTTCCGATCTTTTCAGCTCCTTTTTCGATCGGGGCGAACGCACAAGACAGAAAAGATGGAGTGCCCAGAAGGGGCAGGACCTTTATGCTGAAATCGAGATTCCCTTTGATCTTGCCATCTCAGGTGGGAAGCACACTTTTGAGATAAGAAAAGAGGATGCCTGTCCGGTGTGCCACGGCTCAGGTGCCCAGCCAGGATCAAAAGTGTCGACCTGCCCGCAATGCGGTGGAACCGGTACGGTCTCTTTTTCTCAAGGTGCTTTTGCCATTCAAAGACCCTGTCCCCGCTGTTTTGGAAAGGGGAAAATAGTCAGCCAACCCTGTTCTACCTGCGGTGGAACAGGTGAAATTCTGGGTTCGAAAAGAATCACCATTAAGATTCCTCAAGGTGTTGAGAATGGAACCAATCTGAGATTGAGAGGGCAGGGGCAGCCAGGAATCTCCGGTGGCCTAGCAGGTGATTTGATCGTCAGGATTAATATCAGTGCACACAGGTTTTTTGAACGAAAAGGAGCTGATATTTTCTGCAAAGTCCCGATTAATATCGCCCAAGCTATGTTAGGAAGCAAAATCAGAGTGAGGACTATTGATGGAAAAGTAGACCTCAAGATTCCACCCGGAACGCAATCAGGCACCAGGTTCAGATTAAAGGGCAGAGGCGTGAAAATGAATGGCATCAGGGGAGATCAGTATGTTGAAGTCCAGGTGGAAATCCCTAAGAGGATGAGCGAAAAACAGAAGAAAATATTGGAGGAGCTGGCCAAGGATATAGGGTTGAGATATTAATAGAGAGTAAAGAGTAAAGAGTACAGAGTTCAAAGTCTAAACTGTTTATAAGTTTTTAATGTGTAAGTTTTCAGCCCTTTTTTAAAAGAAAGTAGACAAATGCTGTCTTGTTCATCACGTAATTCATACAAAATGCTTAATGAATTTGGATCACTAACTAAACCGATATATTCTTCTTCCGAGGAGGTGATTTACTACAATAGTCTTAATTACCACCTTCATACCTGAGGACAATTTAAGAAGTTTGGAAACCTTAAAGCAGGAGTGAACTGAGATGAATAAGAATTTATTTCTGTTAGCAGTCATTCTAATAGCCCTTCTGGTCTCTTCTCCAGCGTTTGCTCAGAAGTGTGAAATGATGAAAATGGGTGAGAGTTCAGGAGAGGGAATACACAAGATGTGCAGTAAAATGGATAATCTATGGATCGAAAAGGAAGTTAAGTGTGGCGGTATGGGCTCTCAAATGATGATGGGATGTTGTGGTGAGGGAATGAAGGGCGAGATGATGGGCTGTTGTAAAAAAGAATTTTTCCTCTGCTGCAAGGAGAAACTGGAGCTAACCGATGAGCAGGTGAAGTCTTTGAAATCCATTAAAATGGATTTCATGAAGGCTGACATTCAAAAGGAAGCAGATCTAAAAGTTGCCGAACTGGAACTGAAAGAACTTATGGCAGCAGATAAGATGGATATGGCTAAGGTGGAGAAAATGATAAAGGACATCCATATGATGAAAGCGGAGAAAAAAATCGCCCACCTCAAGGCATTTGAAAAAGCAAAGGGTATTCTCACTCCGGAACAGTTAAAAAAACAGAAAGAGCAGCATGAGATGATGATGAAGGGGATGTGAGAAAGAGTAAAGAGTGAAGAGTAAAAAATCACCTCAGTTCAAAAGGGCTGAGGTGATTTTCTATTGATCTTAGAACCTATCTCAAAGATGTTAATTAAAAAATCTTGATCAAAGTAAGTCTATCTAAGGATGGTTGGCAAACTTATTTACCCTTACCCGCTAGCTTTTTAGACTTGACGAATTTCCACAGAGCTTTGGTCATCTCGGAAGGAGCTATGGCTTTCTTTCCAAATACCTCCTCTACCGTCTCCTTCCTACCTGCGAAAGAGATTTTGTACCCTCCGAATGCAGCTTTCTTCTTGGCTGGCATTTTCTCACCTCCTTTAGGGATTTATGTTTTTGTGCCTATTCATGGTTCAATTATAATACCTCCCTCGTTTTATGTCAATGAAAAAATTGGGGGATTCAGTTATATTTTTAATGGATTGGGAACCTGTCAAACTGTGGAGATATTCGTAGTTGCTCGATTTATCGAGCGGATTTGTAGTTTGCAAGATTTATTGTGTCAAAACCAGCCCAATGAATTGGGCAACTACGAAACACTGGGTAAAAAGACACCCCATAAATGTGGTAACTACAATGCGTTTGATAGCGGGCTGGGAGCCCACCTTGCGGGAATGTAGACAATTGATTTTTCGTAGGTCGGGCACCTTGCCCGACCACGTTTATAGAACCTGGTAAGAACGAGCGAATTTTGTAGGGGAGCCCCTTGTGGGCTCCCAATGGGAGGGGACGAGCCCCTCCCCTACAATTTTCGTTCTGTCAGGTCACACTCCTGGTAAACTATGAGCAAGACCTGACACAACAGTAGCCGACCCTACGTTTTTTTTCAAGAGGAGTGCAAAAACTTGTTTTTTTAATAGCAACAATTAATTGTTGCTATCCAAATTGTCGGGTGGGGACAAGCTCCACCCCTACGCGGTTTTAATACCGTGAACCGTTTTCCGTTTTCTGTTTACAAAATATGTATGGGTCTGTTCTGCAGCTTTAACCCTGCTTCCCTTATGGCCTCTGACAGGGTGGGATGAGGATGTATGGTGTCGATTATGTCCTCAATTGTTGCTCCCATTTTCATAGCCAGGGTTAATTCGGTTATCAAATCGGTGGCCCTGTTTCCTAAAATATGTGCTCCTATTATCTTTCCCGATTTTTCCTCTGCTATTATTTTCACCATTCCGTCCAGCTCGTTTTCACACAATGCCCTGCCACTGGCTATGAATGGGAATTTACCGATTTTGATATTGATCCCTTTGTCTTTAGCTTGTTTCTCAGTTAAGCCCACTGACCCGACCTCCGGATGAGTGAAG
>CAYURP010000047.1:0-20624 GCA_964447175.1 uncultured Ignavibacteria bacterium | reverse complement strand
GCCTATACCAAATCTGATCTCCAGGTATGTTTCGTATCCTGCTACTGTAAGAGAGGCAAAAAGGAGCAAGGCGATTACCAGAGCTAAGGCTGTTATCAGGGGTAACCACTGAAATTCATGGAAAACAAGCACAAAGGCTATAATGGCAATGGCTGCAAGCACAATAGCTATTATTACCCAGCCCATCTGGGTGTAACTGTATCTTGGTGTCATTTGCATCCTTTCAGTTTATTTTAAAATTCTGGGTTTACACAGAATCTCCCTTATCTCCAGGTCGAAGAAGTTCTGTGAATTTGCAGGTTTGACCACCAGAGCTGTATCTGCCCCCTGTCCTGTTCCAGCAATGGTAATAGCTTCCTTATCTGTTCTTATCAAACCGGCATCTACTGCCATCAAGGTGATTTCAACTGCCACTTTCATTCCCTCACCGAAAGTCCTTAAGACATAAGCAATTATCTCATCCAGCTCATAGGTCCCCAGCTTTTTTCTTACTGCCCGATTAACTCCCCCAAAAGCATGCTGGCAGGTTAAAACCTTAATCCCCTTTGTTTCGATTTCCTCCTTTCTTTTCTGGGGCATCTCCTGAAAATCGAGTTCTCTGAATCCCGTGGAATGAGTAACCACTACCAGATTATAACCTTTAAAGATTTCTGCTGCTTTTAATCCGGTTTCTCCTTTGGTGCTGGCAACTATAATATCTGTGGTACCCAGTGATTTTGCCCTTATCATTGCCAGTTTTAAAGTCTTTTCTGTGTTTTGTGGTCCTGGAGTTTCAAAATAAAAAGTCTCAGCATTTGAATCTGCCATTTTATACCTCCTTTTTATTTATTATTTCCACTATAATCTACACTTGCCGGCAATTTCTTTCCCAGCCATTGATAGCCTAAAGCAGAGACCAGGGCTAAGGATGATATCCCGCTCCAGATGATAACGGGTTGGGAAGCAAAGAAGTCCAGAAGAATTCCCCCCAGAAGAGGTCCTATAGCCCAGCCCAGGGAATGAACCAAACTGAAAGTCCCCATATATCTGCCTCGATGTTTCTCCGAGGCCATATTAGCCACCAGGGTCATGGAAGCGGGCATAACAGCGATCTCAGCCACGCTTACCAAGGTCATGCAGACAAAAAGCCAGGTAAAGGATTTCGCAAATCCAACTAAGAAATATCCGATTAAATAGAGAAGCGAGCCATACACAAGCACCTTGGTCAGTTGATGTCGCTCCACAAACTTGGACATGGGGAACTGAAACAGAACCACAATCCCTCCATTAAGAGTGTAGAGATAACCTAACAGCGCTTTTGATATCCCCACCCAACCCACTGAAAAAACGGAGAATGTTGCGACCAGCTGCCCGATAACGGTGAACAAAACCAGGGTAATAACACAATAGACGAAAAACAAACGATCTTTCCTTATTTCCACCAGGTCTTTGAAGCTGAATTTACTTCTGTTTTCGAGTGCCGGAACGGTCTCCTTTATGAAAAACAGGATCAAACCTCCAGCGATAAGTGCTGTCAGGCTTCCGATTAGAAAAAGGAGTGGATAGGAAACAGAAGTTACGAAACCACCTATAGCCGGGCCCAGTGCCCAGCCCAAATTGCCCCCGATTCTTATGATGCTGTAGGCTTCAACTCTTTTTTCCTTTACTACAACGTCTGCCACCATAGCTTGAGCCACTGGTTGATAAAATGCCCCCAGAACAGAACTCAAAATCACCAATCCGGATATGGGGAAAAAACCTGCTCCCTTATTTAAAAGCCAGGCGATCACAAGGAAGGAGCCGGCCCTTCCCATCATAGACAGACCCATTATCTTCACCCGGCCCAATTGATCTGATGCTTCGCCTCCCAGCAAGCCAAATAAGGCTCTTGACATGGAAGAGATAGAAAAAACAATTCCCACTGCCACCATGGAAATTCCCATCTCAACATGAAATAGTATACCGATAAATGGCATCACCATGGCAAAGCCCATAGCCGATATGAACCAGCCAAAGGTAAGAACCCAGAGCCGGTAATCATACCTTTTAAAAACCGAGAGGATATTAAGAAAACCTTCTTTCTTCATCGTTTAAAAGCCTTTAAATTAAAAGAGATGATAAGACATGGTGTTGATTTTAGCAAGCGAATATTTGACAACAGGTCAACTATGAAGGAGAGTAATAAGTTCTTGGATTTAGAGAAAAAAAATAATTTTTAACTTGACTAAAAACGAGTTTTCTTTATATTTAGAATGCAGAAAAGTTCCTTCTTACCGGTCTCATCTGGAGGAAAAATAATTGATGTTAAAAAAACCTGAAATATCCTCAGGTGAAGAGGGCTTTATTGGGTTAAATTCTAATAGAAAGGAGGTGTAATATGCAGAAGAGAGCTTTGTTTTTGTATATTCTTCTGTTTTTTCTTTTTATGGTTCCTCAGGCGTTCGCAGATGATCCTGGCAATCCGGATACCTGCAGAGTTGAACAAATACTAACGGTAAATCCAAACCAGCAGGTTACAGTTGAGGTCTTTGTTTATAATGACGAAGCTTTGGGAGGAATTGTTGTTCCGTTAATCTTTTATAATCCAGACAATCCGGACATAGTGTGTGATTCTGTACACTGGGGATCGAGGTTCTGGGATAATCCAGGTTTCCTCTACGGTGACACCATCGACAATGTAAATTACAAGGTGACCGCTTATAGCAGTTGGTATCCCGTACCTTTTGACACAGGCCGTGGGCTGTTTTACACAGCGTATTTCACCACTGGATCAAGTTGGAATCCCGATGTGGGAATAATAATTGATTCAACTTTCTATCCACCTTCCAATAAATTGGAGTATGTGCCCGAAGCTTCCGGAAAGGCTCACTATCCTCAATTCCTAGCGGGTTGTTTGGGTTCAGCTTTTGAGATGGAAGAGCCCAATGGGGGTGAGGTATGGTATGCAGGAGAAGGTAATGATATAATCTGGAGATCAGTGGGGTTTTCAGGTAATGTGAAACTTGAGTATTCGACTAACTCTGGCTCCAGCTGGTCTACGGTCATATCCAGTACCGCTAATGATGGATCCTATAACTGGACCATCCCCAATACCCCCTCCCCCAATTGCAGGGTAAAGGTTTCCGATGCTTCGGATGGTTCTCCCAGGGACAGAAGCGATGATGATTTCTCCATACCCGATTTTACCATAGATGCAACTCCGGATTTAAGAATGGTTAACGTCGGGAATTCCACCAACTACGATATTGACCTGGGCTATCTTTATGGATTTAGTCATTCGGTTACCCTGAGCGTTTTAGGTTTACCCACTGGTGCATCTGAGGGTTTCACTCCTAATCCAGTGACACCACCCGCAACATCTTCAGTCATGGATATTAATACCACAGGTTCTACACCAGCCGGTCACTATACTCTGACCATTCAGGGTCAGGGAAGCCAGGTCCATACCACCCAGGTAACTCTGGTGGCTAATGTGGCTCCCTCCTCCTTTGACCTGCTTTCACCGGGCAGCGGATCTTTTGTATCCACCTTGACCCCCTTACTCTCCTGGCAAGAGGCAACGGATCCTGATCCATTGGATACCATAGAATACATAGTCTATTACAGCATTGAAACCGATTTCAGCGATTACGATTCGGTGGATGGAATCTCCAATACCTCTGTTACCTTGCCCACTTTAAATGATGATACCCTATATTACTGGAAGGTTAAAGCTCTGGACAAATGGGGAGAGGAGACCGAAAGCGACAACACCTGGAATTTCCATGTTTACCATCCGGAGCAGCCTTATTCTTTTAGCTTGATTTCCCCTCCTAATGCCGATACCATCTGGCAGCTTACAGATACCCTGTGGTGGCATTCAACCAATGATCCCGATCCAGGTGATTCAGTGGTGTATGATCTTTATTATGACACCAATCCGGGTTTTCCCAGTCCCACCGTGATAGCAGGCGTAGTTGATACGCAATACTATTTCACCGGAAGCGATGATGATACCTATTACTGGAAGGTTCTGGCAAAAGACATCAATACCTCTGGGCGTTGGTCTACTCAAACCTTCAGGTTTACCGTTTATGTGCCTGAACCACCTGATCCTTTCAACTTAGCGTCTCCTGCTGACAACGACACTGTCCATCTACATCCCACCCTGAGTTGGGATGAGGCCGCCGATCCTGACCCTCAGGATGAGATAACTTACAAACTCTACTGGTCTTTAGATAACCTTTTTGGCACAGCGGATTCTATTACCACCACTAATACCAGCTACACTTTGCCTGAGCTTTTGGATGATACTTTGTACTATTGGAAAGTTAGAGCAGAAGACAAATATGGCTTAACCACCTGGAGCATCCAGCCTTACTGGAGTTTCCGTTCGTTGAATGTTGCTCCCAGTGCATTCAGCCTGGTTTCACCGCCAGATCAAAGTTCAGTTTCAGTTCTCACCCCTACGGTTAGATGGTACAATTCATCCGATCCTGACCCATTCGATTTAATCACCTACATAATTTACTATTCTCTGGATAATACATTTGCCGTATTTGATTCGGTAACGACTACAGATACGTTAAAGGTCTTACCCTCACTTTTTGATGACTCCACCTATTACTGGAAGGTCAAGGCAAAGGATAGTTATGGAAAGGACACCTGGAGCACTGAAACCGATTGGAGCTTCGATGTTTATTATCCGGAACCTCCCGAGCTTTTCACTTTATTGCTTCCCCCAGACGATGCGACTTTAGCTGATTCTGTCCTTGATTTCATCTGGGAACCTACCACTGACCCGGATCCAGGTGATGTGGTGGTCTATGATCTGTGGTATGATACTCATTCAAACTTCTCAAATCCCACTATAATTTCGGACGTGACAGATACAGTAGTTTGGAGCGTAACTCTTCGCGATGACAGTACTTATTACTGGAAAGTTTTGGCAAAGGATACCAACACTTCAGGTCGATGGTCCACCGATATTTTCAGTGTGGATGTTTATGTACCTGAGTTTCCGGAACCATTCAGTCTACTCTCACCTCCAGATGAGGATACGATTTCTACATTGCAGCCAAACCTTATGTGGCAGGAAGCATCGGATCCCGATCCAGGAGATGTCATCACTTATGATCTCCATTATGATACTCTCTCAGATTTTTCCACCGAGACTGTAGTAACAGACCTTTCGAATACGTATTATACTACTCCTGAACTGGATGTGGGACTCATCTACTGGTGGAAGGTCAAGGCTAAGGATACCAATACTGAAGGAACCTGGTCTACCCAGACTTTCACATTTTATGTACCTTCCTGTGTTTTGGGGGATGTGGATGGCGATGGGGAATCTAATATAGTGGATGTAGTCTATTTGGTTATCTATGTTCTGAAGAGTGGTAAACCACCCGTACCGATATTAGGATGTGGTGACATCCAGTGTGATGGAGAAGTTAATATCAATGATATTGTTTATCTGGTCAACTATATCCTTAGAAGCGGTCCGCCACCTATACCCTGCTATTAGGTCTGGAGATATCTTTGATTTACAAGCCCCGGCCTTTTCAAAGGTCGGGGTTATTTTTTTTAAAAAAACATTGAAATATGATGAAAAATGGATATTTTAGATTCTTTCGGGATGGGATTATGAAGATAGTAAATCTAAAGTAGAGGTAAAGATGAAAACAACTATGGTCATCCCCACCTACTGGGGTAGGGAAAAAAAGATCGGGTATAAAGAGGGGGACGCCATATATGATCATCCCACACCCCTAGATGAGGAGGGAACGCTTAAAAGAGTTATTGAAAGCACAAATATTTTACTCCAGAAAGACTTTGATCTGGTGATAATCGGTGTTGCCACCTCACCTGAGATTGAACAAAAGGTGGAACAAAAGATTAAAGAAATCGTCAAGGAAGCTAAAGCTCAAATTGAAACTTTTGTTTTCTCATATACGCACCTGAGACAAATAAACGGATTTTTAAACTCCCAGGGACAAAAAGAATTTGTCGACCTGCTCCAGCTTAAAGGCTATTCTAATGTGAGAAACCTGTGTTTGGTAATCCCTCAGCTTTTAAATTCGGAGGTGGTAATTTTAATCGATGACGATGAGATCTTTGAAGATCCCGATTTTGTAAAAAAAGCCAAAGAGTTTCTAAAAGAGGAATCCGATGGGGAGAAAATCTATGCCAAAGCCGGATACTATCTTAACCCGGATGGTGACTATATTATCAAAAAAGAGATTTTACCCTGGATGACTTACTGGAATAAGACTCGATGGATGAACCAGGCTTTCCAGAAATTTATTGGAACAAAGCCCAGGTTCAAAAGGACTCCCTTTGTTTTCGGGGGGAATATGGTGATTTGTAAAGAGCTTTTTGCAAAAATTCCCTTTGATCCATGTGTTACCCGGGGGGAGGATATAGATTATCTGATGAATGCCATGATGTTTGGATGCGATTTCTACCTGGATAACCAGCTCTCCATAAAACACGATCCCCCACCCAAACCTCACCCGGAGTGGAGGAAGCTGCGGGAGGATATCTTTCGTTTCATTTTCTCCCGGGCAAAGCTGAAATTACAAGGACCCATGCCCGGTATGGAAAAAATCACTGCAGATATGTTTGATCCCTACCCCGGGAATTTTCTTAAAGACGATCTGGAGGAATTGATATTCCATTCAAACCTGATGCTGGGAACAAAATACTTAGCTCAGGGGGACAGGGAAGGATACGAAGAATGCATGCGCAACATTTATCTATCTCAGACTGATGCAGTTCCCCGATTCGATCCCTTTGATAGATTTTTAAATTACAAAAAGCGGTGGGGAAAATTAATGGAATATTTCGGGAGAGAAAAAATCAGAAAGGAGATTTTGAGACAGATTTCCTTTTAGGGGAAGCTGATGTTTTTACCTTTAAATTTTAATCTCATCGTCTTTGTTTTTTATAATGATATTTTCTACTTGCAGCCATATTTTTTTGTGATATATTTGAAATCTGTGAATTATGAATTTTTGGGACGAAACAGAATAGAATTTTTCAGGATCATAGATTTCTGAGAAGAAAAAAAACCTTCAAACAAAGGAAGAAAGATGGAAACCAAACTCAACTCTAAGGATTTGTGGTTTATCCTGGTTTGTGTTCTCATCTGTGCTTTAAGTTTGATAATAGGAGTGAAATATTTCTCCAGAGTTTTTCCCGAAGCATCTATTGATTTTAAAATCACCCGGAGCCAGTCAGCTAAGCTGGCCAAGGAGTTTCTCAAAGAAAAGGGATTCGACTGGTCTGGCTATAATCATGCTGCTATTTTTACCCATGATGATATTGCCAAGGTTTTTCTGGAAAGGGAAATGGGCCTTTCAGAGGCCAACCAGATAATGGGATCCAAAATCAGATTGTGGAGATGGAGCAACCGCTGGTTTAAACCTTTACAAAAGGAGGAGTTCAAAGTCCATATCACTCCTGAAGGGGAGCTGGTGGGATTTGAGCATCTGCTTCCTGAGGAAAAAAAAGGAGCTGATCTGGAAAAAGAGGAAGCTTTAGCTTTGGCCGAGGGCTTTCTTGTGCAAATTATGGGAAAGGACCTGAATCAATTGGAATTTCTGGATGTAACATCAGAGAAGAGACCTAATCGCACCGACCATACCTTCACCTGGAAAGAAAAGGGATTTGATGTAGAGGATGCCACCTACCGCATGCAGGTAGAGATAAAAGGGGATGAGGTTTCCGGATACAAGGAATTCCTTAAGGTCCCGGAAAAATGGAAAAGATCGTATCAAAAACTAAGATCGCGGAATGAAATGGCTTCCTTAGTGGCTGGTCTTTTCTTTATATTAATACTTATAGGGATATTAATTGTCTTCTTAAAAAGATTAAGAAATAGGGATATTAAGTGGAGAATAGCACTGTGGTTTGGTCTGATTGCATTTATTTTATTCTTCCTCTACTTGATGAATATTTTGTCTTTGAGTCTATTTTCTTATAAAACTACCGATTCCTATAGTAGTTTTTTAATAACTAAAATTCTACAGTATCTCCTGATGGCCATAGGTGTTGGCGTTTTCATATTCTTGTTGACCGCGACAGCTGAACCCTTATATCGGGAGCATTACAAGGATAAAATCTCATTAACCAAACTATTCACCTGGCAGGGAATACGAACCAAAAGATTTTTCAAGACATTAATTCTGGGATTCACCCTCACTTTCTTTTTCTTTGCTTATCAAACTATATTTTATCTTTTGGCTGAGAAGTTCGGGGCTTGGGCTCCGGCGGATATTCCATACTCTGACCTTCTGAATACAGCTTTTCCATGGGTCTTCGTGCTTTTAATTGGATTTTTGCCGGCTGTCTCAGAGGAGTTCATGTTCCGGATGTTCGCTATACCTTTCTTTAATAAAAATTTGAAACTGGGAGCTTTTCTGGCTATTCTTTTGCCCGCTTTCATCTGGGGATTTGCTCATTCTAACTATCCCAATCAGCCGTTTTTTATAAGAGGATTGGAGGTGGGGATAGCAGGAGTCATCGTGGGAATTATTTTTGTTCGTTTCAATATATTGGCAGTTTTAGTGTGGCACTTTACCGTGGATGCCCTGTACACTGCTTTTCTACTTTTCCGATCGGGAAATACCTACTTTGTAATCTCAGCCGGAATAGCTACCGGCATAATGCTGATTCCCTTGATAATCGCTCTTTTGGCTTATCTTAAAACTAAAAGGTTTCTCTCAGAGGAGGAACTGTTAAATAGGGTTGAAGGAACCTCAACCGTTCCTAAAGTCGAAGAGAAAGAAAAGGAGGTTCCCTCTGTAGCCTACAATCCGTTGCCTGTAAAAAGAATTCTTGTCGGAGCGGCAGCGGTCGTTGTTTTATTGTGTTTATATTTTGTCAAAGTCGAGAGATTTGGTAAATTCGTCAAATTTGGTAACACCGCAGGAGAAGTTAAAAAGACATCTGAGGAATTCTTAAGATCAAAAGGGGTGGAAACTAAAGACTATAATTCCGTCACCACAGCACAGGATATCTTCAGCAAGTACGTGGGAAAGTACGTTCTTCAGAGGGAGAGTTTAGAGAAACTAAACCAGATCTATGGGAAGAATCTACCCGGTTTTTTCTGGGGCACTCGTTTTTACAAATCTCTGGAGGAGGAGGAATACACAGTCTACGTTGATCCTGAGAAGAACCAGGTTTTCAACCTTCGCCATACCATAGCTGAAGATGCAGAGGGAGCAGATTTAACCAAGGAAGAGGCTTTGCCCCTGGCAGTAGCTTTTCTTGATTCAATGGGGATAGATACCGTAGACTACGTTCTTAAGGAATCCTCGTCCCAGAAAAAGAAAAACAGACAGGATCACACCTTTGTCTGGGAAGCCAAGGAGGGCGATCCCAGGAACGTGGAGGAAGCCAAGTTTCGCATGCAGGTGGTGGTTCAGGGAGATGAGGTTTCCAGATTTGGACGTTTTATGAAACTGCCCGAGCAGTGGGAGAGAGATCGACAAAAGAACACGGTCATCTCCGCTATAAGGACAGCTTTAATAATTGCAGTACTGGTGATGTTTTTTGGATTTACTCTTTTATTTCTAATCACCAGAGTGAGAAAGGGAGAGATCCGCTGGAAGCCCATTCTCATAATTGCCGGGATTTTGGCGATTATTTCCTTTCTGGGGAATATAAACAAGCTGTCCTCTTTTTATGCTCAATATTCCACTTCCATTCCATTAGATATTTTCAGAACCACTCTGATAATCGGTATGGTAGTAGGCATAATTGTGAAATTCATTTTAGCCGGGATATCCTTAGGTATAATAACTTCATTTTATCCTGATTCATTAAAGATGTTTAAAAAGGAAAACAGGAGAAAAACAGCCGGGGATGCCTTTATCTGTGCCCTTTTATCCGTAGGAGTTTATTTGGGCATAACCCAGCTTATCCAAATCCTGAATGCCAGATACCCGGCCCTGGCTGTGATCGAAGGATTGTCCCTACCCCAGTACATCCAAACTCCCATACCCTTTGTCTCATATATTAGCGATATTATCTTGTACCCTATTGTTGGTGCTGCAATTTTGGGTGCATTGATTTACTATCTTAAAAATCATCTGAGCAAAACTTGGCATTATCTGGTAGCGATTCCAATAGCTTTTATAGCATTTGTTCCCGGAGATGCCAAGACAACTGCTGAGTTTATATTTAACCTGATTCTACTTGGGATATGGGTGCTTCCAATTTTTATGCTGGTCAAATGGTTTTTCAGAAACAATTTCTTAGCATATATTCTGAGTCTCTTTTTGATCTTTACGGTAAGATATACTTATGTGCTCTTGTCTCAAACAGCGGATTTTTACAGGATCAACGGAATAATTTTCTTGATTTTATGCGCAATTCCTTTGCTCTGGCTTTTGGTGGATTATGTGGTGAAAAGAAAAACCACGGGTGTATGAAAAGAATGAAAACAACCAGTAAATAGAAAAGAGTATCTGGATAATCTTATAATTTACGTAACGAATTAGAGTGAAGGTTTTTAGTATTTGTAGGATTTTGAACAGAGGTCGACAAAATGAACGTGGTGTGGGTTGATTTTAGAGTTTAGAAATTGTCTACAAAGCAGATTCAAATTACGTAGTATTTCTGTTATAATTTGCAGGAAATGAAGATCGAGGATTACAAAAAGATAGGAGGTTGAGAGGATGAAGATAACGTTAAGTGCAATCAAGGCTGATGTGGGAAGCATCGGGGGTCATATTCAACCCAGTCAGAAGCTCAAACAGACTGTAAGAGATCATATCAATAATAATGGATTGAAGAAAAAATTAATATTAGATTTCTATATAAGCAGTACCGGGGATGACATTGCTATTCTTATGTCTCATGATAAGGGTAAATTGGATTCTAAAATACACAAATTAGCCTGGGATGCTTTTGTAGCTGGCACGGAGGTAGCCAAAAGTCAGGGTCTTTATGGTGCGGGTCAGGATCTTCTGAAGGACGCTTTTTCAGGCAATGTTAAAGGGATGGGACCAGCAGTAGCCGAGGTCGAATTTGAGGAACGACCTAACGAGTGTTTTGTTTTCTTTGCTGCAGACAAGACCGATCCGGGAGCTTATAGTCTTCCCTTATATGCTGGTTTTGCTGATCCTATGCACAATGCCGGTTTGATCCTTTCCCCCAAGATGGATAAGGGATTCAAATTCTTGATTATGGATGTAGAATATATTAAAGCAGATCGGGTAATTGAGCTTAACGCGCCGGGGGACCTGTATGATATAGCCGCGCTTTTAAGGGACAACCAGAGATTTGTCATTGAGTCCATCTATTCCAACAACACCCAGGAACAGGCAGCTGCGGTAAGCACCACCAGGCTACACAACATAGCAGGTAAATACACCGGTAAGGATGATCCGGTAGCACTGGTAAGGGTTCAGGGCGAATTTCCTGCCACAGGAGAGGTTTTATCGCCCTATAGTATTGGTCATTTTGTAGCAGGTTTTATGAGGGGAAGTCATACCGGTCCTCTGATGCCGGTCAAGATAAATTCCCCCATTTCCTTTTTTGATGGGCCTCCGGTTGTCTCAGCTCACGCTTTCTCTGTGAAGAACGGGAAATTCACCGAGCCAGCAGATGCCTTTGATCACCCCTTCTGGGATTATATCCGGAACCAGGTGTCTCAGAAAGCAGCTGATATCAGACGACAGGGATTTTCCGGTTGTGCCATGCTGCCCTATGCGGAGCTGGAATACGGTGGGATAGTGGAAAAGATGAAGAAGCTGGACAAGAAATTTGTCATAAAAAAATAACCTGTTTGGACACTTCGATTTTCCTTTAAATAACTCTTGACAAATTTTATTTGTCACATTTATATTTGTTTCCAGAATTGAAAAAGAAGATTAGTTTAATCTTAAAAAGGAGGTGATCCTTAACTAATTACAACTAATCAGAAGGAGCGAAACCTTAAAAACGGAGTAAAAAGATGAAAAGGAGATTCATTCTATTAACGGCTATACTTTTATTTCTTTTCCTTGTGAATTCCGGCTGGACCGAGGTGAAATTCAGTGTGGGAGGGTTTGGGGGAGTTAATTTCCCCATTGTTCAGGAGGACTCAGAGATTGCCGGGATAGCCGGTGGTAAGATCAGAGCCACTTTTCTGCCTTTTTTAGCCGTGGAGCCTAACTTTACCTATATCCGGCAAGGCGGGCTAACTTTGGATATCGAAGGTGTGGATATGGATAGAGATGGTGGCGATCTTTACTCTTTGGGAGCGGATATGGTTCTGGGTTCTTTCGATTCGGTTGAGGAATTCTACTGGTATTTCATTTTCGGACTATACAGTAATGCCATGCGGCGTTATGGCAGAGATGATTTGAACAAATTTGGATTTAACCTGGGATTCGGCCTGGAGGTTCTGCCTACAGATGTGCTGGGTATCGATTTCAGAACAAAGATTCAGATAATCACAATTGACGGCGGTTCCAGAAAAAACATTATGGTAACCGGTGGTCTTAACTACTATTTCGGTGGATTTGGATTCTAACAAGGAAAGGAGCTTAAAGATGAAAATAGATAAAAGATATATCTTAATTGTCATACCCTTTCTGGCATTATTGGGCATCTGGATACAGGGATGTCTTCTCTCCGGCACCTACGTTATTACATTTAACGTAGAAAAGACTATCATCTCAACTCAGGATACACTCAATTTCGCAGCAGTTGATCTGAGCGAAAACGATACCTGGGCAGATCACCAGGAAGACATAAAATATGTGGATGAAGTTGCCTTCACTTTCAAAGTGGAAAACCTTATCTCCACAGATTCCACCACTGGTCAATTATACATCACTGACATTGACACTTTCACCAATGTGGACGACATCAGGGCTAACGCCACCTTGATAGTGGATGGTATTGAGCTTGGCCCAGGGGAGACGAAGCATATTCTGTGGAATGAGTGTTTTCAGTATATCCTGAACTTGGATACTTTGAAGAAGCAGGTTGAGTCCGGAACTTTCCATCTATACGGAATCTGCAAGAATACGCCTTTCCACGTGAGATTTTATGATATTGTGGCGGTGATTACTGTAACTGCTGGTATTTAACAGAATGTCGTTTTGTGGGATAAACAGGGTTTGACAAACCAGCAATTATTTGAGATTGAGTTAGATATAAAGCGGGTGTAATTCAGCGGTAGAATGCAAGCTTCCCAAGCTTGACGTCGAGGGTTCGACTCCCTTCACCCGCTTTTGATATTTTACCCTGATATTATATTTATTCCAATCAGGGTATTTTTTATTATATTCAGAATATGGAAATTAAAAGAGTGGAAAAAGATAGCCTGGCTCAAAAGCACCATATTTTTCCCGGGGATGACATAATTAAGATTAACAACAAGTTCCTTCGAGATGTCATAGATTACAGATATTCTTCATCCGAAGAAGAACTTGAACTTCTGGTCAAAGACAAAAAGAGAAGAACGAAAAAGATCAGAATAAAAAAAAGGCTGGATCAGGATCTGGGTATCGTACTTAAGGAGGATCGTTATCGTCGATGCCCTAACAAATGTATTTTCTGTTTTGTGGATCAACTTCCTGAAGGGTTGCGAAAATCTTTATATTTAAAAGACGAGGATTACCGACTCTCCTTTTTGCACGGTAACTTCATAACCCTGACTAATCTCTCAGATGATGATATAAAGCGTATAGCCAAGCAAAGAATCAGTCCGCTTTACGTTTCAGTGCACACCACCGATCCTGACCTTAGAAAAGAAATGCTGGGAAATCCTAAAATCCCGGATATCCTGCCTTTGATCCAAAAACTAACTAAAAACAGAATCGAACTTCATACTCAAATTGTGCTCTGTCCTGGAATAAATGACGGGGATAAGCTAAAAAAAACTGTTTATGATCTGGCAAGTTTTTATCCTTATGTCCGATCCGTGGCAATAGTTCCAGTAGGATTGACTAGATTCAGAGAGAATCTACCCCGAATAAAGGGTGTATCAAAATCGTATTCAAAAAAGATTATAAAGCTGGTGAAAAGATGGCAAAGACAATTCAGAGGTAAATTCAAAGAGAACTTCGTTTATCTGTCAGACGAGTTCTTTCTGAAAGCGGGTATTGACATACCAGGAACAAGATATTATGATGATTTCTACCAGATCGAAAATGGCGTGGGTCTGGTCAGAAAATTTCTGGATGATTTCAAAAAGACATCAAAAATTTTACCTGATAGATTAAAGAGGAAAACAGATATAACCATGATTACAGGAAAGCTTTCAGCAAAGTTTTTAAGAAAAATTATAAATGATAAAATTAAAAGGATTAAAAATCTAAAGATCAAAATCGTTGAAGTGAAAAACGAATTCTTCGGACATGTGGTCACAGTATCCGGTCTTCTGGTGAGTAAAGATATTATCAATGCTTTGGAAAAAGAGAAAAAATTGGGAAATATAATCCTTTTGCCTCCCAATTGTGTGAACACCGATAACAAATTTCTGGATAATCTAACACCTCAGGATTTACAAAAAAGGTTTAAAAGAAAAGTGGTAGTGAGCTCTTATGATTTCGCAGGGACTTTCCTGGATTTACTTAAAACAAACAAATCAATTTGACCCCAAAAATGTCCATCCCAATTGTCGCCATAATCGGAAGACCCAACGTGGGAAAATCCACCCTGTTTAACAGGATTTTGAAAAAGAGGGTGGCAGTGGTGGATGGTGAGCCAGGCGTTACCCGGGACAGAAACTACGCACCTGCTGATTGGAGTGGTAAATTATTTTATCTTGTGGACACGGGTGGCTTTGTACCTGCCTCCAAAAACGGAATCGAGAAGATGGTTAAAGTTCAGGTGGAAATAGCCATTTCAGAAGCGGACGTGATATTGTTTCTGGTGGATAATAAAGTTGGGGCGCAGGAAATTGATCTGGAGATAGCAAAGAAGCTGAAGAAGATAGAAAAGAAAGTGATTCTGGTGGCAAATAAAGCGGACAATGAAAAAGAGGAAATAGATGTTCATCTTTTGAACAGGCTGGGCTTAGGGACACCGGTTCCAGTCTCATCAGCCACTGGCCGTAATGTAGGCGATCTTCTGGATAAGATAACAGAAGCTTTACCTGAAATAACGGAAGAGGAAGCAGAGGAGGAAAGCATCAAGGTAGCAGTCATCGGGCGACCCAATGTGGGTAAATCATCCTTTGTGAATGCGCTTCTGGGTCAGGATAAGTTGATAGTTGCAGAAGCACCCGGAACAACCAGAGATGCAATTGATACCAAATTCAAGTTAAATGATTTAAATTTCACTTTGATCGACACCGCAGGCTTGAGAAAAAAATCTAAAGTGAAAAACGATTTGGAGTATTACACCTCGCTCAGGACATTAAGGAGTATCCAGCGCTGCGATGTGGCTTTGATATTGATTGAGGCACCTCAAGGTCTTTTAAATCAGGACATGAAGATTTTCCAGGAGGTGGAGGAGCTATGGAAGGGGATGGTAGTAGGAATAAACAAATGGGATCTGGTAGAAAAGGACAGCAAAACCTTAGATCATTATACCCGGAGAATGAAAAAAACTGCGCCTTACTTAGATTATCTGCCCTTTGTTTTCGTCTCAGCTAAAACAAAACAGAGGATCGCCAATGCTATGGATTTGGTAGTTAAAGTTTACAGTGAAAGAAAAAAAAGAGTTGAGACCTCAAAATTAAATGACATCTTAAGAAAGGAAATTGATAGAAAACCACCAGCAGCAGCTATGGGCAAATACATAAAGATCTACTACTGTACCCAAACTGACATTGAGCCACCTACATTCGTATTTTTTTGTAATTATCCCAAACTTTTACAGAAGACATATCTGAGATATCTTGAAAATAAAATAAGAGAACATTTCGGATTTATTGGAGTTCCCTTGAGGATAAAGGTAAGGAAAAGGGAATAAGAAAATGTAGCGGAAATCTTTAGATTTCCATAAAACGTAGGGGCGACCTTTATGGTCGCCCGTGGGTAAGGATTGAGGTGTGGAAGAATTTTGTAGGGGATACCCTTGTGGGCTCCCGAAAAAGTAAGCAGAATGTAGAGAAAATCTTTAGATTTCCAGGGGTGGAGGACTTCCGCCACATCTTGAAACAAAATATGGAAGACTAAAGTCTTCCACTACATTTTCAAACAAAAGATGGAAGGCTAAAGCCTTCCGCTACAAAACAAATAAGGGAGGGGACCCCCCGCCAGAGACGGGGGATTTCGCAAAGCTCAACAAGCTCCCCCCCTACGAAAAAATACATAAAAACACAATTTTATGGCTGAGTTTTTTTCTGAGAAAGTTTTTGTTCAAAGGGATGTTAAAACCAGGGAGCCAATTCTTTTTTGTTGGAAAGAGAAGGAATATAAGATAAGAGAGGTTCTGTCCAGCTGGTCTGACTGGAAGTTTCCCAAAGGCTCCCCTAAAAGAAAAAACTGGAGATTGAGACGTCATAGAGTCTATTATAGAATAAAAACCGAAAATGATGAAATATTCGAAATATATCTTGATCGAAAAACTAAAAAAGAAGATGGGGAATGGGTACTTTATAGAAAAATAGATTAAAATATCCCTCTGGTAGAGGCCAGAGGGTTACCCTTCAGAGAATAAAAAAATGTAGCGGAAATCTTTAGATTTCCAGGGGTAGAGGGCAGATGTCATCCAACACATCTTGAAACAAAATATGGAAGACTAAAGTCTTCCGCTACAAAACACATAAAGGAGGGGACAAGCCCCTCCCCTACAAAAAAATACATCTTTACATTTAAAACTAATATTTTCCTTGACAAATAGATCCTAAAGTATAAATTTAATGCACTGATGTTAAGTCTTTTAGTAATAATTGGTTTGAGTTATCTTTTCGGTTCTATTCCTATCAGTATTATAGTAAGTAAAATCTATAAGGGAATAGATGTCAGAGATTACGGATCGAAAAATGCGGGTGCTACTAATGTTTACAGAGTATTAGGACCTGTTCCTGCGGCAATTGTTTTGATTTTCGATGCTTTTAAGGGGATAGTCGCTGTGTTTTTGATAAGCCAGATTTCCTTTGGTGATCCTTTCGCAAGTGTCATCCTTTTAAAACTTTTGGCTGGAGTTGCTGCTATTCTGGGACATATTTATCCAGTTTATGTGGGATTCAGAGGGGGGAAGGGGATAGGTACAGGGTTAGGGGTCTTAATGGCTTTGATCCCTCGGGAGGTAATAATAGCGCTGGGTCTATTTGTGATAGTGGTGGCAGCAACCCGATATGTCTCTTTAGGCTCCCTTTGTGCTGCTATTTTTATTTCTCTTGCTCTGTTGGTGGAAAAATACTATTTTAAATTAGAAATCAATCAGGAGTTAGTTATCACTTGTTTATTCTTAACAATTCTGGTTTTTTACACCCACAGGTCAAATATAAAAAGGTTGTTAAAAGGGACGGAGAGTAAATTAGGGCAAAAGTAAAATTGAAATACATTTTGAATTATCATAATTACATTCTTTATAGAATTTGAAGAACTATGGCAAAAGTCTGTATTTTAGGTGCTGGTAGTTGGGGGATTGCTCTTACGGTTTTACTTCATTCAAATAAACACCAGATAAGTTTATGGGAGTTTAGCCATAAGGATATGGTCGGGCTGTTGGATAAAAGGGAACATCCCCAGAAGCTCCCGGGCATAAAGGTTCCGGATCCAGTGGAGATTACTGATGATTTAAATGAAGCAGTGAAAGGGAAACAGGTTCTGCTTTTAGCTTTGCCATCTCATACGGTAAGGGAAGTTGCAAAAAAACTATCCGGGCTTAGGCTTGAGGATCCGATAATTGTCAATCTGGCTAAGGGAATTGAAAACAACAAATTATGTCGGATGTCTGAAGTTTTAATTCAGGAATTACCTCAAAGCTCTCACAATAAGATAGCCACTTTGTCCGGTCCCTGCCATGCAGAGGAGGTAGCAAGGAGTATCCCCACATCGGTGGTGGTGGCGGGATGTGATGAAAGGATAGCCAAGAAAATCCAATTATTTTTTACTAATCAATATTTTAGAGTGTATACTAACAGCGATCTGGTGGGAGTGGAATTAGGAGGATCGTTGAAAAATGTTATAGCCATTGCCTCAGGAATCTGTGATGGATTAAAATTAGGGGATAACACCAAAGGAGCCCTTTTGACTCGAGGATTGGCTGAGATGATAAGATTAGGGGAGAAGATGGGAGCTAAAGCCCGAACCTTTGCCGGGCTTTCCGGAATGGGCGATTTGATTACCACCTGTATGAGCCGATACTCCAGGAACAGGTGGGTAGGGGAACAAATAGGCCAGGGCAAAAGTTTAAAACAGGTGCTGGAGCAGATGGTTATGGTTGCCGAGGGGGTTAATACTACCAGGTCAGCTCACCAGCTTGCCCGTAAATTCAAGGTGGAGATGCCTATAACCGAACAGGTATATAGAATTCTTTTTGAAGATAAAGATCCCAAACAGGCTCTTTTAGATCTTATGTCCAGAAACCCAAAATCTGAAATTTGGAGTTGACAGATAAAAAAAAGATTATATTTTAAAGGAAAACTTTAGGTGAAAAATTGAGTCCGAATAAGTCTGGTAAAATTTACTATTCTATATCCGAGGTTAGTGACATAACCGGGATCAAACCCTACGTTTTGAGGTTCTGGGAAAAGGAATTCCCGATTCTGAAACCTAAAAAGAACCGGGCAGGCAACCGCTCCTACCAGCTCAAGGATATCGACACCGTAAACCAGATCAAGCATCTGCTTTATGATGATGGGTATACCATCGAAGGAGCCAGATCCCAGCTCAAGGATTTCAAACAAAAAAAGAGTGGAGGATCAAAGCAAAAAGAGAATATTCGTTTAAAAAGCCTTCTTTCGGATATAAAAAAGGAGTTAAACGAAATTTTAAAGTCTATTTCTTGAATGAGTCGGGGCGTGGCGCAGTCTGGTTAGCGCACTCGCTTGGGGTGCGAGGGGTCGGCCGTTCAAATCGGCTCGCCCCGACCATTTCAATTTTATTATGCTCCCAAAGATTGCTGTCCTTATACCCGCCTACAATGCCTCAGATACCATATTGGAATTGGTCAAAAGAATCTCCGATTACCTGCCCCAAAATGACATAATAGTAGTAGATGATGGGTCACAGGATCAAACTTACAACGAGGTAAAGAAAACTAAAGCTGTGGTTTTGAGACATCACAAGAATAAAGGCAAAGGTGTGGCTTTAAAAACTGGATTTGACTATGCAATAGAAAAGGGGTATGATTATTTAATCACCCTGGATTCGGATCTTCAACATGATCCGGTATTTATACAGAGTTTCATTGATGGGGTTCGAAACAAAAACTCCGATATAATCCTGGGCACAAGAAAGATGAACCTGAAAATTATGCCTTTTCTTAATCTGTTAACCAATAAATTAACATCAATACTTGTCTCCATCTTCACTGGCAAAGTTATGAAAGATACCCAATCGGGATATAGATTGACCAAGGTTAAAGTCTTTAATTCTCTAAAATTGAAATCGAAAAAATATGATCTGGAATCTGAAATCCTGCTCAAGGCCGGGAGAAAAGGATTTAAAATAGACTCAGTTTACATAAGCACCATTTACACTGGCGGGAGGAGTTTTATATCCCCTTTTACAGATACATTTAGGTTTATTTTCCTATTATGGAGAAGTTTGTGGTGGTGACGGGAAAAGAGCTGTCTAAGTGAATAAAAAATAATCTGAAAAAAAGTAACCGATTTCTTCAGGGAGATATTTTTGTTAATTCTATTAACTAATGACGATGGGATTAAAGCTGAGGGACTTTTAACCTTAAAAAAGGAGCTTTCCAGGATAGCTGAGGTTTGGGTGGTAGCACCGGAGGGTGAACAGAGCGCCATCTCTCATTCTTTGTCCCTGCATCGACCTCTGGAGGTCAAAAAAATCTCGGACAGAACCTACAGTATCAATGGAACGCCTACCGATGCAGTGATGCTTGGAGTCCACGGAATACTGAAGAAGAAGCCGGATGTTTTAGTCTCCGGCATAAATCATGGACCCAATTTAGGAGATGATGTAACCTATTCCGGCACCGTAGCCGGTGCTATGGAAGGGTTATTAATGGGAATTCCCTCAATTGCAGTTTCAGCATTTAACACAAATTCTGCATGTTTTATCAGAGGAGCTGAATTTGTTAAAAGATTAGTTGCCTTTGTTCATAAAAACGGATTACCAAAAGATGTTCTTTTAAACGTAAATATACCGGCAAAAAAAGGGAAAATGGATGAATATGAGATAACCAGAATGGGCAAAAAAAGAAAAAGAAAGGTGGAATTGAAAAAGGTAAATTCCCGTGGTAGAAGTTTCTGGTGGATAGGAAAGGAGAATACCAGCTGGTTTCAAACGCCCGGCACAGACTTTTCTGCTGTGAAAAGAGGAAAAGTTTCCATAACTCCTATCCACTTAGACTTTACTGAATATAAAATATTCGATGAAATCAAACAATGGAAAATCATTTAATTCATTTTTTTGTTGATTATGGTTTGAAAAAATATTAATGTATTATAGAGTTATCGGGGTGTAGCTCAGCTTGGCAGAGCACTTGGTTCGGGACCAAGGTGTCGCTGGTTCAAATCCAGTCACCCCGATTAAAAACACCTTCTGGGGAGGGGCAGATGAAAAAAAAGAAGG
>CAYURP010000046.1:0-20711 GCA_964447175.1 uncultured Ignavibacteria bacterium | reverse complement strand
ACATTTTCAATCTCATCATCTTCAATCTGGGATTTGAGTTTTTAAATCCCTGATCTACCACCATCCACTCGGAAAAAATAGCCCACCCCTCTAAGAAGGAACCACTTCCAAATATTGCTCTTACCAGGGAGGGACACTGGTTAGCATAATGAAGCTGCACATAATGTCCAGGCATAGCCTCGTGTACAGACAGGTCAATAAGCATCCAGTTATTATATTCCCTTAAATAGGATTCCACTTCCTCCTGGGTCCAGTCCTCGGGAATCGGTGAAACTCTGTAATATGATTCCATACCCTTATCCAGAGGACCTGGCGCATCCAATCCAGCTATAGCCACCCCTCTGGAAAACTCCGGCTCCCAGTCTACCTTTACCGGATTTATCCCGGACAAATCTACCAGATCTCTATCCTTTACAAATTGAGTTAAACTATCCAGAATCCCCCTGCAAACCGTTACCAAATTTTCTGGTTTCGGTTGATCTTTGGCTATCTCGTCCAGAACCTCCCTTATTATAATATTCTCCAGTTTTTCTCCTTTTTCTATGTATTCACGTCCCGGGAAAAATTCCTGATGTAAAGGCAAAGCAGTATCATACATTTCTTTTTTTACCTTTTTAAATTCCTCCTCCGCCCTCTTGATTATCTCCTCTGATTCCAAATCCGTATTCAGGGTGAACCTTAATTTCTTTTTGTAGAGTTTTTCCCCTAACCTGAAATCTCCTTTGGAGCGTGGCAAAAGATCGTTCTCCAGAAAATTCTGATAATACTCTAAAGCCGTGACAACGTTTTTGCTCTCAGCAATTATACTATCCTTTAAAGATGGAACATTTTCTGCTGCGGCAATTAGATCATTTTTAATGAGATTTATTGTCCCTTTGTTCTGCCTGATAACGGTCTGGGTGAATATTTCGGGTGGGTTTTTTAGATTGGCTTTAGCCTGATTTAAAAGCCCGGGGATTTTCCTTAAACGGGACAGGGCATTTCCCAGCCTTTGTTCTAAGGGAGCAAAATCACGGGATATCAGAGAATAAATGCTTCCACCAACAATATAGTTGTACATCAAAGGGGATTTTTCCCAGGGCTTTAGAACCTCAAGCTGGAAGAGCCGCCCCTCGATTTCGTCGCCAAGTATTTTAAAATCCATTTTATTATCGAAACTGAGCTGAGTTGTATCGATAGCATCAAACTCCTGGAGAAAAAAGCGTAAACTCTCGCCTTTTGCCATGATAGCCTCGGAACTGAAATCATCCAGTTCCCCATCATATTGATGAGCGCCGTTATTGGTGGCAGATACCGGTGAGGTCATAAAATACCAATCCATAAATCTGTCCACCAGCTCACCGAATTTCCTATCCTCCGAGCTCTGTTTTCCAACACAATTGAAAAGGATTAAAAAACTTATGAAAAAAGAAAAAAGAAACACACATATAAGCTTTTTATTTTTAGGAATGTTTCGGAAACTGTACATCTTAAAACTCCTTTTGAAAGTTAAAATTAAAAAAATTGTTTCCATTTCGCTTTTTCAGGTGCTGGGGTTAAAAGGCTAACCAAAATCAGGCAAAGAAGGGATAAAATCAAAGGGGGATAGACTGTGGGAACTCCCCAGGGATTACCCAATGCTTTCCACAGGATGGTAGTAATCATCCCGGCACCGATGGAGGTAACTCCACCTGCAGCGGTTGCTCTTTTCCAGAAAAAGGCAGCCATAACCGCAGGAGTAATACCCACCCCATACACTGTATAGGCATAAATTGCCATTTCTAATACCGTGGTAAAAAATCTCACCTGGACAAAAGCTATTATTCCAAGTAATACAACCACTATCCGGGAGTAAAGAATAATCTTTTTCTGAGAAGCCTCAGGATTTATAAATCTCTGATAAATATCTCTGATGATATTAGTGGAAGGAACCAAAAGAAAGGAATCGGCAGTGGAGACAATTATAGCTACAATTGCTGCTAACATAACACATCCTATAATCTGGGGCAAGCCATACCGGGCAGAGTGCAGAATGACCATCTCCGGCTCTATGCCTAAAAATATTGCACTTCCCACAATAGCCAAAACTACAATAGCAGTTTCCATAATTATGGTCCCGAAGATCCATCCTATTACCGATCGTTTAGCTGTTTTTTCATCTTTGGCTGAGAAAAATCTCTGATACATATTCGATTCACCTAAAAGCAAAAGCATGGTGGGCAGAGAGTATCCCAATGCTTCGAAAAGGGACATATCCCCCAATACTTGGAAGTGCTCTTTGGGCAAAATATTAATGATGGAACTCCATCCACCGGCATGGTTAATGAGAAATGGTATGGCAAAAACTATTCCTATAACCATTACAATCCCGTTAACCACGTCAGTATAAGCCACCGAGATCATCCCGGCCAAAACAGTATACCCTATCACAAACAATGCTGTGATGATTATTCCTTGATCCACGGGAATGCCCGTGACAATATTCAGAACCATCCCTCCGGCTCTGAACTGATAGCTAGCAATGGCAGTGTAGGCAACAATAGTGGTAATAGCTCCTAAGATCCTGGCATATTGATTATATCTGGCCTCCAGAATGTCCGGAACAGTATACTGGGCAAATCTCCTGACTCTGCCCGCCACAAGGTAGAGTATCACGATTGCCACCCACACTCCGGCATCAAACCACAGAGCCGGAAATCCCTTTTTATAAGCCAATCCTGCACCGGCGATAATGCTACCCGATCCGATCCAGGTAGCCAGAAGGGTTCCTACCAGGACTTTAGCCGAGAGCCTTCTCCCCGCCACCATAAAATCATCCTGGGTCTTCACCATTCTGCTGCGGTAGGCACCTACAAAGATCAGAAAGAGAAGATAAGCTAAGATGAACCAGAAATATATCATTTAAGAGGATCCAGATTTATCTAAATATCTCAGAATTAAATATCACAAAATTAGATAACAATTAAAACCCAAAAAAGGATTTTTGTCAAGTCAAAATTCTATTAAAACGTCCGGATTTCCATTACTTCTTTGGTGGCGGAATTGTCGTCAAGACCCGTTTCGGGGATTTCCGCCACCATATTTTTCAGGTTGGGCAAATCCAATTGCCCAACCAACTGCAGATATCACAGGTTGTTCCCTTAGCCAGGCAGGCAACCTGTGTTGCGGAAAAAAGGACGGGAAAATGTAGCGGAGGTCTTTAGACCTCCATCGGTGGAAGGGATTAGGGGAAAGAAAAAATGGAAAGCTGAAGCTTTCCGCTACATCATAACCCCACCTTGAGGACAAGGTGGGGCTACCGGGTGGTGGCCTTGTAGTTGCCACATTTATGGGGCACCTTTTGAGCCGATAAATCGGCAAACTACAAATATATTCGATGTCTCGTAGTTGCCCAATTTATTGGGCTTTAAAAACTGTCAGGTCACATCCAAATGGGCAAGACCTGACAGAACATGAAAGCAAAATGTAGCGTCGGGCTTTACGCCCGACGTAAACAGTGGGTAATTTATTGTTGCCATTGTTTGCAAAAACAAGTTTTTGCACTCCCTTCATTCGTTCCATCCGTTGGGAAGCGTTCTCGATGGGTGGCGGGCTTGTAGTTGCCCCATTTATGGGGCGTATTTCGCCGATAAATCGGCAAACTACAAACTCGATGAATTGAGTAACTACATCTTCAAATCATTAAAACCTCTTGCCTTTCTATCTGAACAAGAATACTTTTAACTAAACAAATAATTTAAATGGATATGAAATTCAAAAAAATAATCTCAACCAGCCGCAGGGTCGACCTTTTGACCTTCTATCCCGACTTTATGCTGCAGAAGCTTGAAGAAATTGGTGAGGAGAACATCCATACCTTGGTTATCTGGACAAAAGACACCAGAAACCTCTTTGAACATAAAAACTTACAGAATTCACTTAATAAAATAGATCAGCTATATGTTCTTTTAACTGTGACAGGCTTGGGTGGAACTCCTCTGGAATCCAATGCACCCCCTTGTGAGAAGATTTTGCCTCAGCTTCATCAAGTTGCAGAGTTTGTGGGATCGCCCCAAAGAATTGCAGTAAGATATGATCCCTTAATTGACCTCTACTATCAGGAAAAAACCCATCTGACCAACATAGATATTGGTCTTTTTATCGATATCTTAAGAGCCATTTCTTCTGTTGGGATAAAGAGGGTCATCACCTCCTATGTTACTCTTTACCCCAAGGTGATTAAAAGATTAAAAAAATACGATTTTCAGATATTGGATCATCCCATCTCTGAGATCAAAAGCTTTATTCAAAACAAGATGATGCCTCTGGCAAAAAATTTCGATATAGAGCTTTCCACCTGTGTTTTCCCGGATCTGACCACAACCGGATGCATTGATGGCAGGATATTAACCCAGCTTCATCCCCAAAAGGAGCCCTGTTCCTTAGCCAAAGACCCCTCGCAGAGACCTGCCTGCCACTGCACCAGATCTACAGACATAGGAGAGTGGTTCTCCTGCTATCATGGCTGTCTTTATTGTTATGGCAATCCAAAGATATGCCAGAACGGAGAGAAAGAAGGTTCTACAATTCCTTAACAATAACTATGTGCGTATCTATGCGGTAACTTTCTGTTTTACTAAATCCTTTTTGACTTTTGAAACCTCTGATTGCTGAGGTTTTAGATAACCTTTAAAGCTTTTTTGAATTCTTTGTCCGCCCTTTTCGATTACATCCAGATATTTCGAGGTTTCCCCATCCAGATTCTTCTTTTTGCTTTTAAGAAGCTCCACCGATCCGAATATGGTGGACAAAGAGGAATTTATATCAAAGCCCAACTGATTGAGTCTTTTTCCCTGTTCTGATCCGATATTTGAAGCTGAAGATGAATTTCTATAATTCTTCTCTAAAATCAAGGGAATCTGATTGGCTAAACTTTTAACAAAAGCCACCTCCTCCTGCCCGAAGGGGCGTCTGTTCCAGGATCTCATCTCCCCCACCGAGAGAACGCCAACCTGATCCTGATCTTTAATTATTGGTACCAGTATTCCGGACCTTAAATCCTTGGACATAATCTCCTCGCATTCCTCATCCGGCATCAGGCTTTCCGGGTCTTCCTGATTGACCAGCATAGTTCTTCCTGTTTCTAAGACCATTCTGTGCCAGGGCAAAAGTGAAAGGGGGTGAGTATTTTCATCTTTGAGCTTTATTCCCTGATCCCTGATTTTCTCCAGGGCAATCGTATTCAGATTATTCCTGTCTTTACCTAATAGTGATATTCTGCAAAACGAAGTGGGCAGTTGTTCGGTTATGTTCCTGGCGATATCCGAAAATATTTTTTCGTTCCCTTTTTCCACCAGGGTCTCATCAGTTATCTCTTTCAGCTTCATAAGCAGATTATCTTTCTTACTTATCATCTCCCTCATTTCACGGTCTATCAGGACATTGGTGAGAACAGATCCTATCAAATTCATCCATTTGGCATCCTTGTGTTGATAATTTCCTGTTTTCAAGCTTCCAAAAGTAAGGGCACCGTATCTGGATAAGGGCAGAATCAATCTTGACTTAATCCCCATAGCCTTAAGCAGATTCTCCTCCATATATTTCCCATCCTCGATTTCCCTGTGAATTAACGGCCTGCTTGTTTTTATCGCCTCCAGAACAGCGGTCCCCCTTGTGGGCAGGGAATGCTCCTTGCTTAACAGAAGATTACCTCCGGACCCGACTGAAATGCGTTGCATATTCTCCAATGATGTATCAGTGATGGCTAAGGAAAGATAATCGAATTGAATTACTTTACGCAAAAGCTTAGCCATCCTGGAGATGGATTTTTCCATAGGACTATCTAACTGAAATATCCTGGAGATTTTATCAGCAACACAGATATATTCCCTTCTCCACTTGTTTCTATCTGCTTTCAGGGTTTGCTCAGCCATAACGCCCAAAAGTTTTCCTAAAGAGGTAAGAAACAAAGTCTCCTGGTAAACAAATCTTTTAGGATTGGTATCATAGAGTCCAATCACACCCAGATTTTTACCACCAAATTTCAACGGAACTGCAGCAAAGGAGTGTATTTCATCTTCTTCGGTAAACAAATGGTTATATTCGGGCAATGCGTTGACCTCATCGTAAGCCACCACCTCATGGCTCATAATCGCCTCTTTGTAGAAACCGTTATCTTTGGGCAGTGAAAGAATCGCATTAACCCTTTCCGAGGGAACTCCCCAATAACCCACCAGAACCATGTCGTGAGAGTTAAACGAAGGTTTAAACACTATCCCCATCTTGAATTTCATAATATCCATCAACTTATTCAGGGATTCTTTCAAAATCTGCTCATAGCTTTTGGAGGGGATTGGAATAGAGGCAATAGCTTTGAAACATACCACCTGCCTCATCCGATGTAAGAAGTCAGCTTGAGACTTTGAACCCATAAAGAAAAGGTGCAAAAAACCCCAGATCATATACACACCACCCAGAATTATACCTACCCACATCGAAGCTTTCAGATAGGATTCAGGCGTAAAATCCCAAAAGTTATTTATCATTTTAAAAGCTAAAACTAAGATGAGAATAAAAAGCCCTAAGCTGATCTTCTGAAAGCTTGCAGGATAGTATTTAAAGTAGCCCGGTTTAAATCTTAGAATCGACAAAAGAAAAAATGCAAAAAAGCCTAAGATAAGTATCTCCGATATTAACTGCATTTTACCCCCTCCTTTTTTTCGAGGATAGACATTTTTGAGGGGCATCCTCGAGATGGTTAAGATAGTTTACAAAAAGTGACATAGAGGCAAAATAGGTGAATTTTTCTTTACATTAAAATTATCGACACAAGGCGGGAAACGTTTAGCTTATAAAGAGATAATGGAAGGAATTGATTTTATTTATGAAGTTTTTGTCCAAATCTGAAAGTCTCTTTTTTATCCCCTTTTTCAATAAATTAGTTAAAATATACTATTATGCATAGTTTTGTAATTTATGTTGAAACTGGAGTTGCCCAATATATAAGGCAGGTTTTGTGGATTGTAGTTGCCCAATTTATTGGGCTTCTTTTAAGCCGACCGTCAAGGTGCTTCGCATAAATCGGCAAACTACAAATATGCTCAATCAATCGAGCAAATACAATCCTTTACACAATTTCAAAAGGAATACTCTATCACCTTAAGAGGATCATCTTCTTTGTTTCGGAGAAATCCCCGGCTTTTAATTTATAGAAATATATACCAGAGGCAACAGCCTCACCCTTCTCATTTTTCCCATCCCAGATCACCTCATACTCGCCACTTGTCCTTTTGTCATCCACCAGAGTTCTCACTAATGCTCCCCGGATATTATATATCTTCAGGGTGATGGGGATAGGACCGTTTTCAGTTTTCTGTTTACCGTTAACTGTGAAGGGTATAAGGGTTGTGGTATTAAAGGGATTGGGGTAATTCTGTTGTAGCGAGAAAAAAATTGACCTTTCATCCTCTATCTCACGAACTGCAGAGGACGTGTCAGTCCCTGTTGTATCTGACACTGTATCCTGAAAAGCGCCTACGTTAAAAGTCAAAGATATACCCAGAGGTTCCAGTTGATGATTTTTATCTTGGCTGTTTATATTCAAACTTCCGGAATATGTGCCTGTGTCAAGAAAATCCGAATTGAAGAAAAAAGTTAAAGGCAGATCATCCCCGGGCGGGATCTCGTCTTTTCGTGGCTTTACCTGAATCCATCCGGGCACAATTCTCACTCTCAAAGAATCCTCTGTAAACTCCTGGTTATATGAAATCAAAAGCCCGCAGGAACCATCCTCATTCTGCATACCAATTGTCACAGAAGTCTGAGGATTCTCGACTTTCAGGTATTGAAAATCTATCTCACCCTTTCTGGTAAAAATTGTCTGGAATGTTAAGTGCTTGCCCAAGATAAAGTGTTTCATCTGGATATAAGAAACAATAAAGGAGTCCGGTGAAGAATAATAGTATATTTTTGTGCTGTCATCAAACCACAAATTTGACCAGAAAGGTGCAATCAAACTGAGAGGGGTTTGAGTATTGGGCAGGATGTCATTTGTCCACTTCAAAAGCCTTACCGGACTGAACTTCAGGCATCCATTAAGCATAATCCACAGGCTGTCATAATTATTACTATAAAAGGGAAAAGAGAATTCCAGGGGAATAGGACCATATATCAAATCTGGTGGCTTGCTTTGATTTAAAAGTATTCCGGAACTGGTGAGATCTATCCATTCAAATTCCAATTCAGGCTTTTTTTTGCTATCAGTCCAGATGTAGCCAAAATGATCAGTCCCTCTGATTGAGTCCTCCATTGAAAGGCTAATTTCTATTTCAAAATCCAGATCAATTCCGCCAATATTAGATAGGTTCAGATGCTCCACTCGGTTCTGATTAGTGTCAAGTGAGACTTCTATTGCATCTTCTTCAACAATGAGGCTGGCTTCTCTTTTAGGTGTAACCTCTACTTCATTGGAGGGTTCGCTTTCTTCTTCTTCGTAAATTGAAGTGATCTTGTAAAAATAAATTTGCCCATTTTGAACGTCGTTATCAATGTAGTTGAACTGATCTTTTCCCACCGAGTCTTTTAAACTCTCCATTGATAAAGAAAAATCCCGTTCATATGATCTGTAAATTTTAAAACCACTCCCTGAATTTAATGTTTCTTCGGAAGGATGATTTATGATTACTGACCTTATCATCAGGTTGTAATCTGGCCACTTTTTCCATTCGAAATACCCAAAATCGTTAAGATAATAGTAAAATGATCTGCCAGAATTAGGAGAACTGTCTTCACCAATCAGGGGAGCATCAGGTGAGTCATGGTTCCAGTGGAATACTATCCAGAAATCAGGATCCTCCTGTATTAGAATATTATGATCGATTTCCACCCATTCTCCAGGCTCTGTGCTGTCATCAGAGCCAGTAGCATTAGTTGAAACAGGACCCCATATTATCTCTTCGGGATAGCCTTCATTATCTCGATTAACACTGATAAGAAAGGACGTTTTGGGATTATAGAGAGTATCGCTTTCAGGACCTTGATAACTTATAAAAATCCTGGATTTAATCAGAGCAAATGGCACAGAGGTTGAGCTCATTTTAACTGTCGCTTTATTCCTGAACCATTGACTGCTAATATAGAATTGATGGTCTTTTGTTCCATCATCATAGGTCAACTCAAAAGGTTGGGAATCCTGGTTAAACCAGTGCAAAGGAACGCATCCATCCTGTTCGGAAACAGCTATCAGATAGGAAGGCGAAAGAAGTGAATCAGAGGCTTTTGTTTCAATAGCTGAAATTGTCAGAAGTGATATAATTAATGACAAAAATGCGAATACCAGCAAGAGCCCTTTTCTCATAATAATCCCAGGATTTTCCCCGTTTATGGATATTTCAAGTTAAACCTCTTGCTATTAAACTTTCTTAACCTATAAAAATGAGAAACAAAAAAGTCAAGTTAAATTTAATGAAAATTTTACCAAGCGTCCGGCAAACCAGTTTAAGCTTCCATTTAACTATGTCTTGCGTATATTGTTAGGATGAATCAGGTAAAAATATACACCACTTTTCTTTTGGTTTTATCACTTGTTACTGTAATTTTTTTTCTGATAAATCTGCAATTTTTCTCCTCAAAACCAGAGATCATGACCAGTTTGAATCAGGGGGAGTTAATCGAAAAAGCCAAAACCTATATTGAAAAAGATAAACCCGACTCGGCATTAAAGGCTCTTGGTTTTGCTCTAAAAAAAGATCCAGATCAGCCTGAAACCTATTACCTTCTATCTAAGATGTATTATCTGGACCATAGTTTTACTCTGGCTGAGGAATACTGCCTGAAAGCGCTCGGATTGGAATCAGATTATCCCCAGGCTTTAGAGCTTATGACTGATATCAAATTCGAAAAAGGAATAGAAAACTGGCAAAAGAAAGATAACACCCAAAGCCTGAAGAATTTCTTATACGTCTTGAGGAACTCCTCAGATCGAAAAAAACTGGAAAAAATAGCCGAGTTAACCGGTGGCAAATATAAGCTGAAAAGGTTAACCCAGGACATCTTCCCCGATTATGCTCCTCGTTTTTCCCGGGATGGCAAAAAAATAATCTTTTTCTCAGATACCTCCTATCTTTCTGAGGATTTCGGATGGGGTAAAAACATAAAGAGAAAAAGCCAGATATACCAGATTGACGTTTCGAAAAAAGAAAGAATCTGTCTGACTCATGATGATTCCTCGGTTCAGTTCCCGGGTATCTCATCGGATGGTAAGCAAATAATCTATGAAAAGGAAAATCCAAATCCTGAGACTCAAAACCTTGTTTTTAATTACGATCGTGACCTTTATATAAAAAGGCTGGACAATGATGAAGAGATCCGCCTGACTCAGAATAATTGGTATGATGGGCAGGCCAGCTTCTCACCCGATGATAAGAGAATAGTTTACGTGTCAGGTTTTTCCATTAAGATTATGGATTTGAAAACGAGAAAAACAATCAACCTGGATCAGCCCGAAGGAATAATCATAAAAAGGGAAAAGCCAGTCAATCAATACTACCCTTCCTTCTCCCCTGATGGCAAAGAGATTCTGTTTCAAGCTGGATTCCAAAAAAGAAAGATTTATCTTCTGGATACGGATGGAAAAAACTTAAGGGATTTATCCAGGATAGAGGATGAGGATTATTACCCTTCATTTTCACCCGATGGCCAGCAAATAGTTTTTGTCTCCAAAAAAACAGGTGCTGAGGAGCTTCATCTCATGGATAAGAATGGGAAAAACCAGATAAGGCTGACCTTCGACGAGATGGATAAAAAACACCCCTGTTTTTCACCAGATGGGAAAAAAATAGTTTACGTGGCAAAGAAAAGTGAGAAACCAGACCCATATTTTGAGATTTACATTTTATCCTTAGATGAAATCATCCCAAAAGAAAAGCTACTCGCCCGTATAGAGAATATGTTAGAAGCAGAGAATTAAACCAATATTTACGTTTTTATTGCTATTAATAAGTGCTGGGACAGAGAGATGAAACGTCCTAAAATGGAAATGCAAAAAGATATGGAGGAGTGCCGGGATGCGTTATGGGGGCTTTTTTTGATAAAATCCATCTATCACGATGGCCGGGATATAATTATCCTGGGAACTCCTACTTTTGAGGGACAGAGCTGGCAGAAGGCAACCAGCCAGAGACTTACGTCCTTAGGTTACTCTGTGAGATTCGAACATAATGATGGCCAGATACTTTTGGAATTGACCCCACTCGGTTTGAAAAAGCCTTCAATACCTAAAACCAATATCATTTTATTTGCCCTCACAGTTTTAACCACGTTTGCAGCCGGAGCTTTATTTTTAAAGGGACAGAACATTTTTGCCAACCCCCTGCTAATAATTCACGGTGCATCCTTTGCTGTACCCCTTCTTTTGATCCTTTTATTTCACGAGTTTGGGCACTACCTGATGTCAAAAAAGAGGAGAATAAAGACGTCTCTGCCCTATTTTATCCCGGGACCCACCATTCTGGGAACGTTCGGAGCAGTAATTAAATCTAAGTCCCCTTTTCGTTCCAAACGCGACCTTTTGGACGTAGGTGCAGCTGGACCCATACCCGGATTTATAGTTGCGGTAATAGTATTAATTCTGGGGTTGTCTCATTCCCAGATCACAGCCCAGATACCAGAGGAAGGACTCACCCTGGGAAATTCTTTGATATTCCTTTTATTATCAAATCTCATCTTGAATGTTCCGCCCGGGCATGATGTTCTCCTATCCCCCATGGCTTTTGCTGGCTGGGCTGGACTTATCGTGACTATGCTCAATCTCCTACCTATCGGACAGTTAGATGGAGGACATATCGCCTATGCTCTTTTGGGCAAACATCAGAAAAAAGTAGCTAGATTCACTGTTTTGGCTTTGATTCCTTTAGGTTTCCTCTGGATGGGATGGTTTATTTGGGCAATTTTAGCCTTTGTGATAAATTTAGCTCACCCTTCCACCTTAAATGATACCATCCCTCTGGACAGAAAGAGAAAAGTCGTGGGCTTTATCTCCTTAGCTATCTTTATCCTCTGCTTCACACCGATACCCATAAAGTAAATAACCTTTTGACTTGACAAATCAGCAAAAATCATTATAATAATAAAAAGAATTCTAATCCCTTGTTCTTTCCAAAAGAATATGCTGGAGATTTTAAAGAATCGCCTTTTTTCTCAACTGATAGGTCTGTTATATAAACATTAATCAATGCGGAGGAGAAAATGAAAAGTTATCTGTCCATTTTATTTCTGGTTTTGATCTTTTCTGCTTTATTTGCAAATTCTGTTTTCGCCCAGCAAGATCCTCTTGATCCGGGCGAAGCAGATACCCTCTATTTCACCGCAGGTTATCCTTCCTCACCTGAAGGTGATACAGTTTTCTTTCCTGAAGGGGGCGGAGATGTTACCATCCACATTAACATCTGGAATGATGATAGCCTAAGGGGAATCTCTGTTCCTCTGACTGATTTAGCCTATGGTCCTCCCAGCTATGCCATTCTGGATTCTGTTAAAAACAATGGTGGGGAAGATCCGTTATGCTTTGTAGGAAGCAGGGTGGAGGATTTTGAGGTTAAAATCATAAATTTAACTCTAAATCCGCCACGAGTATTGTATGGAGCAGTCATTTTACAGGCAGATCCCATGCCTCCGGGAAATGGTTTGTTTGCCAAAATGGTTTTCACCGTTGAAGATACCGGCACCATTTGCCTGGATACGACATTATTCCCTCCGCAAAACTCCTTGAAGTTCGTAACCGGAGTTCAAACCATAGGTTTCACCCCCCAGTTCATTTCCAGATGCTTTCACACGGCACCTTATCTCTGTGGCGATGCCAATGGGGATAAGATTGTGAACATTGTTGATGTGGTTTACCTGGTCAATTACCTGTTCCATCAAGGACCTTCACCTGTATTCCCCTCAAATGCGAACTGTGATGAGAGTATAAGCATAGCTGATGCGACTTACCTGGTCAATTACGTACTCAAAAATGGACCCCCTCCTTGTGATCCCGACGATGATGGTCAACCAGACTGTCAATGAACAAAAAGCAAAAAACGACTTCCAAACTAACCCCGTCTTAAGACAAGGCGGGGTTTTGTATTGTGGTAAAAATTAAAAACAGTATTTCAATACACTGCTCAACCGGCACACGGGCTAAACATCTTTTCCCTTGACAATTGGTGTATTTAAATTTATAATAATATGCGACATCATTTGACTTAATGCTCTTTAAAACTTGATTTAAGGTTAAATATCTGCAAACTCCCCTTTTCTCAGCAGAGGAGAAGAATTATAGGAAAATATCCTATCAGGAGGAATATGTGAAAAGATACATATTTTTTTGGGCGCTGATTTTGATTTTTTGCATGTCTAATTCAGCCTCAGCTCAGTTTCTGGGAACGTTCCAGCTGGGTGATGATCCGGGTAATCCGGACACTCTCTATTTCGTTGCTGGTTCTCCCTGCTCAGCTGACGGTGATACTTTGTTTTTCCCCCGGGGAGGCGGCGACGTAACCATATATATCAACATCTGGAACGACGACTCTCTGAAAGGAATCGCAGTTCCCCTGGTGGACCAAAGTTACAGCCCTCCCAGCAACGCTTATCTGGACTCCGTCAAAAACAACGGGGCACCGAATCCTTTGTGCTTTGTGGGTAGCCGGGTGGAAAATTTCGGTAGCAGAGTCTGCAACCTGCTTTTAAATCCGCCCCGGGTATTATACGGAGCAGTGACAATACAGTCCGATCCTTTACCTCCTGGTGATGGTCTATTTGCCACCATGGTTTACACTGTGGCAGATACCGGCTGGATCTGTCTTGATACTTTATGGTTCCCCCCTGCGAACAATTTGACCTTCGTCTACGGACTTGAGCCCACAGGTTTCACCCCCCGTTTTGTTTCTCGATGTTTCCGTTTATCTCCCTATCTCTGCGGTGACGCCAACGGAGATGGAATCGTTAATATCGTGGATGTGGTTTATCTTACCATTTATATTTTAAAAAACGGCCCCGAACCGGCATCCTATTCTGACGCCAACTGCGATGGCGAGGTAAATATTGATGACGTAGTTTACGAGGTCAATTATGTCCTCAAATCTGGACCAGATCCCTGCGATCCCGATGACGATGGTGAGCCAGATTGTTAATTAACAAACTGAATACTTCTTTCTGATCTTTATTAACCCCGCCTGCTTTAGGAGACGGGGTGTTTTCTTAAGATATTTGATTCTGATCCTTCCCAAAAACTTGCGTGGTAGCACACCCTGTCTCCCTGGCCGGGCAGGCAAGGTGTGCTCTCACATATTAGGACAAACCGTATCCATAGTATGGAACCTGGAGTGTCAAGCTTCAGTTTGACAAAAAAATAAGCTGAGACAACCTGTGATACCTGATTTGAAAGGAGTGCAAAAACTTGTTTTTGCTATTATTTGCAGCAACAAGTTGCTGCACTCCTTTTTATCGGGCAGGCACGGATTCCAGCCCCTATGTTCCCATCACAATGTACCTAAGTCGGAAAAATTCTATTTATTTTCCAATAATTCCTTGAGCTGGTGGTTTAGTTTTTCTACTTGGTCAATCTGATTTGATTTTAAAGCTTTTCTAATGGCTTCTTTTATCTCTTTGATCTTTTTGTTTTTCTTTGTCTGAAGAATTTTTTTAACATAGTCTTTAAACTGGATTTCCAGATCTGCCGGACCCAAATCCAGGGTTGCAATCCAGGAGATTAACTCCTGAACTTTTGCATCCTCTGCCCTATCTATCAAGGCTGAAGGGGAGACTGATCTTCCCTCTTTTAATGATTTGGTAAGTATTTCGAAAATCTGTCGGTGCTCCGGAAAGTCAAAATCCGTTCCAGCAAGCTGGGCTGACGCTGTTTTCAATAATTTATCATCCTCCATCAAGATTCGCAGAAATTCCATCTCAAAACGTCTCTCCCCGCTTAAGGTTCTGTCTTCAGGTATTTTTTCAATAGTAGAGGGTATCTTAACTTTTTTTATGCTGTTCAGAAGTATCCTCTCATCCACCTCCAGTTTTTGAGCCACCTTAGTCAAAAAAAGCCCCCGCCTTACCGGATCCCTGATATTCTGGGCAGTCTGAGTGAACTCCGATATCACTTTTTCCTGTACTGGAAGTGAAAGCTTGAAAAACTTCTCGCCTATCGATTCGACTTTGAAATCTATGAAGGATTTGGCTTCCTTTTGTTTTTCCAGAATGCTTTTTACTCCATTCTTTTTAACAAAGGAGTCCGGATCCTCACCTGAAGGCAAATCCATCACCAAAACTTCAAGTCCGGAATCAAAAAGAGAATCCACACTTCGCAGAGCCGCTTTCCTTCCTGCAGAATCTGAATCAAAAAGCAAAAATACCTTATCAGCATAACGGGATAAAAGCCTTGCCTGGTCTGAGGTGAATGCTGTGCCGGATGAAGCCACCACGTTTTTCATACCGGCCTGGTACAGGCTGATCAAATCCATATATCCTTCCACCACCACCGCGGAGTTGTTTTCCCTTATTATCTCTTTGGAAAGATTTAAACCGTAAAGCAGTTTCCCTTTCTGGTAGATGGGTGTTTCCGGGGAGTTCAGATATTTAGGCTCATCCTCCTCTTTTAACACTCTCCCTCCGAATCCCACTATTCTGCCGGAAAGATTGTATATGGGGAAAATTAATCTATCCCTGAACCGGTCATAATATCCTTCTTTTCTCTCCGATTCCGCCACCAGTCCAGCAGAGTTTAAAATCCTTAAGTCAACTCCCTTGGCTTTGGCAAATCTGAGCAATCCCTCCCATCCAGCAGGAGCGTATCCTATGCCGAATGATTCAATTATATCTTGGTTTAGTCCTCGTGTTTCGAGATAATCTCTGGCTCTTTTACCCATAGTTTTGTGGTTTAGACAGTTCTGGAAGAACTGATGGGCTATTTGATTTGCAAAATGAAGCTTGTCATAGATTTCCTGTTTTCCCCGGTCCATCGTCTTTCTGGGCAAGGCAATACCCGCCCTTTTAGCCAGAGTTCTTACTGCCTCAATAAATCCTAACTTCTCGTGACTCATTAAAAATGTTATAACATTACCCCCCTGTCCGCATCCAAAACAGTAATATATCTGTTTATCCGGGCTTACCGAAAAGGAAGGCTTTTTCTCAGGATGAAAAGGACAAAGCCCGGTATAGTTTTTCCCCCTCTTTTTCAGGGGAACAAACTCTGAGATTAAATCAACAATGTCGTTGGACTCCCTGATCTTATCAATTAAATCCTGAGAATAAAAATTGGACATCTTAAAAGAAATCTAAACAAAAATTACCAAAAGTCAAAAGTTTTAAACCTGGTTAAAGAATCACCTTTAGATACCAAAAACACATTAATATAATTTAGTTGACTTTAAAAATAAAAGCTATAAATTAATATAAAAATATTATAACATAGATTAATGAAAAGGAACTGATTACATAAGGAATTAGCCAAGAGGGAAAAGTGGCAAAACGTGGAGAATTCACATTACCTTTCAGTGCTATCATAGGGCAGGATGATCTCAAATTGGGTCTTCTTCTGAATGTAGTAAATCCCAAAATCGGGGGTTTCCTGATCAGGGGCGCTAAAGGAACCGGGAAAAGCACAGCAGTTTATGCTCTCACCGACATCCTACCGCCCGTGGAGGTGGTGGCTGACTGCCCTTTCAAATGCTCTTTTCAGGATCCGTCCAACAGATGCGACTCCTGCAGAACACGTTTTGAAAAAGGTGAGAAAATTCCCAAAAAGGAATTGAAAATGGAGGTGATCAACCTTCCCTTAAGCATTACCGAGGATAGATTGATCGGCTCCGTTGACGTGGAAAAAATCTTAAAGCATGGGGAAAAAGCTCTGCAGCCCGGACTTTTAGCTCAGGCTAATCAAAATATCATGTATGTTGACGAGATTAATCTTCTTCCGGACCACATTACCGACGATCTTCTGGACGTCACCGCTTTAGGATGGAATACCATTGAGCGGGAGGGATTCTCCATTACCCATCCCACCCGTTTTGTATTTGTGGGCACTATGAATCCCGAGGAGGGAGAGCTTCGCCCCCAGATTCTCGATCGCTTTCCCCTTTCCACTTTAATTAAAACGGTAAATGAAGAGGAAGCCAGAGTGCAGATAATCAAAAACAACCTTCTTTTTGAAAAAGATCCCATAAGCTTCAAAAAGCAGTTTGAAGATCAAGATGAAAAGCTTAAAAAGCAAATAGCCACAGCTCGTGATCTAATTCCCCGAATTGAAGTGGAGGAAAAGATTTACCATATTGCTGCCTCCATTTGTGCCAAATTAAAAGTTGACGGTCAGCGACCAGACATCGTGATAACCAAAACCGCCTGTGCCAAAGCCGCTCTGGACAACAGAACCGACGTGAAGCCAGAGGATGTTTTAAGCTGCTCCTTTTTGGCGCTTTCCCACCGCACCCGCCAGGGTGGATTCGAACCCCCGGCTACCGAAGAGGAGATCCAAAACGCCTTTGAGGAGAGCTGCGAAAAATGGGGGAATCTGCACAAGAAAAAAGCCTATGGCAAAGGTACAGCGGTCAAAGGGAAAGATATAACTGCACCTGTTGATCAGAGCAGAGTAAAAAAAAAGCCCTGACCCCACCGGGTAAAGAACCTCTAAAAAAAACCTCTTTCAGGGAATTTGAAGCCAAAGTCCCCTTAGTAGACCTCAAGAGAATGTCCCGGGCTTTAGTCTCCTATTTTGAAAAATGGAAGATCCGGCTTACCCGTAAAGCGCCCCTCCGAAAAATCAGGAGCTATGCAGGCAAAAGAGCAGTCAGCCTAACCACATCCACACGAGGACGACCCACCAGCTACAGAAAACCAAAAACAATACCCAGAGAGAACATAGCCTTTCTCCCCAGCATAATCACCAGTCTGATAAATCGTAGAATATCAGAAGGAAAACCAAAAATTAAATTGTATCCCTCGGATCTAAAAGTCTGGATCAGGCAGGGAAGAAGTTCGATTACCCTGGTCCTGATAGTTGATGCCAGCTTTTCCACCCACCATTTCCTGCCTGCAGTCTCCAAGGCTTTATCCGTTATTTATCGGGATGCTTATAGAAACCGGGACCGCCTGGGAGTAATTGCATTTCAGAAAAAAACCGCTCAGATTATGAATCATCCTACAAACAATCTCAGAGTAGCCCTGGGACATTTAGCTTCTCTTTCTCCTTCAGGTTACACCCCATTAGCAGATGGTTTAAGAAAAGCCCTTCAGGTCTTCAAACAGGAGAAAAAAAGAGCGCCCAATTTCATACCCTTTGCCATTCTTCTTAGCGACTGTTTTCCCGAGCCCCTTACTCATAAGTATATTGATCTTCTGGAGGAACCTGCCTATTTGGAGGCAATGAAAGTTTCTCAGGATTTTAAAAGGGAGAAGATCCCCATAGTGGTTATAAATCCGACCCACTGGCAGGACAGAGAAGGAAGGCTAAAAAGCGGGACCAGGTTAGGAATGAAGATCGCTCAGATTTCCAATGGTCGATATTATGGCATCTCGGAAAAGGAAGCCCCTTCCACTAAGACCTTCTTTGCCAAACAAATCCAAAAAAGATACATTGAGAAACAAGCCCAGAACATCTCCCAGTTTTTAGATCAGGTCAGAGTGGATTTTTTGACCCTGCAAAGAAAAGTGGAATAGGGAGTGGATCACCGGGTGGCCCACAGCCTTGCTGTGGGATAGTTGGCTGGAGTAATCATGTTTCATGACTAGGCTAAAACGCAAGAGATCGTCATCCAGGAGTTGGATCGGGCCAGAGCCAAACGCAAGTCTCACCTTCTAGGATATGTTCTCATGCGTTTTCACACAGCGGAGTTGTGCAGGAAGCTGGCAACTTTTATTCCTTGAAAGTCCGGCAATAATAATATATACTTAGAAAGTGATAATTTTGGATTGAGTCACATTTATTAAAGTATCTTTATGCCTTTTATCGACGGGAAAATATATCCAGAGGTTGAATCAGCCGGTTTATTAAATCATACATTTAAAGCTTTAATTGAACTAAGAGAAAACAAAGATTTCGAGAATTTTCTACCATTTATTAAAGAACTTTGCACGCTAAAGATCTATTTAAACGATATTGCTGACTCACCAGCTCATTTAGAATTATTCATACCTCCAACTTTATATTCGGGAAATTTAAACATTTGCAAAGAATTGGACTTAACACAAGTCAAATTAATGAAGGATACACCAGATTATAATGAAAAAATCAAATTAATGGCTGAATTAAGCGACGCTGACTTAGTAGTCACTGAAAATGAGGAAGTTATAGATTTTTTTAATAAAGAAAAAGGATTGAATTTTTTTGTAGAAAATCGTGACGGAGCTAAGAAAAACATAGAGATCTTTGTCAGGGGGCACGAAATTCCTTGGTCATTTTCTAATCCATGTTGGAATATGCCGTGGGCAAATTTCCATGTGTTAAATGATAAATTCGGTAGGAAATCTTATGAAATATATGAAGCTAAATTTAGAAAAATCGGCTTGGATGATAACACTATAGAAATAGTTAGATCTTTATTACTAAATAGGGTGTCACATATTTGTTATACCAGAGATAAATTACTATTTTATGTGCAGCAACGAAATTATGCAAAAAGACATAATTGGAAACGCCAGAGTTTTCAGTTCGAGACATCTTATTATTTGTGCTACTATTATGTTTTACTTTGGGGTGGTATCGATCAACTTTCACGAATACTAAATAATTCACTTAATTTGGGCATCACTCGTTTTTCACAAATTTCTATTGCAAGAGAGGATTTTGTAACTAAGGTTATTTCTATTGATGAGAACTTGGGAAATTTATATAAAGATGAAAAGTTCTTGAAATGGATTGAGCAGCTAAGAAGGAACAGGCATTTTACAGCACACCAAGGGAGTATAATTATATCTCCAATCCTAAAAGAACCCGAATCAGAACCATCCGATGAAGAACTTGAAAAAGAGGCACAAGCTTCACGGAGTTGGAGTTTCATGAAGAGAACTCTGTCTCCTGAATTATTTGAATTATATCGAGTTACACTTAAACAACAAATTAGAATTTCAAAATATAAAGTGTTATATGATGATGCCATGGTAATTCAGGATGGTGAACATAAACTTATATTCAGACCTCTAATTAATATTGAATGGGATTTTAGTAATTTCGAACTTATTACCCTGAACACTCTTCAAGCTTTATATGAAGTATTACAAAAAAGACGACTGAAAAAGTAGATACAAAAATTGTTTCTTTTATAACGCCGGGTGGCCCATAGCCTTATTCTTTCAATTTAACCACCGTAACCCCGCTTCCCCCCTCGTCCCATTCACCTAATCTATATGATTCGACCTTGGGATGGTCTTTTAAAAATTCCTGCATCTTTTTTCTCAAGACCCCGGTGCCCTTTCCGTGGATCACCTGAACTGTGGATAAGCCCGCCAGGAACGCATCGTCCAGATATTTATCTACCTTGTCCATTGCCTCATCCGAACTTAAACCCCTTAAATCTATCTCCGGCTTGATGTCCTGAATGGAATAAAGCTGGTATCCTGTGCTGGAGATGGTTTTTTCAGTGGGCTTGCCTTCGATTTTGGAAAGATCGCTTTGATCCACAATGGAGGTTAAATTTCCAATCCTTACCTTGACTTTTCCTGATTTATCTGGCTTGGTCAAAACCTCACCCTCGATTTCAAGGGATTCAATCCAGACCAGATCCCCC
>CAYURP010000045.1:0-21032 GCA_964447175.1 uncultured Ignavibacteria bacterium | reverse complement strand
ATCTTATCATAAAATAGTCAAAGTTTGAATTTTGTCAAGATGGGCAGCCCAAAAAATCTTGAAAACTTTTAGGCAACTCCATTTTTATTTGTGTTTTGTCAGGTCTTGCCCGCCCTGGTGGGTGTGATCTGACAGAAAATGGGGAGGAGACAAGCTCCTCCCCTACGCGGTGAAAGCTCCATTTTTTACTTGCCATATGAGGAAATCCATATTTAATTATCATAAAAATTAAACCTTAAACCTACAGGAGGTTTGTGATGCGGGTGTTTTTTGTATTAGCTTTTTTTGTCATCCTGGTTTTGGCTGCCAGCCCCTGCTGGGGTGGGATTCCCCACATGATCAACTATCAGGGGATGTTGACTGATGACGTTGGTACTCCCCTTGACGGAACCTACATTCTGAGCTTCAAAATCTATGGCTCTGAGTCTGGAGACGACTCTTTGTGGTGGGAACACCATACTGGAGTAACGGTAAGCGATGGGCTTTTCAGCGTGATGCTGGGGAGTATCAGTTCACTATCATATTCTGTGTTCAACGATACCATAAGGTATCTTGGAATCTCAGTAGACTACGGCACTGAACTCACCCCACGCACACGTTTAGTCAGCGTACCTTACGCCTATCGATCGCTATGGTCTGATTCCGCAGCTTACGCTGTTGTGGGAATGGAAAGCGACAGCGACTGGGTCATTTCAGGTGATGATATGTATTCTGCAGTATCCGGCAATGTGGGCATCGGGACAAATGACCCATCATCGAAGCTTAATGTTGTGGGTGGAGCATTTTTGGTTCTTACGAGTGCTATTGGTGGTTCTGGTTGTCGAATAGACGGTAATGAGATTACCGGCACAGGCGTTAACCCGCCAGGTTCTAATCATTTACATATAAAGCCAGGGGATAATTCGAGTTATATTCTGTTGGCCGAGGACGGCGGCAACGTGGGCATCGGAATAGACGACCCTCAGAGCAAACTGCATGTCCACGATACGAGCGCAACGCCCATTAGCTATGCACAATTCACAAATCCTACTACTGGAACCCAGCCAACAGACGGCTTCTTTGTTGGAATAAACACTTCAGGAAACGCTTACCTTAGCAATCACGAATATCAGAGTCTGACTATTCAAACTAATAATGCCGATAGAATACACATCACATCAGATGGCAGGGTCGGCATCGGGACGACGAGTCCGTCGGCAAGACTAGATGTAAACAGTTCGACTGGATACAACCAGTTGAGAATGAGAACCTCTTACACCCCTACTGGAACATCCGATACAAACGGAAATCTGGGTGATATTGCCTGGGATGATACTTACATTTATATAAAGACAAGCGCCGGCTGGAAAAAGGCACAATTGAGCACATTCTAATCATAGGGAAGCCCCTTGCGGGCTCCCTTTCTCTATAAAAAGATATACCAGAACCTGACTTAAGTCAGGTTCTGGTTATTACTAACGACTACTCACCAATTACTATACACCAACCCTGTGCCCGCCAGGCACAAAATTGTGGTATTGGTTTTCATATGGTAGCTCACCTTGCATCAAGGTGGGCTTTTTGTTTTGGAATGTCAACCTTTAGGTTGACCTGTTCATTTCGCACGAGTTCAAAGACAAGCTGAAGCTTGACATTCCAGTCTTTCGGGTAAACGCAGAGGTTCGCCCCTACTTTTTACTTGCCATACAAGGAAATTCCTACTTAATTACTTAAGAACTTATCTTACAGGGAAAACGATATGCTTCTAATTGGCATTACAGGCGGAATCGCCTCTGGAAAAACTGAAGTGGCTAAGGTATTTCAGAAGCTGGGTGCTAAGATTTTGTCCGGGGATGAGATCGGTAAAGATGTTGTTGAGAAAAATCCCCAGCTCTTGAAAAAGCTGGTCAAAACTTATGGCGAAGAGATCTTGGATTCAAGAAAAAGACTCAACCGAAAAAAACTGGGTAAAATCGCCTTCTCCTCACCTTCTTTGACCAAAAAGCTAAATTCAATTGTTCATCCTTTCCTCTTAAAAGACCTGAAAGAAAAAATTAAATCTCTGAAAAAACGAGGCTACAAAAAACCTGTGGTAATCGATGCTGCCCTGATAGTGGAGTGGGGTCTTCACAGGGAACTTGATTATCTGGTCTTCGTGGACTGCACAAAACAAAAAAGAATCAGAAGATTAATTGAGCAAAAAGGTTATACCAGAAAAGAAGCTGAGGGGAGGATCAAAGCCCAACTCCCCGAATCGAAAAAGAGAAAACTTTCTGATTTCATTATAAAAAACGAAGGAAGTGTAAGAGAATTAAGAAGAAGAGCCAAAGCCCTGTGGGAAAAAATCGTCGGAAAATGAATTGACAAACTGGTTTTATCTATTATATTAGTTTGTTACAAATTTCACAAGCTAAATTGTGAATTTACATATTTCTAATAAGAATTGATCGTGCTCTATACTTAAGGAGATAAAATGCCTATAATCGACTCAAAAACCAAAAAGATTAGAAAAAACTATTCTGTGGAAGAATTGATCCAGGCAGCTAATTACATGCGGGGAATAAATATGGTCTCGCTCTGTGCTGCTGGATCTGGTCATGCCGGTGGAACTATGTCTGTTATGGACGTGGCTGCAGCACTGTACCTGCATACGGCTGTGCACGACCCCAAAGAACCCTTCTGGGACGGAAGAGACAGAATCATCTGGTCCACTGGCCACAAGGCTCCTGCTCTATATATATCTCTGGGTATGGCTGGATACTATGACGTGGAAGATACAGTAAAGTTACGCAAGCTGTATGCCCCGTACCAGGGACATCCCCACTGGCTGAAACTGCCCGGCGTGGAGGCATCCACCGGCTCACTTGGCCAGGGTTTAAGCATTGCAGTAGGGATAGCCTTAGCCGCCAAGCTGGATAACAAAGATTATCATGTCTACGCCTTAACCGGAGATGGCGAGCACCAGGAAGGCCAGATGTGGGAAGCCATTATGGAAGCAGGACACTATAAGCTGGACAACCTGACCAATGTTCTGGACAAAAACAGGCTGCAGATCGACGGCTGGGTCAAAGACGTTATGGACATCGATCCTATAGTTGATAAATACAAGGCTTTCAAATGGAATGTTATGGAGATCGATGGCCACAATATGAAAGAGATAGTTGACGCTTTAGAAAAAGCCAGAGACTTCAAAGGCAAACCCACTTTGATAGTTGCCCATACCATCAAAGGAAAAGGCGTTGACTTTATGGAAAACGTTGCCGGATGGCACGGCAAATCCCCTATATGTGAGCAAATGGAATCGGCACTGGAGCAGCTGGGATTCAAGGACAAAAAGAATGTGCTGGATCAGGACAAACTCTTTGCAAAAGCAGATGATTATCAGGCCGAAGCCACCGCAAAGCTTGAAGCCAAACAGCCAAAATTCTCCCGTGATTACTTCTGGAACAAGTCTGATAAGATGAAAGTAAAGATGGATGCTACCAGAAAAGGATTCGGACGGGCATTAAACGAGGAAGGAGACGATGAGAGGATCGTCTGTCTGGGAGCTGATATCTCCGGTTCCATTACCATATCTGATTTTTATAAGGATCATCCAGAAAGGAAAAGAAGATTTTTGAGCATGGGAATAGCTGAGCAGAGCGGGACCGGCGTGGCTGCCGGGCTGGCCAAGGAGGGGAAACTCCCCGTTTTTGGAACTTACGGAGTTTTTGCCGCCGGAAGAAACCTGGATCAATTAAGGACCACTGTTTGTTATGGCAACTTCAACGTTTTCATCGCTGGCGCTCACGGCGGGGTATCAGTCGGGCCAGATGGTGCCACCCACCAGGCATTGGAGGACCTTTTCCAGATATGCGGGCTTCCCAATATGATTGTCAATGTTCCCTGCGACTCAATTGAAACTAACAAGGCGACCAAGTATATGCTTTTTGAGGTCAAAGGACCCAAATATATAAGATTCGCCCGGGAAGCCACTCCCATCGTAACTTTCCCTGATACTCCATTTAAGTTCGGGGAAGCCAACGTGATTAGATACAGAGGCGAGAAAGAGAATTTTGCCGATGCCTTTGAGACCAAGTTGTCATCAAAATACAAATCAGAAAACGAGGATCTGTCGATAATAGCCTGCGGGCCCATGGTGCCTGAGGCGATGAGAGCAGCATATATATTAAAACAGGACTTCGGCATAGAAACTAGAGTAGTAAACATACATACCTTAAAACCCCTGGACAAGAAAGCCATCCTCCAGGCGGCTTTGGATACCGGAATAATCGTTACCGCGGAGGAGCATCAGGTGGGGGGATTCGGAAACTGGATAGCCAATGTCTGTTCCCAGGCAAAAGAGCTTTACAAAAAGCCTTTCATTATGGGGATGATCGGGGTCAAGGATAGATATGGTGAGTCCGGGTATCCCTGGGAGCTGGTCAAAGAGTTTGAAGTTTCTGCTGAACACATAGCACAGAAAGCAAAAGAGCTTTATGATCTAAAGAAGAGTAAATAAGGAGTAATACCCATGAGATTCGCAGATAGGATGAAAAATTTGGGAACTGAAACAGCCTTCGAAGTTCTGGCTAAAGCCAAAGCGCTTGAGGCTAAAGGCAAAGATGTTATTCATCTGGAAATAGGGGAGCCGGATTTTGACACCCCCAAAAACATCAAGGAGGCAGCTAAAAAAGCACTGGATCAGGGATACACTCATTACGGTCCCTCAGCCGGATTGCCAGAAGTAAGGGAGGTCATCGCCCAGGAGGTATCCAAAACAAGAAACATCCAGGTTACCCCGGATCAGGTGGTGGTGACACCCGGAGCAAAACCCATTATATTTTTCACCATCTTTACTTTGATTAACCCGGGGGATGAGGTCATCTATCCCAACCCGGGCTTTCCTATCTACGAATCGGTAATCCAGTTTCTCGGAGGCAAAGCCGTTCCCATAAAATTAAGGGAGGAAAACGACTTCCGATTAGACACAGATGAGTTGAAGAAGTTAGTTACCGATAAAACCAAACTTATTATCATAAACTCGCCTCAAAATCCCACCGGTGGAATTCTAACACGAGATGATCTTAAAGCAATAGCAGATGTCGCCATCTCAAAGGATCTCTATGTCCTGACCGATGAGATCTACAACCGGATCATCTACGAAGGGAAATTCGAGACCATCGTTCAATTTCCCGGAATGCAGGAGCGGACTATAATTTTAGACGGGCTTTCCAAAACCTATGCCATGACCGGCTGGAGACTGGGCTATGGCGTGATGAACAAAGAACTGGCATATTATGAGGCCAGGCTAATGACCAATTCCAACTCCTGCACTGCTTCCTTCTCCCAGAGAGCAGTAATAGAAGCCATAACCGGACCCCAGGATGAACCGAAGAAGATGGTAGAGGAGTTCAAGAAAAGAAGGGAAGTAATCGTTAAAGGTTTGAATGATATTACAAAGATATCCTGCAAAAATCCCAAAGGCGCCTTCTACGTCTTCCCTAATATTACAAAAACCGGCTGGAACTCCCAGAAATTAGCAGACCATATTCTAACAGATGCGGGCGTTGCCGTTCTGTCCGGCACATCATTCGGCAGATTCGGAGAAGGTTACCTCAGGATATCCTATGCTAACTCAGTGGAGAATATCAAAAAAGGATTGGACCGAATCAGAGCCTTTGTGGAAGAGCTCTAACTCTTTCGAATTCCCATGAAATGGCCAGCGCTATTAGCCCTGGCTATGAGCAGATAAAGTATTACGTAGGTCGGGCACCTTGCCCGACCGTTTTTCTTAGTATATTCTGACCAGTGGCAGAGGCCACTGGTTTACCCTACAACAAGTCATTGCGAGCCCGAAGGGCGTAGCAATCTTTGAGATTGGGTAATCCTTCTCATGATATTGAAGATTGGCTTTCGCCAGATGAGAAATTGACATCAATATTCATTCCGGGGAAGTTCTCATTCAGAGATGGTGGTGGAAATCCAATTCCACCACCAACGAAGAGACACCACTTCCTGTTCTGTCAGGTCTTGGCCGCCCTGCGGGTGTGACCTGACGCATCACGATTTTCGTCCCGCTTGAAGCGGGACGCTACGTGGTCTTCTATTTATCTAACCACCAAATACCAATCAACCATCTACCAACAGAGCGGAGCAAGCTCCGCCACTACGCTCTCTAATTCCTCCTGCTAATGGCACTGGGGCGCTGGTCCGCTTTTTAATACATAATTGATCAGATAGACCACGTCAACGATGTCGGCTACCCCGTCTGCATTGGGGTCAGCACAGAAACATAGGTCTAAAGTGAGGTGTCCCGTGTCTGGCACATAATCATGGGGAAGATATTCATTGTATACGAAAAGGTCAAAAGTCCCAACTTGTGGTGCAAGACTGTCATGGCAAAAAAAGCATAGATGCTTGCCTACAACATAGGTGTTTCCGACACTCGGAATATCGACATAGTCGTAAGGCTCCCACTCATCGCCCGAACTCCAGTATCGAACCACATGCGTGTGTCCGAACCAGTCCTTTATCCTATAAGAAATTTCTGCTCCTATGCCCTGAATGGACAACCCTGTACTTGCATTTTGATCTATATCCAGATATATTAGATCCCTCACTCTGCTTTCCACCCAGTTTCCATAGTGCACCACTTTGAAGTAGAGTATACCAGAATAGACCTGATAATATACAGTTTTAATGTCATCCTCTTCATTTCCAACATCCTGCGGATCACTGGCCAGCGGGATCCAACGGCTATCCGGCGGTTGATTTTCCGGTGGAATATTATTGTAAACCTGATCCTGGCCCGCCATTTGACCTTCAGTAAAGGGAGTCGCCTGCACGTTTTCCCTTTCTTCTCCAATGGCCCGGGTATTGAGGCTGTGGACCAACAAAACAAAAGCGACAAGGGACAGCGACACTACGCCGAGCATAAGAATAAAGTTTTTGCGTCGCATCATGCACCTCGTTTGGTTTAAAGGTTAATCTTTCAGTGAAGAAAAAGTTCCCCTTTTGGAAAATTCTGCGCTCAATCAAAGCACCATTCCCACCTCCTTGAAAAAGAGGTTCAGCCCCAATTCCTTTGACTGCTCAAAAACCAGCAAAGACACCTAAGCACATAGCACCATTGCCAGCAGCAGAATCCGACCAAAAAAAGTTTTCAATCAGATGTATATGTATCTTCTTGCTGTAATGAAATAATAACCTTCTAATCCCAAAAAGTCAAGTGAAATTTTAGGGAAAACAGCAGAGCGAAACAGGCTCCGCCTGGGTGCTTTAATCCACCAGGTAGGCCCAGTTTTCCTGTCAGGTGCGCAGGGCACCTGGCCTACGAACTATACTTTGACCAGTGGCAGAGGCCCGCTTGTCTACCCTTATTTATTAACAGAGGGTTCTCCCTGGCCTCTGCCAGGGGGATTTTTTTGGCTGAGGAATTGTCGTTAATATCCCGTATAAGCGGGGGAATTCCTCAGCCGGAGAAATGGTGGTGGAAATCCCCGAAACGGGTTTTGATGACAATTCCACCACCAACGAGTATTTAAATATATTGCCTGACTTTTTCCTTCAGCTCTTCATATGTTTCTTTATTATTTACTCTCCCAGGGTGCCGCCAAGGAACTACTTTAAACTTCTCTGTAATACACACCTTTGATATTGGATCATCTGAGTCAACTGGTAAATCAAGTAGCCAGATCAGGAGTGAAAAAGTTCCACAAGCTACCATTATTTCAGGTTCGATGATTTCGATCTGCTTTCGAAGAAATTTTGAATCCATGTGAGCATATGCATTTATAGACTCCAGGTTAACCATGGATCCACCGTATGTTTTCTTCAGATTCATCGTTGCTACACTCAGTAGAGAATTTTTCATACTTTCATAATTATCTATTTCTTCGTAAGACGGAAAATTTCGTATAATGCCAGCAGACCACCGAGCTATGGTGTACCACATCTGATACTTCGGGCCTTCCTTAAGCATTTCCCGTAGATCAAATCCTTCAGTAGAATTTACCTCTCTCATTATAAAAAGAATTTTTAAATGAGATTCAAGATATTTTGATTCGTTTATTATTCCGTCAGGGCAGAAGCGTTCTGGATTTATGTTCATCTTTGCATGGTATTCTTTCCATTCTGTAAAGAGTTCGTCAAGTTCGCTATTCTTCGACATTTAAAGCCTCCTTTTTTTAATGCTTTTAGATTCTATCCCCCTTGCGCCCAGGCTGGAAACTGAGCCAGGTCTATGTGGAAGGCAACCCTTCCCAGAAAATATATGGTAAGGGTTATCAAGATTATGCCTAAGAAATTCAAAAGTAAACCGGTTTTAGCCATATCCGCTATTCGTAGTCGCCTTGTACCAAAGATAATTGCATTAGGGGGAGTAGCGACCGGCATCATAAAGGCACAGGAAGCAGACAAAGTTGCTGGCACCATCAGAAGCAAGGGATTGATCTTTATAGCCACTGCCACACCGGCTAAAATGGGCAAGACCATCTCGGTTGTTGCAGTATTTGAGGTTAATTCTGTCAAAAACGTTATCATAGTGCAAATCAGCACAATAATTAAAATTGGCGGCAGAATACTCAGTCCTGTTAATTGATTCCCCAGCCAGGTGGACAATCCCGATTCCTTAAGCCCGGAAGCTAAAGCAAAGCCCCCACCAAAAAGAAGAACGATATCCCAGGGCAGCTTCACCGCAGTGGCCCAGTTCATAATTCGTCTCCCCTTCTCGGATTTGGCTGGGATAACGAAGAGCAAAACCGCCATCAAAACCGCTACCGTGCTGTCATCCACAAAATCTGAAACTCCCAGAATATTGGACCAGCCCGGAATAACAAAACCCCCGATCTTGATGTTTTCCCTGAAGATCCACAAGAAAGCCATAAGAACAAATATTATCAGTACAACCTTTTCCTCAAATTTGAAAGGTCCCAGCTTTTTGTATTCCTCTTTGAATACCTTAGAGTCGATCTTAAATTTCTCCTTGGGAGGACTGAAGAGAGTGCTCAGGAAAAGCCATACCAAAACCAGAAAAACAATTGAGAGGGGCAGGGCAAAGGAAAGCCAGACTGCAAATGAAATCTCAGGAGCCTGGGGAAAATATATATGTAGAATCCTGGCAAACGAAAGGTTGGGTGGCGTTCCTATCAGGGTAGCAATCCCGCCAATTGATGCCGCATAAGCGATGCCCAAGAAAAATCCGATGTTGAATTTAGAAAGCTTCTCTTTCCCTAAAGTCTCCTCCAGTTTGAAGATCACTGCTAAGGCAATGGGAATCATCATCATGGTGGTGGCAGTGTTGGAGATCCACATAGAGAGAAAAGCAGTAGTCACCATAAACCCTAAGGTTATTCTTCTTGGACCCACCCCGATCCAGGTGAGAATCTTTAGTCCAATCCTTTTGTGTAAATCCCAGCGCTGCATTGCCAAAGCCACCATAAAAGCTCCGATGAACAGAAAGATGATATAGTTGAAATAGATGGGTGCCACCTTTTTGGCTGGCATCACGTTTAAAAGTGGAAACAGAAGCACAGGCAAAAGAGAGGTAATGGCTAAAGGTACTGCCTCGGTGATCCACCACACAGCCATAAGAATTGCCACAGCTGCTGCCCGGGTGACCTCAGGATGTTCCGGATCCAGATTGAAAAAAAGTAAAATTATCAAACCGAGTGCTGGTCCAAGAACTAAACCTAATCTTCTGGTGAAACTTTCCTTTTTATCTGAGGCTTGATATTTATCCACAATTTAATAATATGAAGTAACGTCAAAACAATTTTATGGCTTCTTATAGAAAAGTCAAGTAATTAATAATCCAAAAAGAAATCAATCTATCGGTAGCACACCTTGTCTCAAGGTGTGTCTAAGAACACAGATTGGGGCAACTTTTTTCACCATAGATAGAATGGAGTGTCAAGCTTCAGCTTGACAAAAACACAGTTTGAGACAACCTGTGTTACCACGGTTAAAATGGAATGTCAAGCCCCACCTATTATAAGGGATCTACGACTTCAGCTTGACTTAAGAATTTTACCACTTTTCAGCGGCGGATAAAATCGACTGGCATATTGTTGCAAACCCATTCCGCTCACAATCAGGATCAATCCAATTATTGTTGAAAACAATATCTGCTCTCCGACTAGGAGATGAATAAAGACCAGAGAGACAAAAGGGGATAAATAGATAAGAATGCTCACCTGGGCAGTTGTCTGGGATAACTTCAAAGCTTTAAGCCAGATTACAAATGTGACTCCCATCTCAAACAAACCCACATAAATCACACCTAAAAGCCCCAAAGTTTCAGGAATTATAATCTTTGAGAATAACAAAGTGGCAATCAAAATGAAAACAAATCCAAAGCAGAAATTCAAAAAAAGCTTAGCCACCTCATCCCGTTGGTCCCTGAGATTATAAATCCAGAACAAAGCCCAGATCACCGCGCTCCCCAAAGCTAAAAGAGCACCTCCCAAATTGGTGAACCTGAAGCTCAACACATCCCCCTGGGTGGATATAACAAAAACCCCGAAAAAGCTGATGAAAATCGCCAGGATACTTAAAGGTTTTATCTTCTGTTTAAGCAATGGTATTGATAAAAGCACCAGCATAATCTGCCAGGTATAGTTGAGAGGCTGGGCTTCCTGAGCTCGAAGCAGTGAGTAGGCTTTGAATAAAACAACATAATAGACAAATGGGTTCAAAAATCCTAAAAGAGCAGAATGCAGATAATCTTTTCCTGAATAACTTTTCAGAAGATGGAGTTTATTCTGGATCAACAATATGAGGAAAAGAATCAGGATAGAGACAAAAGAGGAATAGAACAAAAGCTGCAGAAAATCCACATATCTCAGAGAGATTTTAAAAACAGAGGCAACCGTTGACCAGAACAAAACTGCTATAATAGCATAAGTATAAGCTTGCCTTTGTTTTTCCATGTTTTTCTATTATAAAGCCCAACAATTCATTATGTCAATTGAAAAGTTTTCCAATTCCTTTAGGATAGCTCCGCTTCCAAGTGAGGATCTCTTTTTTTTACTTGACATTTGAATGGGAATAGATTAAATAGAGAACCTTAGATATTAGCTTATGAATGTAAATAAGTGGAAAAAAGGTTAATCACTTAAACCAAAAGGAGTTACACCTATGAAGCGTTCAGCTTTAGTCTGGGTTTTAACCCTTTTAATTCTCTGTGGTGCAGTAGCTGTGATACTCAACTCCTGTGGGGTTTCCGAGCCAAAGCTCATCCCCAGGGAGGTCATCTTCGGAAATCCAGCAAAAGCCAGTCCCCAGATCTCCCCTGATGGCAAGATGATGGCTTATCTTGCACCGGTAGACAACGTGTTAAATGTCTGGGTGAAAACCATCGGGGCCAAGGATGACAAACCGGTTACCAAGGATACCAACCGGGGAATACGCCGCTATTTCTGGGCAGCGGACAACAAACACGTTATGTATCTTCAGGACGTGGGCGGAAACGAAAACTGGCGTCTTTACGGCGTGAACCTGGACACAGACGAAATCAAGGATTTGACGCCATATGAAGGTGTGCAGACCCAAATTGTTGCGCGCGATAAAAATTTCCCTAACGAGCTTTTGATTGCAATGAACAAGGAGAATCCCCAGCTTCACGACGTATATCACCTGGATTTAACAACCGATGAACTCAACCTGGTTGCCAGGAATCCCGGAAATATCATAGGCTGGCTGGCTGATGCGAATTTTAAAGTCCGCTGTGCCATGGCTTCCACACCTGAGGGCGGATTTGATCTTTTGCTCAGAGATAATGAAGAAGCCTCCTGGAAAAAACTGCTAACCTGGGGCTCGGAAGACGCCTTAAACAGCGGACCCATGACCTTTACCAAAGATGGAAAATCCCTTTACTGCATAGATTCCCGGGATGCCAATACCAGCCGTCTGGTCAAAATGAAAATCGGTGATGTGGAAGCAATTGAGGTAATTGCCGAGGATCCGCAATACGACGTCAGCGACGTAATGGTCCATCCGGACACCTACGAACCACAGGCTGTCAGTTTTACCAAAGCCCGGCAGGAATGGAGAGTCCTGGATGAGTCCATCAAAGCTGATTTTGACGCTGTAACAAAGCTGGATCATGGAGACTTTTCAGTTTACGATCGGGATGATGCCGACCGGACCTGGCTAATCGGTTTCACCAAGGACGATGGGCCCGTTTCCTATTATGCCTATGATCGGGAAGGTAAAAAAGGAACTTTTCTTTTTGTCAGCCGCCCGGTTTTGCAGAAGTATACCTTAGCCCGGATGGAACCCATATCCTTCACCTCCAGGGATGGATTGACCATTCACGGCTACATTACCTATCCTCCGGGAAAGGCTAAGACAAATCTACCCACCGTTTTGAACGTGCACGGAGGTCCTTGGGCCCGGGATACCTGGGGTTATAACGGAGAAGCCCAGTGGCTTGCCAACCGAGGCTATGCCTGCTTGCAGATCAATTTCCGAGGATCAACCGGATATGGCAAGGATTTCGTGAATATTTCAGACAAGGAATGGGGCGGCAAAATGCATAATGATCTGGTGGATGGAGTAAAATGGGCTGTGGACAAGGGCATTGCCAATCCTGATAAAATCGCTATATATGGTGGTTCTTATGGGGGTTATGCTGCTTTGGTTGGAGCAACGTTTACACCTGACCTCTTCTGCTGTGCGGTAGACATTGTCGGTCCTGCCAACCTGGTAACCTGGATCACGTCAGTTCCTCCATACTGGGCTGCTTTCAGAACCATACTGTATCAGAGAATCGGCAACCCGGAGACCGAGGAAGAGTTTTTGAAGTCCCGTTCCCCGCTTTACAAAGTTGACCAGATAAAGATACCCATGCTCATAGCACAGGGCGCCAATGATCCCCGGGTACCCCAGGAAGAGTCAGAACAGATCGTAAAGGCATTGAAGAAAAATGGAATAGACTACGAGTATTTACTATTTCCTGACGAGGGACATGGCTTTGCCAAACCCGAAAACCGTTTGAAATTCTATGCTGCCGCAGAAAAGTTCCTGGCAAAGCATTTAGGCGGACGGTTTGAGGAAGCCGTTAAGTAGCTAAAAGAGCAATATCAAAAAAGAAATATCTGAAAGCCCACCTTGATCTCGAGGTGGGTTTTTGTTTATAATGATTCCCATCAGATGAAACAGATGTAGCGTCCCGCTTCAAGCGGGACGGGATGCAGGGGAGCCCCTTGTGGGCTCCCTGATTTGGTAGGACAGACAAGTCATGCCGTAGGCAGATCCGCCTCAGGCGGAAATGTCTGTCCTACCTTCTAAGGGGTTGTTGAGAGATTTTGTAGCGGAACTCTTCAGAGTTCCAGGAAGGGAGAGCATACCTCCCTACCAAAACGCGTAGCAGAGCCTTCATGGCTCTGAAACGTGGTGGACAGCTCCCCTGACCTTTCCATAAAAATATAAAAGGGTAGCCTCAGGCTTCAGCCTGAGAACAACGGAGTGCAATAACTTGTTATTGCATTCTTTGAATGTTTCTATCTTTGTAACAACAAGTTGTTACACTCCAAAAAATCATTAACTGGGTCGTGTGAGGTTCAGCAAGCACAAGAAAAAGTATAAAAGGTAGCCTGAGGCTTTAACCTGAGAACAACGGAGTGCAATAACTTGTTATTGCATTTTTTTAATTTATCTATTTCTGTAACAACAAGTTGTTACATTCCAACAAGACAAAAAAAGGGGTTCAAAAACTTGTTTTTGCTAAAAATCATCTTCAATTTTCAAATCTTCAAAGCTATATCCTTTAAATTGTTTTTCTACCTCTTCTTTCCCATTTCTTCGTAAGAAATCCTGAAAACTCGACCACTTGTAATCCGCCAAACTCGTCACGTAACCATGTTTTAAAGGATTACAATAAATATAATTGATCCTTTTAAAGAAATCCTTCTCTCCTCTTATGCAGGTATCCCAGTAGTTCCACCATATTCTGAAATTAGTTATCCTACCCTTCTTTAGTAAGTTTGAGCTCTTACGATGAATTCTTCCAAAAAGACTTTGAAGATCTTTACCTTTAAAACTTTTCAATATTAAATGATAATGATTATCAAGAATTACCCATTCCATCAATCTCCACTTAAACCTCTCGCAAGATTCTTTGATTATTTCCAAAAGTAGTTTTTTATCTTCATCATTTTTGAAATGGGGCAGTTTCTTATACGTGCCACCGGTTATCATGTAATAAGCATTATCAAGTAAAAGGTGTGGTGGATTGTGTTTATATCTCTTTAAAATTTTATCGTTTTTCATTTCTCAGAAAAGATAGAATGCAAAATTTGTTTTTTAAAGGCTTATCTTTTACCTAACAACAAGTTATCATTTTCAAATTAAACACACTTAATTCCTCTTGTCAATTGGAAATAATAGGGAGTGAATAAGGAGTGCAATAACTTGTTATTGCATTTCTTTGAATTTCTCTATCTTTGTAAAAACAAGTTGTTACACTCCAAAAATCATTAGCTGGGTCGGGTGACCCAGCAAGCACCAAAATTTGTGATTGGGGTCATTCAAGATTTTATGGCAATTAGGACATTCTACATAGACTTAAATCTATTAATCTCTTACTCTTTTTATACATAAATTTAAATACTTAAAAAAATTAATTTATTCAGCAAACCTTCAAAACCACCAGCGTAAAATCATCCCAGAAGAGTGAACCGCGGGAGAAGTCGTTGACCTCCTGGACGATCATGTCCTTTATCTTCTCCGCTGTATGACGGTGCGATCCCTCAAGTAAATCCAAAAGCCTCTGCTCCCCGAACTGATCCTCGGCTGCGTTGAATGCCTCGGTTAAACCATCGGAATACATGACCACGGTGTCGTCCGGGTTAAAAAACCGCTCTGCTCTCTCATAGGTGGCTGAGGGGAATTCCCCTATGATTAAGCCCCCTTCCTGCAAGTACTCAACCCCACCCTCTTTTCGCACTACTATTGGATAGTTATGCCCGGCATTGCAATAGGAAATCCTTCTCTCCGTTGGATTGAACTCACCGTAAAACATTGTGGCGAATTTCCCTGAGGAGGTGGAGGTGCAGATCAGCTTGTTTATATTACACATTACCTCATTAGGGGGAAGTTTGTTTTTTGCTTCTGCCCGTAAGAAGGCGTGAATTAAAGATACCATAAGTGCAGCTGGCATCCCCTTGCCCGAGGCGTCCGCTATGGCTATGCCGAAGGAATCGCCCTCGGTTCGGATGAAATCGTAATAATCCCCACCTACCTGCCTGGCTGGCTGAATGTAAGCCGAGAGCTCGAATGTTTTGCCACGAGGTATTGATCTGGGAAGTAAGGCCAGCTGGATCTGCCTGGCCCGCAAAAGATCCTCCTCCAGTATTTGCTTCTCTAAAGACTCCTGGTACAGATGGATGTTGATCATAGTAATTATTAACTGGTTGCCCAAAACGTTTAAGAGAGTCAAGTCTTCGTAGCTGTACCTGAAGCCGGTTGCCTTTTCACTTAAACCCAGAAAACCAATAAACCCCTCCTGGCTTTGGAGGGGTATCATAAGATAAATCTTATACTCAGAAAGACATCTGGAAAAAGGAGTATCATCTTTTTTGATCTTAAGAGCTCCGATGAAGACCGGCTTATTCTCCTCGTGGAGAGCTCCGATGAACTCATCGTCCTGATCAAAGGGAATGGTTTTATCCTCCGAGTGCAGCATAAATTTTTTGTTTTTGTCGTCAAGGATACAAAGGCACATCCTTTCCACCTGCATGTTTTTTTTCAGGGTCTCAAATACCATCTCCTTAAGCTTTTCGAAGTCCAGGATGGTAACGATCTTCCGGCTGAACACCTCCATCATGTTTCTATAATCTGCAACGTCCTTCATGAAGCCCCTTTTTATCAGGTTATCCAGCTGTCCCATCAAGGGCTGGAAAAAAATCACGGCTAAAATCACATAGCTTATATCCAGTATGGGGGTGGGCTTTCCAATTATGGATTGAATGAGCTTGCTGAATTGCATAACCACCAGAAAATAAAGGCCAATGAGAAAGGCTGAGGTCAAAGAGTAGATCAGAGATTGGCGCACGACAATTCTGACATCTAAAAACCTGTGCCTGATTATAGCCCAGGCAATTAAACCTGCACCGCAAAGCAGAGCGGCAATGGTGAGAAAGTATTTTAATCCCGGGGAAAAATTAATGGGGAACAGAGCGGGCAGAATATAGGCCACCGCATAAAAAATCATGGAGAGATTTATTCCCAGCATCACATATTTGGAAGAAAGCCTTAACCTGGGAATCTTTATATTTCGGTATCCCTGGTAAAGAACCAAAACCGCTATAATCAAATAGACCAGGTTAACCAGAGAGAAAAGCTGGCTGTGGATGTTATAGAAATTCCCTAAAAGCACGGAGATAACCCGGCCCGATAAAGAGAGGGGCTGCAGAAGTGCGGCGACTAAGGTATCTGCTTCTTTGACCGTGAAAAGGGAAACCACCCTTTCAGGATCATAGAAGACCAGCACCAAAAGCATGTGAAACAGGTAGGGCAAAAATATGATATATTTGAGCCGGGGGTATCTTTTGACTGCATCCTTTTCCTCGGGAAAAATCAAAGAGAACAAAAGAAGCTGGGGAAAGAAAAACTCCCACAGGTGGAACATGTTCTTATAGAAAACTGATTTTGCGAATTCAGGGGATACTGAACTGAGGATGGTTCCACACACACCCAGAAACGGTCCCAACCCAGCAAAGAAAAGCATCAGGCCGGTGACCTTATTGATCCGGGCTTTCGGGTTCTCCCGAATAATAATAAGAGCCAGAAAGAATAACCCGATACCGATTATCAGGTAAATCGCCGCAACAAAAGAAGAAAGGTTCAATTATGATTCCTTGCTCTCAGCATTTTTTAGATGGTAGACAGTGTTTAACAAACTTCACTACTGTTCCTTCATGCGGTTCGTAGGCAAAATCCACCTCATCCATCAAAGATTTAAGTATAAAAATCCCCCGTCCCACCTTTTTAAGAACGTTTTCATTTTCCACCGGGCTGGGCACAGAGTCCGGGTCAAAGCCGTTGCCCTGATCCTTAACCCAGATGGTTATATCCGATTCTTTTATCTTTAGGGTAATAGTGACCCTTTTTTGCAGATCGCATTTATTTCCGTGAATCACGGCATTGGTGACCGCTTCGGTCACTGATATGGCTACGTCAGCCAGATCGCTTTCGGACAAACCGCATTTCTTTAATTTTTTCTCCACAAAATCGTCAACGTCCTTCAGGTAATTCAGGGAACTGGGGATAGATATCTGGTTTTCTGTTTTTAAAATCTCAGTCATTGCGAGATCGCTCCTTCCAAATAAAAAAGGTAGGCTTTCGACCTACCTCAGAATAGTAAATAATCTCTTCAAATCGAATTCATCTCCAAATACTATTTGAAGCTCTCGACAGCCTCCTCCAATGAATCATGGCACTCGAAAACAGTTATCAATTTGGTAATGGTTAAAAGACTCTGGATTTTCTCGGTGACATTAGCCAGTTTCAGCTCGCCGCCGCTGTTGCGCATGGTGGTCAACCCGGAGATCAGAATCCCCAATCCGGTGGAGTTCATCCAGTCCACTTTTGATAGGTCGATGACTACCTTCTTCTTTCCCTGGCTGATAAACTCATGCAGTTGATCGTGCATTTGTGTGGCATCCGGTCCTCCCATTATCTTTCCTTTAGGGGAAAGAACCATAATGTCTTTAACCTCCTGAAAACTAAGCTTCATTTCCTCCTCCTGCTAAAAATTACGAATCCTGAAGGCTATTGTTTCGGCAAAAAAATAAGTCATCTAATGACTTACCTGTAAAGATAAAAAGAAGGGGTCCTTTGATTACTTGAATAAAGCCTTGATCTTCCCCCAGGTGCTTTTGGGCACAGACGAGGCGATAACCCAGACAGAGTGCTCATGGCTTCCCTCGAAGGCTTTTAATTTCGGAACAGCTCGGTTGTTATCAACTAACAGGGTGATGCTATCCTCCGAAGAACACCCCTCCTTAACCGGGGTCATCGGATCATCTGCGGGTATTAATAGTCGGTACTTACCATTATTCTTGGTTTCAGTCTCTGCGTATTTGGTATCACCAATTATAGCTTCAACTTTCATTCCATCCGGAGCAAGTTCCCCGTGGAAGTATACGTCTCCGTAAGGTTCACAGGGGGTTCCCGGTTTTCTGGCACTGAGCCAGCCAAAAGAAAAGAGAATTACCACAAAAAAAATTGCCAGAATAATTTTTATCTTTGCCCCACTCATATAGCTCTTTATTATAAGCACGATGCCCATTTTGTCAAGAGAAAATTGAAAATATTCATAAAAATCAAAGACTTAACAGTTTCTCTTCTTTTGCTTTATTTGTGTTTTACGTCTTCAGGTTCTGTTTGTTTACCAGAAAAAATGAAAGATGCTCTAATTCCATAGCCATGTTCACGGTCCTGAGGTAGACCGCGGGAGGCACGTTTATGTTGGTGGGGGCGAAATTCAGGATGGAATTCACGCCGGCTCTTACCACCTCATCCACTACATCCTGGGCAGCAGATGCCGGAACTGCTATTATCACCATGTCAATTTTGTGTTTTTTCAGCTCCGAAGCCAGGTCTTTCGCATCCCGTACCATAATCCCCTTATGAGACTTCCCTATCTTTCTCTGATCGTTGTCAAATATCAATTCTATGTTAAATCCCTGCTTGGGAAACTCCTTGTAGGATACCAGGGCAGATCCTACATTCCCCACTCCGATCAGTGCCACATTCCACTGCCTGTTGATTCCCAGAATACCAGCGATTCTATCCTTCAGCTCCTTGACCGGATACCCCAGCCCTCTGGTTCCAAAACTTCCGAAAAAGGACAGGTCCTTACGAACCTGAGCCGGCGTTAAGCTCTCCATTTTAGCCAGTTCCCTGGATGAAACTGTAAGCCGATTATCGGCTTCCATATCCAATAGAGAACGATAATAACGGGATAATCGACGAACAGTAGATTCAGATGCCCTGCGCATCAATCACCAGCCTTAAGATGTTATCAAACAACTTTGTGAACTCTTTCACAAATTAAACCCAAAAAGTACAATTGTCAAGTGAAAATTTGCTTAAATTTGAGCGGGTTAGAGTATTTGATGAATTTTAGCTAAATCCATAGATTTGAATAAAATTATAAAAAAACTCAAAAAATAATGAATTTTTTGAAACTTTTTTGAGTTTCGGGGGTAAATTAAAATGAGGTTATCAAAGTTTTATCTTGCTCCTTTTTATCCTTTATAGTTTAATTCCTCCTTCTTAAGGTCGCCGCCCTCCGGCGACCTTCTGCTTTTTAAATAAATGTCTGTAATACAATGAACCTATTCTCCCTAAGTTTCTAAGTCACCATCTTTTATCAGGACTTTTTGGGGGCCGTCCTGATAGGTTACTGTCATTGTGGGCTGACTAATGAGATAATCCCGGTGGGTTTTGGAGCTGTTTTTTCCTCCGGGCATATCCAGGTTGTTACCAAAGGCAATATGAACGGTTTTAAACGCTTTTTCGTCTTCCAGTAAATTACCGGTTGTCCGAGCACCAGGATTCAATCCGATTCCCAATTCACCTATAACTGATGCCATCTCATCGACTGAGGAAAGCTCCTCTACTTTTTTCACTAAGTCTTTGTCTTTTGATTCGAAACTTTCGATTTTTCCGTTTTTAACCTTAATTTTCAAAGGCTTTTTCACCTGTCCCAGATCGCCGATGGATCCATCACAGACAATCACCCCATTTGCCCCATTCTCCACAGGCCCGCACCAGATCTCCCCGGCAGGCAAATTACCCCAGCGTCCTGCGGGAATCTCCACATCAGTGGCAAAATCACGACCTTCAATATTGAGGGTGATATCCGTCCCACCGGGAGCAACCAGATGAGCTTCCTTGGCACCTTTCAGCTTTTCCATCATCTTATAGGCATTATCCGACATAATCTTATAATCCACGTTCATCGGACCCTGGGTCATCATCTCCTCAGTAATTCCTGGACCATGCCCCATTCTTCTGGTCTTTTTCTCCATAACCTTTCTGATCCACTTTATCCGAAAAGGGGTCTCCTCAGCCAGGTTGAAAAGAGCATTGATCACCACGTTTTTATCCTCAAGCAAACTCATCATTTCCGGGGTGGGTTCCTTTAAAGGTCGTTGATCCTCAGGCAATAAGATTAGTTCAGCATTGGCACCCATTCCTTTTGCTGCATCAAGAAAGGCTTGTCCGATTGATTTTCTCTTCTGGTCAGTTACCACCAGAACCTTCTCCTCCCTTTTCAATTTAAGAACGTGAGTAAAGGCACCCTTGGCAGCCTGGATCATCTTCTCCATCTTGTTCATCTCTCACTCCTCTCATATAACGAGATCCTACATTATAAAACCTCAAAACAGTTATAATATATAAACCAATCCTGTGCAGTCAAGGGTCTCCTGACCCTTGACCATAATTTAAATAGGAAATATTCAGGGCTAAGCAATTGTCCTGAAGATAAGACTGAAAATCCTATTTAGGCTTTAATTTGAAGTGAAACACTTGCTGCTATTTTTCAATAGAATCTACATTCCAGGTTGAAAGGAGTGTCAGTTGCCCCTCTTTATATGAATACAGACTATGAGTTCCCCAAAAATCACCCGCATCACTACCAATGGAGCTCAACTGGAACTTAAAGGATTTGTCATCATCAAAGTATACTGTATCCACTTGAGGAGTACAGTATAAACAGGTTTTAATTGGCTGAATCTTCATAGCCTTCAGATTCCAAAGGCTTTCTGGAAGCTCTTTTTCCCATATGCTCACTGCCGAGCACTCAGCGGATTCGTACTGTCCGCTCGAGTAGACGCACACCGCAGTATTTGAGCAGATTTTCAAAAACCGTTCCGGGATTCGCTCTCGCCATACTGAAGAAAATGTCATCAGATTACTTTCATCCACCCATCCGGCTAAAGTGTCTCCAAATATTATAAATTTCTCCCCATCGGGTAGTCGATTCTGAAGGCGTGGAGCCCAATACGGTATATGAATTGTCTCCGAAAGCCTTTGGTATTTTACAATAGTACCCGAAG
>CAYURP010000044.1:0-22121 GCA_964447175.1 uncultured Ignavibacteria bacterium | reverse complement strand
TCAATCCCCATTGTGATACTATTAAATGATAAAAAAAGAAGCGTTAAAAAAATAAAAAGAATCGTTAGCATCCGCCTCATGCTATACCTCCTATGATATGATTTTGTCAAACAAAAAATCTCATTTTAAAACAGAACTACCCCTTCTGTTATCCCTGATCTCCCCCCTGGTTTATATAAAATATAATGTAAAACCCCGATATGTCAAGAGGAGATTTTAAGTCTTCTTCAGCTCTTCCCTAACCTTCTGGTATAGATTTATGTTACCGGATTCCTGTGCCAGCTTCTCTGCTTGCTTAAGGATCTTTTTGCCCTTGTCAGCAGCTCCACAGGTATTATATACCTTGCCCAACTGGAGAAATCCTGCAATAAGGTATTCTTTTTCACCTATCTCCTGAGCAATTTTTATGCCCTGATTTATCATCCCTATCCCCTCATCAGCTTCGCCCTGGTGGACCTTGGTGCTTCCATAATAAATTAAATCCACCGCTTCTCTGCCTTTATGCCCGGTCTCTCTGGCTATCTTCAAGGACTCCTCCAGGCTTTTGGCAGCTTTCTCATATTCTTTTTGATGAAAATAGCTGATCCCCGCATAACCCAGCCACACTCCCTCGAACCTTTTATCCCCCAGCTTCTGTGCGAACTCCAGCGCCCGCTTATAGTAACGTAGTGACAGATCATAATCCTTTTTGTCACAATAAACAGAACCAATATTACCCAAAACAATACCCTCCACCCTTCTATCTCCAATATCTTGAGCTATCTCCAAAACCTGCTGGAATTCGTTCAGAGCAGCGTCAAATTCCCCTCGATTGATAAAGACAATGGCCATATTCTGCATATGTCTAGCCATCCCGCTTTTATCACCAACCTTTTTAGCTATATCCAGAGCTTTCCTGTAATACTCCAGTGCTGAATCGTAAGCCCCTCTGATATCGTAGATAATGGCAGTATTCCCCAACCAGGTAGCTTCGTTTCTTAGGTCTTTTACCTCAGCATTCAGATCCAGTGCTTGATGATAATATTCCAATGCTTTATCATAATCCCCCTTTTCATAGTAGACATTTCCGCTGTCTGCTAAAGCCATGCTCTCGATTTTTTTATCTTCGGTCTCCTTTGCGATTCTGATAGCTTCGGTGAATTGTTGAAGTGCATCCTGGTGCTCTGCCATCCTCAAATGGAAATCCCCCAACCATCTGTGGAATTTCCCCTCCAGATTTCTATCCCCAAGTTTTCGAGCTAAATTAATGGAACTATTAGCCAGCACCTTTCCCTCTTTATACTTACTAAGCCGGGCGAAGATTCCAGCTTTTCTTTCATATAGATTCGCAAGCTGGTTTTCATTACATTCAGGCTGCATCTCCAGAACTTCTTCAGCTTTTTGATAGTAATCCAGAGCATTCTGATTGGCAAATAATCTGGATGAGACATCTCCGGCTCTGATCAGATAAGGTAAAGCTTCTTCCTTTTCATCTCCTTCATACAGATGATGGGCAATAATGGGTGCATATTCCTCTTTTACCTCAAAGTTTTTTCTATAATAATCTCCAAGAAGATGGTGATATTCGATTCTCAATTCGGGAATGATGTTCTCATATAAAATCTCTCTGATTTTGGAGTGATCGAATTTATACTTCCTTTCCCGGGCTTGAATCAAGTGATGGTTTTTCTCCAGATGCTGCAGGGTCTTTAAAACATCAATTCTACCGTAATTCAGGCAGTTGCTGATGGAATTAGATTGAAAGACTTCACCGTCCACAGCAGCTACCTCCAGGATTTCCTTTTCCTTTTGGTCTAATTTAGAAACTCGTCTCACCACGACATCATATACTTTATTAGGGATGGATATCTCCTCGATTTCCTTTCTTAAAGCCCACTTTCCATTTTCCGGCTCCACTATTCCTTCTGTCTTCAAAAGCTTTAAAATCTCCAACACAAAAAATGGGTTGCCCTCAGTTTCCTGATGCAGCATACTCATCAAGTTGTGATTGAAATCGAAACCAGGAAACACCGATTCCACCATTTGTTTTATATCATTTCTCTTAAGTCTTTGTAATTCTATCTCCTGGTACAGCCCCTCCCTTCCCATCTCCCTCCGAACCGAAACCAGAGGATGCTCTGGCTCAGCCTCCAGAATATCTTCCGGGCGGTAAGTACATACAATCAAGATTCTGGAGTTTACAGAGTTGCGGGCTAAATAGTAAAGAAGCTGCAAAGTCTGTTCATCCGCCCAGTGGATATCATCTAAATGGATAAGGAGCGGACGCTCCTGGGAGATATTCTCCACCAATCTGGTTATGGCATCCCAGAGCTGCTCTTTTCTTATCAAAACTGATTCATCCACCTGGGAAATGTTCAGAAAAACCTTCAAAATGGTCATTCGGCTGGACAGAAGTGGTAACCTCTCTGATACAAAGGTCTCCAGGTCTTTTTCCCTTTTGATTTCTTTTAATTGGAGATATTTGCTGATAATCTCTATAAATGGCTGATAGGGGAGGCTTCCTTCTCCTAAGATGCACCTGCCTAAAAGGTATCTCACTTTCTTACCCTGGGCAAAATGGGCTAAATCCTGGACAATACGAGTTTTGCCTATACCTGCTTCACCTGCCACAAAGACAGTATTTCCTTGCTTAAGCAGCATCCTGGTCAAGCGCTCCTTTAGAAATTCAAATTCATCTTTTCTCCCCACCAAATCGGACCGCAGTTCCTCCCTTGGCTTCAAAAAAACATTTTCTGTGGCTATTAATTCCAGCACACCCTTCTCATTTTTTCCTTCAAAGAAGTCCCTGAAAGACTCAATGTCCTTTTGCATCTCAGAGATATTCTGGTACCTTTCCTTGGGATCTTTTCTCAAAGCTTTGAAAATGATCTGCTCAAGTTCAATGGGAACGTTCTCCCTCAACTCGCTGATCCGTAAAGGTTCCTCGTTCAGAAGCGAATATACAATAGCGATGGGCTGTTCTCCGGTAAAGGGGAGCTTACCGGTTATAAGCTCATAGAGAACTGACCCCAGGGAGAAGATATCAGATCTGAAATCGATTTCATCACCCACCGCCTGCTGGGGTGACATATAGGCAACTGTGCCCAGGATCTCGCCTTCTCTGGTCAGGGTTACCGTATCCATAAACTTGGCAATACCGAAATCCATAACCTTAACCGTACCCTCAACAGTAGTCATAATATTTTCCGGTTTAATATCTCTATGGATTATTTTTTTCTGGTGAGCTTGAGACAGGGCTGAACAAACCTGAATAGCAATTTCAACCACATCTTTTATATATAAAGGACCTTCCCTTAAAGTGTTCGTCAGGGTCTTGCCATCAACAAACTCCATACAGATGAAATCCTGCCCCTGGAATTCATCCACCCCATAGATCCTGGTGATATTGGGATGATCCAGGGCAGCGCAGGTTTGAGCCTCCCGGAGGAAACGAGTCTTTTTATCCTTATCCTGCATCACGCTTAGGGGAGGAACCTTCAGAGCAACAGTTCGATTGAGTTTCACATCCTCAGCCTTATAGACCACACCCATCCCCCCTACCCCAATCTTTTCCAGAATCCTATAGTTAGCAATGGTCTTACCAATCATATTCCCACTCTTTACTCTCTACTCTCTACTCTTAACTCTCAACTTCTCCAATCTTTCTTTCGCATCCTCCACCTCAGGTATCCCAGGATCAGCGTTTTTCCAGATATCGAGAAATTCCTCATATTGCTCAATCGCCTTTTTGTTCCAGCCTGATCTCTCGTAAGCCAAGCCCAAAAGATAATAAGCCTTCACTGCCCGGATTGCGGAAAATGCCCGACTTTCATCGTATCTTGAAAGCACCTTCTCAAACTCGGCTACTGCCTCGCCCAGTCTGTCTGACTTGAGATAAGCTTCAGCAAGTGTGAAGTGAGCCCAAAAATCTGGTGTGGCTTGTCCCAATTTCTCAAATTGACTCAGCGACACTTCCAGGTTACCCTTTGACCACTCAATAAATCCAAGAGCATAATAATATAAATAGATCAAGCTCCGGTTTTTTTCTTCAATGTCTTTCTTCAAAGCCAAAGCTGCATCTTCAGCTTTGGCGATTTCTTTATTCTCTGCCTGTAGACGTACATAATACTCCCAGTAGGAGGCTGGAATACCGGGATGAATCGCCCGAGATATCTCCATAGCCTTTTTGGTTTCCTCTAAAGCTATATTTGGATTCGTCTTATCCCTGTAGATAGTCGCCTTTTTGAAATGTTTATCTACCTGTTCTTCTTTCACTCCCTCCATTCTATCTGCCGCAATGCCGTCGTCTAAAATCTTGAGGGCTTCTTCGAGCTTCCCCTGGTAAAGAGGAATAAGAGCCAGATAGGTTCTTCCCTGTGACCGAGTCTCTTTCTCGCTGCTGGAGGCAAGCTCTTTGTAGCAGCTTTCAGCCCTGGCGTACTCGCGTTTGAAAAGATACATATGGCCGAGATTATCAAGAGAAAAACCAGGCTTTCTCTTCTCAGCTTCTCTAAAGGACTCAATTGCCTGTTCTATCTTACCATTGAAAGCGTAGATCTCTCCTCTGGAATCATATGGATTAGCTTCGTCAGGTGCCAGGGATATATATTTGTTTATTGCCCAGATGGATTTCTCAAAATCTCCGATATCGCCATAGGCATAGGCAAGCGAGTTATACGCAATCTTATAAAGAGGATCTATCTCAATAACCTTATTGTGATAGTAAATAGCTTTGTCAAGGTTGTTAATTGCGAATTGATAAATCAACCCCAAGGTCCAAAACGCCTCTTTCTCATCAGGGTAGCGCTCGACGATCTTCTGGCACTCCTCAATCGCCTGCAGATAATTCCCTGAACGATATGCATAGAGACCCTTTATGTAATGTTTTTCCTTCTCGCTTGCTTTATCCAGATATTTCATTGCTTTGGTCAATAATCTTTTCGCTTCTTCGCTCCCTTTTAATCCAGCCAGATAGTAATATGCCATAACCAAGGTGGAATCTAACTCCAGAGCCTTCTCCAGACTTTTCTCAGCTTCCGCCCAATAAAGCTTGAAACCGTAATCTACACCCTCCAGATAGTAACGATATGCTTCCGGTGAATGGGTAGTTACATCAGCCACTGGTCTGTCCAATTCTTTTTTCGCTGCCTCAGGCAAGGATAAATCTTCTTTAATCTCCGCGCTGAGTTTATCCACCACCGTAAAGAGATCTTCTCCTTCTTCTCCAGTGATCCGTTGAGTGGCCAGTATTCCTCCAGTTTCCGCCTCGGATATATCTGAGGTTAGGACTATACTGGGTTCAGTCTGGAGAATGCTTCCGGTTAAAATCCATTTCACTCCGGCTTTTTCAGCAACTTCTGAAGCAACAGATTTATCAATAACTTTTAGGTCTTCTTTACCCAAAAGTCTCAAAATATCATACAATCTTTGCCGACTCATAACCCGCATATACTGCGATTCAGAGAGGTCAGTTATTAAAAGGGAAGTAATCATCTGGGCAATTCTGTCTTTATCTTCCGGATCTACCATATTTTCAAAATACATAATAGCTAAAGAGTTCTCTTCAGCTATTGCCTTTTCCTCAGGAGCTATTTGAAATTTAAAAGGCTTTAGAATTAAGAAAAGTAAAACAAGGATAAACACAATTGAGGCAGGGATTAAAAAAGGGACAAGTTTCTTTTTACGCTTGGGTACCGCAACCTCTGGAGGAATTTGTGCGGTCTTCACATATTCCAGACTCTTCTTCTCACGCCTTAAATCCGCTAAAAGATCATCTATATGTTGATATCTTTCCTGCTTTTCCTTTTCCAAAGCTTTGGATACTATCCGCTCTAAATCCTGCGAAACCTTGTTGTTGAAACGGGCCACTGGCTGGGGTTCCTCGTTTACAATAGAATAGACTATTGCTGCTTGATGCTCTCCCTGGAAAGGCAGCTGTCCGGTTAAAAGCTCATATAACACTACTCCAAAGGAGAAAATGTCTGATCTGGAGTCTACCTCCTCACCCGAGGCCTGTTCCGGTGACATATAGGCAGCTGTGCCTAACGTGGATCGGGACTTGGTTAACTTGGTGGCTCCTTTGAGTTTGGCCAGACCAAAGTCCATTATCTTAACCTGACCCTCCGGGGTAAGCATTATGTTTTCTGATTTAATGTCCCTATGCACAATCTCCTTCTTATGGGCTGCGGTTAAACCCTCGCATATCTGAATTCCGATATCTAAAACCTTTTTTATCGAGAGAGTCTCCTTTTCAATTGTCTTTTTTAGAGTCTTCCCCTCGCAATATTCCATAACAATGAACATCTGCCCCTCAAACTCATCGATCTCATGGATAGTGGTGATATTAGCGTGACTTAGAGCTGAAGCGGCTTTTGCTTCGTGGATAAATCTTTCTTTTTCAACGGAATCAGAAGTCAGATGCTGGGGCAAAAACTTTATAGCAACTAAGCGATCCAATCTGGTGTCCTGGGCTTTGTAGACCACACCCATCCCCCCCTCGCCCAACTTCTCCAGAACCTTATAATGCGAAATAGTCCTGCCAATCATATCTATCACTCTCTACTCTCAACTCTCTACTCTTAACTCTTTACTCTCAACTTCTCCAGCTTCTCCTTCGCATCCTCCACCTCAGGTATTCCCGGATCAGCATTTTTCCAGATTTCAAGAAATTCTTCATATTGCTCAATCGCCTTTTTATTCCAACCCGATTTCTCGTAGGCTAAGCCCAAAAAATAATGAGCTTTAACTGCCCAAATTGCAAAAACCAACCTGTATTCATCATATCTTTTAAGTGCTTTTTCCAATGATGCCACTGCCTCACCTAGTCTACCTGATTTTAGGTAGGCTCTTGCAAGGGAAAATCGTGCTTGAAAAAGTGGAGACATTGCTTCGTCAATTGCTTTTTCCAAATGAGTTTCAGCTGTGTTAGGTTCTCCCTTAGCCAATTCAATGAATCCTAAAGCTAACCAGTAAAAATGCATCTTGGATGGATCCTTTTCCTCAATACTATTTTTCATATCATGAGCAAGTTTTTCTGCCTGTGGGGACTTTCCGCTCTTTGCTAAAATGTAGGTATAAAAAGGCCGTAAACCCACGGGATTCTCAGGGTTAGCTTCTGCATAACCTTCCATACCGATTTTAGCTTCTTCTAAAGCTAAATTCAGATTCTTCTTATCCTCATAGATAGTTGCCTTCAAGAGATGTTTATACGCATTCTGAGTTCCCTTGACCTGTTCCATCCTATCTGCAGCAACCCCATCGTCCAAAACCTTGAGGGCATCTTCGAACTTACCCTGATAAAGAGGAACATAAGCCAGATAGGTTCTTCCCTGTGACCGAGTCTCTTTCTCGCTGCTGGAGGCAAGCTCTTTGTAGCAGCTTTCAGCCCTGGCGTACTCGCGTTTGAAAAGATACATATGGCCGAGATTATCAAGAGAAAAACCAGGCTTTCTCTTCTCAGCTTCTCTAAAGGACTCAATTGCCTGTTCTATCTTACCATTGAAAGCGTAGATCTCTCCTCTGGAATCATATGGATTAGCTTCGTCAGGTGCCAGGGATATATATTTGTTTATTGCCCAGATGGATTTCTCGAAATCTCCGATATCGTCGTAGGCGTAGGCAAGCATGTTATAGGCGAACTTGTAGAGAGGGTCTATCTCAATGGCTTTAGTTAATCGACGGACAGCCTCTTCCGGTTGTCCAAGCTGATCCCAATAAATGAACCCTTGCACCAGAAAGGCCTCCTTCTCTTGGGGGTAGCGTTCAATTAACTTCTGGAGTTCCTCAATTGCCAGGCTATAATTCCCGGATAATTCCGCTTCGCGGCATTTTATGTAATGCTTCTCCTTCTGGCTGGTTTTATCCGAGTATTGAACAGCCTTGGCTATCATTTTTTTCTCTTCTGTAGCATCCCCTACCCGGCTCAATCTGGCATAGGCCATAGCGAAGGTGGAATCGAATTCCAGGGCCTTCTTGTAGCTTTCCGCTGCTTCGGTCCAGTAGAGCTTGTTGAAATAATCTTCTCCTTCAAGATAGAAACGATAAGCTTCCGGTGAATGTGTTGTCACATCCGCCACTGGCCGGTCAGGTTCGTCCTGCGCTGTGGAGGGAAGTTTTAGGTCACTTTTGATTTCAACGGTTAGCCTGTCAACCAATGTAAATATCTCTTCGTCCTGAGCACCTTCAATTCGTTGTGAAGCTATAGCATTGCCGGTAGAGACGTCTACAAGCTGTGCAGTGAGAATTATTTGAGGTTCAACCTTAAGAATGTTACCCAAAAGCATCCATTTAGCGCCAGCTTTAGTCGCCACCTCGGAGGCAATGCTTCTGTCAATTACCTTCACCCCTTCTTTCCCCAACAACTTTAGAATATCATAAAGCCTCTGGCTGGAGACCACGTTCATATACTGAGATTCAGAAAGATCCGTTATTAAGAGATTAGTTACGATCTCACCCAGCCTTTGTTTATCCTCTCTGTCTACCATGTTTTCAAAATACATTATGGCTAATGAGTTTTCCTGAGCTACTGCCTTTTCTTCAGGAGCTATCTGAAACTTGAAAGGCTTTAGAATCAAGAATAACAATATTAGGACAAAAAGGATTGACGCAGGAATTATGAAGGGGAGAGCTTTCATATTAGGTTTAGGTGGAACAACCTCTGTAGGAATTTGAGTGGTTTTCACATATTCCAGGCTCTTCCTCTCACGTCTCAAGTCTGCTAAAAGCTCATCTATGTGCTGGTATCTTTCCTCTTTCTCCTTTTCTAAAGTTTTGGACACTATCCGTTCCAACTCCTGCGATACTTTGTTGTTGAAACGAGCCACTGGCTGTGGTTCCTCATTCACAATGGAATAGATTATTGCAGCCTGATGTTCTCCCTGGAAAGGTAACTGTCCGGTTAGAAGCTCATACAATACTACTCCGAAGGAGAAAATATCTGATCTGGAGTCTACCTCTTCACCTGAGGCTTGTTCCGGTGACATATAGGCAGCTGTTCCTAAGGTCGAGCGACTTTTTGTTAGTTTTGTAGCTCCTTTTAGCTTGGCCAGACCAAAGTCCATTATCTTAACCTGCCCCTCTTTGGTGACCATTATGTTCTCAGATTTTATATCCCTGTGCACTATTTCCTTCTTGTGAGCTGCGGTTAAACCTTCGCAAATCTGTATCCCAATATCCAAAACCCTTTTTATCGAGAGGGTCTCTTTTTCAATTGTCTTTTTCAGGGTTTTGCCTTCGCAATATTCCATGACAATAAACATCTGCCCCTCAAATTCATCAATCTCATGAATGGTGGTAATGTTAGGATGATTCAAGGCAGAGGCAGATTGCGCCTCGTGAATAAAGCGAGCTTTTTCTTCAGTACTCTGGGAAATATGAGGAGGCAAGAACTTCAAGGCAACGGTGCGCTTTAGCTTTGTATCCTCGGCCTTGTAAACCACCCCCATCCCACCCTCGCCAAGTTTTTCTAAGATTTTATAATGTGAAATTGTTTTGCCGATCATTTTTCCAATCCCATTTTTTTTAGTAGTGATTTGAACCTCAAATCAGAACGTAAGCCTTCAGCTGCAGGGATTATTTTCAGGAAACGCAGAAAGGAATCACGTTCCTCGTATGCTTTTTCTAGCCACGTAAACATCTGCTCTTCATTCCCTAAAGCTCCGGCAACCATTGCTATAAAGCAGGGTGGAACATAAGAGAGCTTGGATGCCTCTATCATTTGCCGCAATACTTCCTCTGCGGCACTTCTTTTACCCATCAGTGCATAGGTGACTCCAAATGAATATTCAAGCATTGGATTCCAACTTGTCAAAAGCTCCTTTTGGTTTTGGAACTCTCTTAAAGCTTCCTCATACATAGACTTTCCCAGATAAGCTAATCCGAGAATGGTGTGCGCATGGCTGAAGACCGGATCCATCTCGATGACCTTCTGGATTTGCTTTATTGCCTGGTCATACTGACGAGAGTAATAAAACAACTGACCTAAAGCCAAATTTATGGGAAGTGAAAGAGGGTCTAATTCAAGGGCTTTTTTTATATCTACCTGACTTTCGTCAAACCGAGCTAAATGCATCAGATGCATGGCATACCAGTGGTGAGCAGTAGCATAACCAAGGTTAAGCTGGATTGCCCTTCTGAAATCCCTTTCTCCCCCTTCCCAGTCCCAATCAAAAGATGACTTAATCATGGCTAACGAGGCGTATGCTTCAGCAAGAGTGTTATCCAGCTCCAATGCTTTTATTGCCTGTAACTTTGCGTGTGGAAAAGCCTCCTTGGGCGGGGTAGAGGAATAATCCGGAAGCACTATGAATGAATCAGCAAGCCCGGCATAAGCTAAAGCATAGTTTGAATCTTTTTCAATTGCTTGGTTAAAACATTCTATGCTTTTTCTCAAATCTTTTTCTGTCCTTTTATTCCAGAAGTAGCGACCCTTCAAATATAAGTCATAAGCTTCGAGATTATCGGTGTAACGCTTGAGTAAAACATCCTTTTCTTTACCTAGAAGTTTTAACTTTAAGTTATCCACAATCGCCAAGGAGATATCATCCTGTATAGCAAAAATATCTTCCGGGCAACACATTTCACCAACATTGCGATCGTATTTCTCCGACCATAGATGGTAACCATCCGCTACATTGACCAGTTGAGCGGTGATGCGTAGCCTGTTTCCAACCTTGCGCACGCTTCCTTCCAGCAAAGTCTCCACATTCAGTTTTCTTCCAATCTCCCGAATATCCTCATGTTTTCCCTTGAAGGCGAAGGTCGACGTCCGGGCAACCACTCTCAAACCTTCAATATGTGTCAAACCGTTAATGATCTCGTCAGCCATTCCATCACAGAAATACTCCTGCTCCGGATCAGCGCTCAAATTCGCAAATGGCAGAACAGCAATGGAGGGTTGAAACTTTCTTGCAGAAGTTTCCTCTTTCGAAGCCATAAGTTCGAGTTCCTTTCTGAGTTTCCTTAAATCAACCAGAATATTCTCAGCCTTTTGATAACGGGAATCCAAACTTTTGGCAAGAGCTTTGTTTACAATTGGCTCTAACTCACCTGGCAAGTCGGTTCGCAAATCTGTTATAGGATTTGGCTTTTCGTTTAAAATGGCGTAAATCACTGCCTGTTCATATTCTCCTTTAAAGGGTAGTTCTCCGGTAAGCATTTCATAAAGAACAACGCCCAAAGACCAGATATCCGTTCGGTGATCTACCTCTTCCCCGCGGGCTTGCTCCGGAGACATGTAGGACACGGTTCCTAAGGTTGTTCCTGCTTTGGTTACCCTGGATACCCCCTTCAACTTAGCCAGGCCAAAGTCCATTATCTTGACCAAACCCTCATCATTAAGCATGATGTTGTCTGATTTAATGTCCCGATGAACTATACCCTTCTTATGGGCGGCATTCAAACCTTCCGCTATCTGAATACCAATCTTCAGAATCTCTTCTATAGAAAGCGTTTTCTCTTTAATCACTTCTTTTATGGATTTGCCCTCGATATATTCCATACAGATGAAGCATTCACCTTCCACTTCATCTATCTCATAAATTGTGGTTATATTGGTATGATTTAAAGCAGACGCAGCCTTCGCTTCCTGTACAAATCTTGCTTTGGCATCTTCATCACAAAGAAGATGCCTGGGCAGAAACTTCAAAGCCACCAGACGGTCGAGCTTGGTGTCCTGGGCTTTATAGACCACCCCCATCCCACCCTCTCCTAATTTCTCTAAAATCCGGTAATGAGATATTGTTTTCCCGATCATCTTATGCCCACGTATAGATTCTACTATTATTCTACTAAAAACATCTCAATTGTCAATTAAAAACTGGTTAGTCTAAAAATATAATAAATCTAAAGCTCTCCTTAAAAAAATAACCATTTAAGTGGGAAATAATAGTTACAATATTCTCCATTCCCAATTCTCTTCTACATTAATTTGCTCTTACAAGATTCGGAAAGAGACTAAGTTCCTGAGGGAAAAATCGTGAAAACAGACGCCCACTTAAAGGTAGATTAGAATTATTATGGGAATTTGTTACAGACCGAGTGACTAATTAGAATGTGAATCTGAATTTATTTCGATTTTATATTACACGAGGTTAAGTTTTGACAGGCAACAATTAACACTCTTTGTGCCGGCTCGCCTGTAAACGAATTAAGAAGCAGCGAATTGCGTCAAGACAAAACTCTCAGACTATTCAAAACTTGTCCCCTTAAATCCAATGTAAATCCACCGGCTATCTATAATGTCTACGTGACTTAGTCAGTTAGAGTCTTTGGTGAGATTCATTTCTTTGCTATCAAAGGCCCCTGAAAACTATAGGATACATGCAAAACTCCTCCAAAAGTATGATCTGCTACATCCCAGGTATATAGTTCCATATGAGAAGTATCACTCTCCAGCGAGAGGCATTTAAAGAGAAAGATTATGGCGTTTCCCTTCTTCCAGTTCGGCCTGTCTACTATTTCCTGAACCAGTGATTTTAAATCAGTGGTAGAATCTCTTGCTCCAATACCTCCTCTAATCGTTTCATTCCACAATATGGCTGCACCTGTTCTATTTTCCCATCTATTGCTGATATTGTAGTTTGTTCCGCTGATAAGAGTAGTAGCACTATCTACATCCTCGCAAGCTATGGAGTCTACTGCATGTCTGAAAGTTTCGACGTAGTTGACTAAGCTGACACAGGCTGAATTAATCCTGGCACCTTGAGGAATCTGAACATTGGGGAACCTGTACGCTCCACCCCATCGTCCCAAATCAACCCGAAGCTCTATATAACCAAATGAAGTGTTAACGTAACCAGAATTTACGCTCTCTTGCCCATCATCTTCGCTTTGAGCTCCAGATATTGTTAATGATTGTCCATTAAAAAATATATAATTAATCAAGGCTACAACATCGACTATACCTGTTTCTCCATCTCCGTTAGCATCTCCTGAGTTTATCGGAGCAGGTCCATCGTTAAATAAATAGTTTACAAGATATACAATATCATATATATCTACTAATCCATCATTATTTACATCTCCTTCCAAATAATCTATATCAGACCATATGGGAGTTGGATCATTGCATTGAGCAGGTTTATTTGGGATTTTGTCAGTACAGCAACATAACAACAAAATAATGGTTAAGGCTAATACTGAAGTTTTCATTCTGCACCCCTTATATTAGTTAAATTCTTACATAATTATCATTTTATAGCTGCTTATCAATCCTGTCCCAGAGGGTCTTATCGAATTTTCCTTTCTATTCCGGTCTCTATTAATAGTGCAAGACAAAATTAGAAGTAAAGAACTCAGAGCTAAATACTCCGTCTTTATCATCTAATCTACCCTGATCGCTCTCCAATAATCCAAAGCTTACAAATCTATTGTACCATGTTCTCTATGTTTTATTTTCGACAAATGTGATGTCAAAAATTAGGTCGATGTGATCTTACTTATTCCCACTGAATCTGCATTGTACCAAATCTGAACAGAGATCAAATTTCGTCTACAGAAAATTTACCTGAACTTGATGTGATACTTTGATTATAATCCAAAAGAAATGGGTGATAATAGGGTAAACTTAGGTTGTGGCAAAAACTAATTTGCTGATCATTAATAAAGCTGTATGATCGACCAATCTATTGGATCACTGAAATGTATAAATTCTGATCACATTTATGGGAATGAAGCATAATTAAAAAGGGGTGTATAAATGGACCAGCCCATCTGATTAAACTTGTCTCATTTGGGACTGGGATTTATGAGTTATGTCTAGATTTTAGAAAAAAATCTGAGGTGTTATACTCTTTAGCATTAAGAAGAAGGTTACAAAATTCCCCGCTTTTTAATAAATTTAATCATTCCCCTTCTGTTTCAGTAGACTCTTTAAGAATGTGAGGAGTTATGAAAACTACAGTCTCGACTTCATCTACTTTCTTATCAGTTCTGCTGAAGAGATAGCCCAATATCGGAATGTCACCTAATAAAGGTACCTTTCTCTGGGTGAGTGACTCGTTTTTCTGAATAAGACCTCCAATTACTATGGTTTCACCATCTTTGACCCTGATCTTGGTGGTGACTGTTCTTTTGCTAACAACCGGCAATCCTGTGGCGCCAGTACCCACAACATCGCTCACCTCAGGTTGTATCTCAACGGTTATCTCATTCTTATCAGAAACATAGGGTATTATAACTAAAGATACCCCTACGGGGATCCTTTCCAACTGTCCATAGGCGTATGATCCTGACCCTGTGACTATTACATAATATTGTTCTTTCCCGATTATGATGGTTGCCTTTTGACCTTCAAGGGTTGCCACCCGTGGATTGGCTCGGATGTTTACTTTTCCATCCTGCACCAGGGCTCTCAAGTTCACTCTGAAGTCTCCTACCCAATCCTTGATTTTCTTATCCGGCCGTAAATAGTCTACGCCCAAGGTGGAATCAAGCACATCGCCCACCGGGAAAATCACAGAGAGCTCCCTCCCCTCTCTTGTTCCCAGCCAGCTCGCATCCAGGCCTAAGCTTTTTCTCGCTTCTTTTGAAAATTCAGTCACCAAAGCCTCTATCATAACCTGGCGGGGTGGAACATCTATTATAGCCAAATCCTGTTTGATCCGCTGGATGATCTCGGGCGAGGCGGTTACAGTCACGATATTGGCATAAATATCCACTTTAATGAATTGCTCGTAGAAGGATGAAATTAGCCTGGGCACATTCTCAGCTTTCAGGTAATTGGGAACTATTCTCTCAGTGACACTTAATAGAGGGAAAGATGCATTATCCGGGTAAGCCCCGCCTACTAAGTAATACCCCACCATTTTTCTGAAGGTAAATCCCAGAGGCACTAAAATCCTTCTCAGGGCTTCCTCAAAAGGGACATCGGTCAGCTCCATACTGATAAAACCATATACTGTCTGGTCTGCTATTATGTTTATCCCGCTTTGAGCCGATATGGCGGATAACACTTCCCTGAGTTCGGTCTCATAAAAAACATTGGTAATTAAGGGTTGCTCCTCAATCTCCTCTTGGATTTCTGGTTGGGATTCTATCTGGGTTGGAATGATCTGAGAATATGTATTAGTCGAAGATAGTAATAAAAAAAAAGCAATTAACAAAAAAAGAAAAATCCTCATCAAAAAAACCTCCTCTTGTTTCAGATATTAACTGAATATCATTTAATTGTCAACTCTTTTTTGAACAGTGCAGGTTCTGAACCACCGTAATCTATCCTAATCTCTGCCAAGTATTTACCAGCTTTCAGTGCTTCTGTATATCCTACCTGCATCACTCTTTCGCCGCCTGGTAAAACATATTGTTCTACCTCTTCAAAAGTGGCTTCCCCCACTTGCTCATATTCAGGTCGACTCACAATTGTAAAGTCGTCAGAGGACTTTATTTCCTTTAGGAGCTTTAGAGTAATTTTCCCCCTGGGTTTCAGGTGGACATTGCCATTGTTTTTGAAAAGGGCTACAAATGTTGCTGGTTTTCCTGCAGAAGCTTCTACATCCACATCAACAACCTCGCCATTTTTATCCAGATTGGGGGGAACGCTCAAAATTACAGGAATCTGAAAAGGGGTTGAAATTGCTCCTTCCTTTGAGGATTTCAATAAGGCATCAAAAACCACGCAGGCGTAATAACCTCCTGAGCCCTCAGCCGGAGCTTGCAAGGTGAGTTTGGCCCGGCCTCGTTTCTCCGGGGCTATGCTTAACTCTAAAGGTTCCAGGGTAATCCAATCTCTGCATGAGCGACCGGTTTCAGAGGAGTCCAAAATGACCAGATTGCCTTCTTCGTCATATTCAATGTCTTTCAGATCGGCCTTTATTTCAACGGTATCGCGTTCATCATTTTTGAAGCTGAAAGTAAGTGCTCTGAAGCCGCGAGCGGGAATATTCATATCCAGGTTTTCCGGTTTTATGTCCAGAGCTATGAATGAGCTTGCCTTAAAAGAACCTAAAGCTGCACTTTTAGTCCTGGAAACGGTAAAAGGAATCTCAGCTATGGCTGGGCTTAAACCTCCAAAGTTTATCATTACTCTGGCAGTGTATTCGCCAGCTGGAGGTTTCTTAAGAATAGACTGGAAGTTTAAGGTAGCACCCGGAAGAACGACTCCCCTGCCGCTGCCCAGAGGCACCCTCCTTTTGGTCCTGCCTTCCTTATCTTTGATGAACAATGTACCCTTGCCCTCAACGTGAATATTTCCTTCATTCTTAACCGATGCGTTGAAGATTAAACCCTCAGCTCCTATTTGCTTTACTAACTTTTCACTGGACACAGACTCCACTTTAAAATCAGAAATTGAGGCTTTCCTTACCAGCCCCCCGAATCTCTTAACGGTAACCTCCACAAATGCCGGCATCTGGAAATGATATGCCACCGAGCCCAGCTTTTCACCCGAAGGAGCTTTTCCCGGGAGTATCTCAAAAACAACGGCACCATATCGACCCCCGAAAGCATCCCGGGGAGCTGCCACGGTAACTTTAATCTCCTTGGATTCCTTAGGCCCAAGGGTAAAGCTGGTGTCCTTGATTTGCATCCAATCTGCGCAGGAGAACTCAGACTCTCCTTTGTCTGCAACCTTATATGAGCCATGCGGGGTCTCTAACAGATCCCTGGTATAGGCAATCAGGCTTACACTCTCCAGCATGTTCTCATTGGTTAGAAAAAGGGCGAAGGATTTCTTTGCCCCGGGAGCAATGTCAAGCTCCACTAAAAGCGGGCTCAAACTGATATCAAATTGGGCACTGGCTGGCGTAGCGGAGAGAAAAATCAGCAGGAGAATAAGAAAGCTTAAATATTTTTTTTGTTTCATCTAATCTAAAAAAATACGGGGTGACCGATTTTTTTGTTTTAACTAATCAGTTCTTGGCTTGAAATAGCCGGTTTCCGTGTCAATCCAGGTCTTCTGGCAAAGCAGCTCCAAACTAATCCAAGCGTCGTCTTGGTACTCGCAAGCTGAATTGCACTCTACAACGTGAATGTAGTTCCACAGTTTGAACTGAAGACCGCTGTGTAATGTCGCGGAATCGTAAATGGTATCCCACTCAGCGGCATTGTTCAGACCCACGGCTGGAACCCAACGAGGATCAGATTGCAAAGGTGGTCCTGTCGCATAGTCACCAACTGTGTAGAATATGGGAATAGTGTCGTTCACAGCCTTAGCCGTATCTACTGCTATAAGCGGTCCAAAGTCATGATAGTCAACCAGCACGTTCTGGTTGCTCTTTATCGTCGCTGTAATGCAGTCGGCAGCATAGAAACCAGGTTTGCGAACAAACCAGTCCCATCTGGTTCCGGTTAAGCTCCAATTGATCCACTGGGCAATGGAGGCATGAATCGTAACGTCGACCCTCCAATTCTTGTTGCAATTGCTATCCACAGGTGCTGAAGCGAAGCATCTTCCCAGAGCCATCAGGTTCGGATTGGCAGCCTCGCTCGAAACAACCCAGTTTCCATCCAACCAATACCAGCTCGACACCTCGGATCCCGGATAAGGATACGTCGGAGTACTTACTGCCAGAGCTGCCACCGGTAGAAGACTTAGTATAAGTAATGCAAGTAACAGTTTTTTCATATTTTCACCTCCTCCCAATCTACATTTTCCTCGATTTATGTCAAGGAATTTTTTTGTACGGTCACCCCCGTACTTTTTCTCAAGTCTAAACTCCACTTCTCTCTTCTGGAGTTCCTCAGAGTTCTATTGCTGAATAGACTACTTCTCTATTCCAGTGTAAAAGAACATGCCCTCCAGCTCAATCGTGCAGAGCTTCAAGCACATCCTTGAAATCCTCAAACTGCTGGTCTGTGAACTCCCCTGGATGGGCCACCATGTACTGGCCCTGCTCAAGCAGTTCGTCGACACCCGTTAGGTATCCTGCAGAAGCGCTGAGCTTAGCTGCCACAAGCTGCCTGTGCATTTTCTCCAGAGCAGTACCGCCTTCTCCAGCCAGTATAATATCATAGGCCTGTTGAGCCGTGTATCCGTGCTCCGCAGCGTAAGCGGCTACATTGGGCTCTTTCAGCTTGCCTTTTTTCGCATATCCTAAGTATATGGCTAACTCGTGCTTCCAGTAACCCGGGGACTTCCCTTCACCTCCTCCGGGTGGTGGCTTCACGGTCAAGGTGGCTTGGCAGGTCGTTACACAGCCATTGACGTCCGTCACCGTAACCGAATAGGTGCCAGCTGCACTTACGGTGATGCACTGAGTGGTGGCTCCATTGCTCCAGGAATAAGTATAAGGCGGAGTGCCACCGCTGGGAACCACACAAAACTGCTGTGTGGAATCCTTGCACTCATCATTGTCATTATCACCCCATCCACCTCCATATGTTTCTCCTCTGCTTCGACCATCGTGTCCATCATTGCATCCACCATTGTGTCCATCATAGTGTCCACCATCGTGTCCATCATAGCATCCACCGTCGTGTCCATCATTGCATCCATCACAGATCTCCGCACTGGGTGGATCTACCGAGCAGCTCGGACCGGGATTCACGGTCAACGTGGCTTCACAGGTACATACAGAACCATTGTCATCCGTCACCGTAACCGAATAGGTGCCAGCTGCACTTACGGTGATGCACTGAGTGGTGGCTCCATTGCTCCAGGAATACGTATAAGGCGGAGTGCCACCGCTGAGAATCACACAAAACTGCTGAGGGGAACCCTCGCAGATCTCCGCGCTGGGCGGATCTACCGAGCATTCGGTTGGCGGAGGAATTCCGGGGCCACATATCGGCCCATCCATCTCCCTGAACCAGTGTGAGCAATCAGCCGTCAGGGCTACCGATACCTTGCCGACCGGAATATATCCTTTAAGAGTGAAAAACACAATCCGAGACTCATTTGGTGCATAGGGTTGAGTGAATTTAATACCCGAGATCCCGGTATCCAGATATGGATCCACATACTCCCAGGCCTCGCTTGCGTTTAAAACATTTCCAGACCCAAAGCATTCCGGGTCCAATGCCAGAACCCAACAGGTGAAACCGTAGTTGACAGCAGCAGTCACCTGATAGGTGAATGCGGTTGCATTCATTCCAGCATCATAGACAGTTCCCAGAAAGTTAATCTGGTGAAGCCCGAAGGTCTCACAAAAAGCAGTAGAAGGATTCAATCCAATGATTATGCTTAAAGCAAACATCAACAGAATCATTAACACTGTAAATCTGGTAATACTTTTCATCTTTTTACCTCCCAGGACTAAAGACCAAAGTTGTTTGTCAGAGGATAATCTTTCCAATATGTCCCTCCTATTTAGTTATGCTATTCCCCCTCTCAGGGATTTCCGGATCGATCCACATATCCGAATTCGCAACCTCAAAAGTTATGAAAGCTTGATCTTTAAAATTGCATGCTGATATATCATTAGTTACTGAGATCTTGTTCCACAAATTCCAGGAAGTCGCTATTAAGGGATTTTGGGGTATGAGAAGGTTATTCAGAGGGTTGTTGAATTCAGATGCCCTATGCCAACTCACCTGGTCTACTGTTAAATTTGATAGTGCAGCTGCATAATAGGTTTCTATCTCTTTATCAGAGCATTTAGGATCCCAGTGAAGCCCTTTGAGCAAAGGAGGAGTTTTAAGATCTTCAAAACCCGTGAAGTCAATAACAATGTCTACATTGCTCTTGACAGTACCAGTTAAGCATTGAGTTGCATAAACCCCGGGCTTTCTCACCGTCCAGGTCCATAGAGTGGCAGAGAGAGAGTAACGTATCCAGGGGGAATCGGTCTTGGAAAATCTAATATCAACTCCTAAGGTTCCGCTAACTGCAGAACCCGGATTGCGGGGGTCTATCAGAACAGGAAAATGTGTAATCTTGGTAGTGTTTGCATTTTGATCTAATTGCGTTTCACCTGTAGCATTAGAAGGTTTTATAATACCCTGTTTCTCCCTTGCTAAAACTGAAGTTATATGAAAAACAACAAAAACAGTTATCATTGCTATTAAAATGTATTTTACTATAGACCGCTTCAATATCTCACCCTCCTCGGGTTAGAATAAACATCCCTGTGTAAAGAGGCTCTCCTTGCAGGAATAGAGGATAAAAGTGCTGAACCCTCTCCCTCTCGCATTCTTGACCACAGAAGATATTTGTTTTATCTTTCTTGTCAAGTTAAATCTGTGTAAAAAATATGTTTTCTTGTTTACCAGGATCATTCCCATATACCATAATTTAGCTTATAAGCATCCCTCGCTAAATGATCACTCATTTAACAATAGCGTAAACCTGAAAAGTTCACGCTTAAAATGTTTTAGAACAATCGGGACTCTCCCTCAGGTAGAGCGCGATGTTTTATGGCGTCCCTTCCCCTCATTTAGTTCCATCTGTTTAGAATATACTTAATGTCAATTATTTGTCAAGTAAAAAAGTGAGTTTTCTTTAAAAAAAACACCAAAAGCCCGCATAAATAAAGGCTTTTAATAAAATTAGGAATTACACTGAATATAAAAAATATGCACTTGTAGGTACAGTTTTTGATCTTTTTCCATAACCGCTAAGTATAATAATTTAACCGAATTAACTCGAAATACCAGTGAATTCCACCTTCACTGACCAGATAAGTGTTTCTATTTGAATAAGTTAAAATGGCAAGAAGGGTAGCCAAGCCTCTTCTGGAATATCTTGTATTATAGTAATCCTGTAAAAAAAATAAAACAAATCAAAAGATATGCAAGCCCATCTCCTGAAATCCTACTCAAATCCCGGATCCACGATTTTCCCGATGAAAAGTATAGTTCCAGATACTTTCTCCCGAATCATAAACACAAAAGGTCGGTCAATCTTAATCATCAAACCATCTGGCCCACCACCATAACTAATTACAACCACAGTAGCCGCTGCTGCCTCAGTTCCCTCCTCATTTACCTCTATAAATGATTTATGGATTACTCTGCTGATAAACACACCAATACTTTCAAACATTTTGCTGAAATCAGCACCACCGAATGCAATACCCATTCCTAATGCTGTAAGTACTTCCCTTAGTTCTTTATTGTATTCAAGCTTGAATCTCGGAAGGTAGACATCCACCGAATCCTCTTCAAAAAGATCTATCCAGTAACTTAAATTCTCAGGTGTGAATTCTCCTATCAGAGAATCGATATCAGTACCCCATTCTGGAAGAAATATCGTCATACAGAAATCTCCATCACCATAGGGTAAATCTATAGCCTGAAAAGTATCGTTTTCGAAATAGTTAAATAACGCTCTTTGCTCCATCATCTTACATCTTTTTTCTTTATCATCAGGCAAGTAAAACCAATCATCTTTGGTTTCGTCTTTATCGAACTCATAAGTCCAGGTACCATTAAAGTATATGGTATTTATCAAAAACATAACTATGTCATCAGTAATAGGTTTATCCACCAGGTTTTTTATCTTTCCGTTGGTATTCTCCTCTACCCACCCATTAATCGTATCTGCTGCATCAGGGTCACTGAATTTTAATCCCCTCACCATGGCGTCGAAGTACTTCTGGCAAAGATTAACAAATTCATTTCTCGGGGTCAAACCCAATCGATACCAGATGGAATTTGCCAGAGCAAACTCCACTTTGGGATCAAGCTGCATCAAGGATTCCATCAGATGCTGGTAGCACTGATTCACCTCCTGGAGGGTGAAGCCTTCAAGCTCCAGAGTTTTTTGCATAGCCTCTTGTGTTTCTCCGTTAGCACCATTATAGGTCATTCCCAGAGCCATGGCAACACTCAAAGGAGAAATAAAGACATTCAAATCCTTTTCATCTTTATTAAGTTCCCTGAATAGCTTCAATCCGAATTTGTTGTCTGACTCGATCAGCCTTTTTTCAACAGAAGGTAAGTCAGGAATTGGATCATCAGGAACATCCTGTTTATTCCCCATGGGCTTTTTCGAACACTGCAAAAGCAGAATGCTGATCAAAAGCACCAGAAGAAGACTCACCCTTTTAAATAGTTCTTTTTTAGACATCTCTCCCCTCCTCTGATCTGTTGATTTTTTTGTTTTCTTGAAATTTCTCCATTCTTTTTTTCAAATTTGGCAAATTCAGCAAAGAGATTTTATATCGCTAAAACCCCTACCATTACCTTTGTTGAGATTGTCTCTTCTATATTTAATAAAAATAGAAACATTCTAATTGTCAAGGAAATTTTACATAATTCATATAAAA
>CAYURP010000043.1:12467-22298 GCA_964447175.1 uncultured Ignavibacteria bacterium | reverse complement strand
TTACATAATCCAGGTTATGAGGATAGGTTGCGCTTTGAGCGCTATATCCCGTAACATAAACGTTACCCGAATCATCCACAGCCAAAGCCTTAGCATAATCTAAAGTATCTGCAGGTCCATTATATACTCTCACCCAGGCAGTATCAACAGACTGGGCAAAAGCAGAAGTGCTAACCAGAATTAAACTTGCTAAAAGGATTAATTTTCTTATCAATTTTATTTTTTGTTTAGAGTTGAAGGTTGACCGAGCTCTTAAAATATCATCGGCTTGTAACTATAAGAAATATAACTTCCAGAAGGACAAAAATCAAGAGGAATCGGAGCCATAGCGGCTCCGCTACGCGTAGCAGAAGGTTTATCCTTCTGCATTGCCTTGGTAAGGATCAGTAATTAAGCTTTAGTTAATTAGCGAAATCAACAATCAGGAATACCAACTTTATCGGGATCGCCCGGAGCAGGCCCATTTTAAAAAGATAATTGCAGCATTTTCTGAATTAACCCAGCCATTAAATGTTATCTCCAACTAATAGAACTTTTGCAGGTTTGTTCTAAGGACTTTACTTGGGCGGAAGATCTACAATAGAGAACCAGAAATCATTGACATCTTTCACCACCTTTATAAACTGCTCCATATGGATGGGCTTGGTTATGTAGCAATTGGCATGAAGGTTATAGCTCTTAAGAATGTCTTCTTCTGAAGTTGAAATCGTCAAGATCACCACCGGGATACGTTTCAGACTCTCATCGGTCTTTATTTCTGCCAAAACTTCCCGGCCGTCCTTCTTGGGAAGGTTCAGGTCAAGCAGAATAAGGTCTGGGCGAGACATATCAGCATACTTGCCCTCTCGACGTAGAAAAGCCATGGCTTCCAGACCATCACCAGCAACGAACAGGTCGTTGTGGATCTTGTTCTCCATAAGAATTTCCCGCATCTGCCGCACATCACCTGGGTTGTCTTCAACCAGCAAAATCTGTATGCTTTTCTTATTCATCATTGTTCTCTATCCGATGGCAGTTTCACGATGGTGAGCCAGAAATTCTCAATAGATTTCACCACTTCCAAAAATGCTGTCAACTGTACCGGCTTTTTTATGTAGCAGTTGGCATGCAGGTTGTAAGCCTTTAAAATGTCCTCCTCGGCTTTTGAAACTGTCAGGACCACCACCGGGATGTGTTTTAACTGGTCATCGGTCTTGATCTCCCCCAGAACCTCACTCCCGTTTTTTTTGGGCAAATTCAAATCAAGCAAAATGAGGTCCGGCCTGGGAGCATTTTCATATTTTTTACTCTTCTTGTGTAGGATATCCAGTGCCTCCACGCCATCCTTAGCCACAGACAGGTTGTTTTTCACCTTCCCGTCTCTCAGAGCTTCACGCGTCAATCGCACATCGCCAGGGTTGTCTTCAACCAGCAAAATCTCAATAGGTTTGCCTATTTCATTATTATTCATTTGGCACCTCTTTTTTTGCCTCCTTATCTTCGGAGGCAGTTTTGCAATAGTGAACCAGAAATCCAGGATGGACTTCACCACCCTGATGAACTGATCCAGGTTTATGGGTTTTATTATGTAGCAATTTGCATGCAACTCGTATATCTTTGAACTGTTTTCCTCGAACTTTGATAATCATTCTTCGTCTTCGACTTTTGGGGTATAGCTTTTAATTTCGTCAACCATTCCTTTTAAGTGGTTAACTCGAGGATAAAATCGGTTGATCGCTTCAAGAATGCTTTTCTCCGAGCAGAGGAGGGGTTGAATTTTGTGACCAGTTCCGAATCTGATCCGGTCTAAGGCGAAAAGATCAAGGGGCTGGACCAGGGCCACCGTGATCACATCTTCCACTCTGAAAATAGGAATGAATCTATAGCGGTAGGCAATCTCGGCACTAACCAGGGTAATCACGTCGGGATCTATCAGGTAATGTTTCAGGTTTACGAAAGGCATGCTAAGCTGTTCAGACACAAAATCAGTTAGAGCCCTCTCGGTTACATAACCCAGGCTTATCAAAACGCTTCCCAGGTGCTTCTGGCTTCTGGAACCGACCTCCTTTGCCTTTTCCAATTGGGGTGGGGTGAACATCTTCTCTGCAACAAGTTTTTTCGCCAGCTTATCAGTAAACTCAAAACTTAAGATTTCACTTTCTACCAACTTCATAAGGGATTCACCCCTTCTTCATTTTCTTTGGATCCTGTTTACATCTTTTCCTTGATCCTGCCAGCAAAACAAGGAAGAAGAAAGACCTTGAATTTTCTCCTTAGCTTTTTTTCTTAGCTTTAAGCATTTCGATTTTTCCCCAGAAATCCTTCATCATTTTTTCGCGGGCTTCCTGGCTCTTTAGGGTATTTTTAATCCTTTGAATTAGATTTTCCATTTCAAAAGGTTTGGTCATGTATGCGGATGCACCTGCCATCATTCCGGAAAGTTTCCAGATCTCTGAAGCCATAGCTGTCAGCATTATTATGGGAATGTTTTTTAAATCCTGGTTTCCTTTTAATGCCTCGCATACTTCGTAGCCACTTACCTTTCCCAGTTTCAGATCAAGAACGATGAGGTCGGGTGGGAAAGCTTTCACTTTTTCCAGAGCTGCCTCTCCATCGTAAGCCACGTCACAATCGAAACCTTCCTGTTCTAATGAAAATTCTATTGCTGAAGCCGTAGCCTCATCATCCTCCACTACAAGAATCCTCTTACTTTTCATCTTAATCTCCCATATTTTTTATGAATGCAACTATTCCAGCCGTGGTTTATGAGATAACTCAAATCTTTAAAGGAACTTAAGCAAATGGTTTATGGTATTGACCAACCCGTCTATCTCAAATGGTTTGGTTACATATAAGTCTGCTCCGGTTTCCTCACCCAGCTTCTGGTCTTTTTCCTGAGTGCGGGCGGTGAGCATCAAAATCAGAATGTCCTTATATCTTTTGTCGAATTTCAGAAGTCGGGATATCTGATAACCGTTCATCTTGGGCATCATTATGTCCAGTATTATCAAATCCGGCTTCTCCTTTTTGGCCTTAGTAAAAGCCTCGTTTCCATCATAGGCGGTAAGGCATTCATAGCCTTCCGCCTCCAGGGCGAATTGTAAAGCTGTAACGACATCCTCTTCATCATCAGCTATCAGTATCCTTCTCTGTTCCATTTTCATCCCCCCCTTTCAAATACTTATTTAAATCTTTTAGTCTCTTTATTTATTTTTTTGCTCAGGAATCCCACTAATTCTTCAGCACCTGTTCCATTTAAAAAGGTTTGGGCACATAATCGTTAGCCCCCGCCTTAAAAGCAGCCTTGACATCCTCTATCTCTCCCCTGGCAGTCAGCATAATCACGGGCATCTCTTTTATCTTTTCGATATTCTGGATTATGTAACAGGCAGTCAATCCGTCTGCATTAGGCATCTTTATATCAGGAAGAATCAGATTCGGCCGAGACTCGAATACCATACTCACCGCTTCGACGCCATCTTGTGCCCGAATGGTTTTGTAGTCGTTTTGACTCAGAAAAAAATCGAGCGCGTCGAGAAGATCCTGATCATCATCTGCCAGGAGTATTGTGTACATGTTTTTTCTCCTTTCTCTTAATCAGTCGTTTTACGGTCTCGAGCAGAACGATATCCGAAAACGGCACGGTAAGAAACTCGCCCGCCCCCATAGCTAAAATCCTATCAGTATTTGCCTCGGTGCGTCTGGATAACGCCAGGATTGGAATGCTTTTGGTCTCTTTCTCCCGTCTCAGTTTAGACATCACCTCATAGCCATCCATTACCGGCAAAAATAGTTCTAATATGATTAAGCCCGGCTCAGTCTGTTTTGCCTTTTCAATTCCCTCGATTCCACTCAAGGCTCGCAAAACTTCATACCCCCATTTCGTCAGCTTTCCACAGAGTTCATGTGCAAGGTGCTCCTGATGCTCGACCAGCAGTATGATCTTTGGCCGTACCATCAGATTCGGAAAATGATCGGTCTGTTCAGCGATCAGTCTTAATTCTTTTACGTTATTAGCGTCGTCGGGATAGTTAGCTGTTCCTAAGAAAAATTCCAGCCCCCTGCGCTTTCCTGCAAAGGAGAAATTTTGGTTTAAGAGACTATCCTTCAACCTGTTGCAGACGGTAAAGGCTCCTTTTTTCGGTGTGCCCATCAAAATTATGAAGATTCGACCGGTTCTCTCGTCGGGCTGAATGTAATCACTGGATTTGAGCACGCTCTTTTTGACAACTTCAACCATCTCATTGAATATTTTTCTTCCCAGCTGTGCTCCCATCCCAGACCTGATTGCCTCAAAGTGTCTGATCTTAAGGAGCACCAAAGATACACTTGAGCTAGTCAATTTTGCGCTATTAACAAAGCCAGCAAAAAAGTGATCCAAAACTTCCGATTCCGAAAGCTGAGGGAGTACAAATATGAAGCTGGTGCCTTTGTTCAGCTGGCTTTTCGCCCAGATCTTGCCACCGTGCGCTTCCACCAACTTTTTGACGATCGGGAGACCCAGACCCGTTCCAGACACATTTCTGTTCAACGACCTTTCCACCTGATAGAATCTGTCAAACACCAGGCATAACTCTTCATGCTGAATTCCACAACCGGTATCTTTAACCTCCACTTGGACAAAATATTCACAAGGAAGGGAAAGACTGTCGGTAAGGGGGGCTTGCGACTTTTTAATTGAGTTAGCTTCAATGATAACTTCTCCACCCACCGGAGTGTATTTGATGGCGTTGCTCACCAGATTTGCCAATACCTGAGCCAATCTATCCGGGTCTCCTCTGATCTCCGGGAGATCTGGTGTGATTTTCTTCTTTAAGGTAATAGATTTTTGGTGTGCATTCAGAGCAAATGTGGAAATCGTGCCTTCTATTATCTCTCCCAGATTTACTTTCTCGAATCTTAACTCAATCTTCCCAGCTTCCATCTTCGCCAGATCAAGAAAATCATTTAGGATCCGGGTTAGTCGATTTACATTGCGAGAAGCCATGGAAAGGAATTTATCCTGCATCTGGTTGATCTCTCCAGTTCTTTTGCTCAGGAGAAGATCTATGGCATTTTTTATGGATCCCAAAGGGGTCCTCAACTCGTGCGAAACGATGGAAATGAACTCCGATTTGATACTTTCCAGTTTTCTTTCTTCAGTAACATCGCGCAGGGTGATCACCAATCTGGTGAACTTCCTGGCGGATACCTTTATAGGAGACACCATAGCATCATAACTACGGGAATCGATTGTGATCTCTTTCTTACTGAAAGTGGATTGCCCCTTTTCTATCATCTCTTTCAATTCCATGAAATTCAAATTCAAAGTGTTCTGTAAGGTTTTAGTATCTGGATATGAATCTGAGGAACCCAGCTTCAGAATTGAAAGGGCTGAGGGATTCATTGCCAATACCTCAAAGTTCTCGTCTATTATTATCACTCCGTCGGTTATGCTCTCCACCAGCTTGCGAGAACGCTCCTCACTTATCCGTAAGATCTCTTCTGCCCTCTTTCGATCCGTGATATCTATGTCTGCACCTCTGTATCCCAGAAGATTCCCCTTGCAATCAAGTATGGGAACTCCGCTGGTCAATAGCCAAATAATTTTCCCGTTTTTATGTAGGCTCCGGTTTTCTAAATTACGAAATGGCTGTTTTTTGGCAAACGCCTCAAGTGCAACCTTCTTAAATTTTTCACGTTCTTGCGGACAGTAGAGGTCATAGAAATGTTTTTCAAGCACCTCCTCCGGTTTAAATCCCAGAATCCTTTCGACAATCGGACCGGAGTAAGTATATTTTCCGTTAGGATCAACCTCCCAAATCCATTCATTGGCATTCTCCGAGATGTCTTTAAACCTTCTCTCGCTTTCTTGCAAGGCATGCTCCGCACCTTTTCGCTCAATAGCGTAACGGACCGAGCGTGCAAGTGGACTGGATTGTACCTTTCCCTTGACCAGATAATCCTGGGCGCCTCTCTTTAACGCCTCCAGGGCCAGCGATTCGTCAGTCAGGCCGGTCAGCACAACGATAGGTATATGAGGTACCTCTGCTTGAGCTTTAAGAAGAGTGTCCAATCCGTTACTATCGGGCAGGTTGAGGTCCAGAAGCAATACACCAAACTTATTTTCTTTGAGTAATCTCAATCCCCAATCAAGTCTTTCCACACTGGCCAGCTCAAAATGGGGAGTATCCAATTCCTTGATCATTTCCTCTATTAACCGGGTATCCCCGGGATTATCTTCGATCAGCAGAATTTTGATTATATCTTTATGCATTACACTTGTCCGGGTGGAAGTTTGACCACGGTAAACCAGAATTCCTCTATGATTTTGATTACATTGATGAATTGGTTCAAATTTATTGGTTTGGTAATGTAACAGTTGGCATTCAGCTCATAGGTTTTTGATACATCCTCTCCGAACTTTGAAACTGTAAGGACCACCACCGGGATGCTTTTTAGCCGATCGTCGGTCTTGATTTCCGCCAGGACCCCGTCACCGTCCTTTTCAGGCAAATATAGAGCAAGCAGTACCAGATCTGGGCGTGGAAAATTGAAGTAATCGCCTTCTTGGCGTAAAAAAGACATGGCTTCCACGCCATCCCGGACCACATTTAGACTGACGTTCAGCTTGCTCTCCTTAAGAGCCTCCCGGGTCAGATGCACATAACCGGGATTGTCCTCAACTAACAAAATTTGGAATTTCCTCTTATTCACCATTCCTCTTCTGCCTTAGGTAATTCCACCATGCCGAACCAGAACCTTCCGATGAATCTCTCCTCATTTTCAAACTGCTCCCATTGGGTCGGCTTGATTATATAACAATTAGGGTGAAGGTTATAGCTCTTAAGAATGTCTTCTTCTGAATTAGAAATCGTCAAGATCACCACCGGGATGTTTTTCAGTTCATCATCGGCTTTGATCTCGGCCAAAATCTCACGGCCACCCTTATTCGGTAGATTCGGGTCGAGCAGTATTAAATCTGCACGAGGCGCACCGGCATATTCCCCCTCCCGGCGTAAAAAGGACAGGGCTTCTACTCCATCCCCCACCACCCTCGGATTGTTGCGCACCTTAGCCTCCTGGAGCACTTCCTTTATCAGACGCACATCACCGGGGTTGTCCTCCATCACCAAAATCTCAACCGGCTTATCCATCTCTGAAAAGTTCATGGTTTTTCACCTCCTCTCAGAGGCATTGTGAAGTAGAATGTCGAACCCTCCCCAGGTTTTGAATCTACCCATATCCTGCCGCCGTGGCGTTCCACTATCTTCTTACAGATAGCCAGCCCCATACCGGTTCCCGAGTATTCTTCTCTGCTATGCACCCGCTGAAAGATTACGAAGATCCGTTCTTTATGCTGCGGGTCTATGCCAATACCATTGTCGCGAACCGAGAAGATCCACTCATTTCCTTCTTGTTTGGCGGAGACATGAATATATGGAGTTTTATCGCTACGAAATTTGATGGCATTGTCTACCAGGTTCTGGAACAATTGAACCAGTTGTGTACTGTCCGCTATTAAGGGAGGCAGGTCATCATTAGTAATGATGGTCTGGTTCTCGCTGATAAGGACTTCCAGGTTGACGATTGCTTGACCCAGTGCTAACTGGGAATCGACCGGCTCGAAAGGTTTGCCCCGGGTGCCCACGCGGGAATAGACCAAAAGATCGTTGATTAACCTCTGCATTCGGTTAGCCCCATCCACGGCATAGTTGATAAAATCGTTAGCATCGGAATCGAGTTTGTCTTTGTAGCGCATTTCCAATAGTTGGGTATAGCTTGCCACCATGCGTAAGGGCTCCTGAAGGTCGTGCGAAGCCACATAGGCAAATTGTTCCAACTCCTTGTTGGAGCGCTCCAGCTCATCTAAGGTTTTCTTTAACGTCTCCTCCATCCGCTTGCGCTCGGTGATGTCGCGGATGTTACATTGAATCACTTTCTTATGGTCGACCCAATAGACATTGCTGACAAACTCCACATCAATGTGCTTTCGGTCTGTGGTTTCAAGCCCTAAATCCCCATAACGGATGTATCCTTCCGTTTGCAACTTCTTGAAAGCAGCCTTACATGCCTCAATATCTTGAAATAGACCTAAATCCCAGAGTTTCTTTCCCAAAAGCTGCTCATGAGTATAGCCCAATATCTGCAGCAAAAAGGGGTTAGCGTCGGTTATTTCCCCTGTATCTGCATCCAGAATTAATATGCCATCCTTAGCTGCTTCAAATAGCCGCCGAAAACGAGTTTCAGAATCCTTCAAAATCTCCTCCGCCAGCTTACGCTCGCTGATGTCTATATCTGTCCCTCTGTATCCCAAAAGATTTCCTTTTTTGTCGAGGATGGGAACTCCGCTTGTCGAAAGCCAAACTATCTTGCCATTCTTATCTACATTCCGGTTCATCAGTTCGCGAAAAGACTGTTTCTTGGCAAACATTTCAAATGCACTCTTCTTGAGAGCTTCTCTGTCTTCAGGGTGAAATAGGTCGTAAAAATGTTTTGTTCCAATGATCTCTTCTGGTTTGTAGCCAAGCATCTTTTCCACCACCGGACTTGCGTATGTGTATAAACCATCGCCATCCACTTCCCAAATCCATACCTGAGCATTTTCTGCAACTTGTCTAAAACGTTCTTCTAATTCCTTCAGTGCATCCTCCGCCCGCTTGCGGCTCAATGCTTCCACAAAAGCTACAGATAGAGTCTCTATCTCTTCCTGATCAGCCAGGTCATAGCCTGATTCTTTGTTGGCTAAGCCAATCAAACCAATAGTCTTACCGGCACGCTTGAATGGAACACCCAAGAAGCAGGTGATCCTTGGATGACCTTCAGGGAGCCCGATCCAGTCGGGATGAGAACCTAGGTCATTGGAAATCACGGATCGTTCGTCTTTAATTACTCTACCCCGGATTCCCCGAACTTCCAGATTCTTAAGCATCGGCACCGCATTGGTCTTCGGTATTCTACAGGCATCCCAGACTGGATCGCTAACCGCAATGGTATCCAGGCGACCCTCTCGGTTTACTTCGCATATGATACCGAATTGGCTCCCGGTCAACTCCTCTGCAAAGGAAAGACACGTGCCAGCTACCTCTTCATCAGTTTCACATGTGAGAGTTTCTCGGAACACCTTGTTGATTGCGGCCAACACGGCGGCTTGCCTTTTAATTTGTTCCTCTTTCTGCTTGTGCTGAGTGTCAGCCTTTACTTTCTGCTTGGCTAATGTTATTTCTTTTGGCATTCGTCAGCCCCCCTGTTGAAGCCAGAATTTAAGATTTTACAATCTAAAGGTTACCCCCCCTATAAATGAAAATCTATGTCTTCAGAAATCTTATATTTTCTCTACATTTTTATTTTCGGCAGATTTTAACAGATTTTTACATAAGATCAGTCAGAAATCACGCCGCAAAATTAGCCAAATCTTCAATTCTTTACTCTTAATAAGAACAAAATCCCTACAGATTTGCAGGTAATGATAATATGTTATGCGTTTTAAAAGAGAAAAGCAGATTGACTCTTTAAAAAGGATGCTATGGATCTTATCACTTTTTTCAAACATTTATTGCCCCAGAAATCAAAACCCAAACCTCTATCAACACAAAAGGAATCTTGTCCTCCTTGGGGAAGAACCATTAAGAATTCAGACTTGATCTTAAAAAACCTTTCTTCTGACAAAAGCCAGTTCAAGGATTTTCCGGTCTCGCCGGTCTCTAAAAGAAGCTATAATCTTTTTGAGGACGAGTTGATTTTGCCTGCAACTATCCATCACAGCTCCTTTCGGATTAAACTCTACAGGTTTCTGCGGGATCATATACCCGTTCTTAATTCCGCAGTCTGGACCTGGACCAGGCTCTGTTCCAGCCCCTCATATTTCCAACT
>CAYURP010000043.1:0-12367 GCA_964447175.1 uncultured Ignavibacteria bacterium | reverse complement strand
CTTCTTGAGGATATGCAAAAGACCATGCACAATGCCGGATACCAACGCCTGCATATTAAAATCAAACCTCCTGAAAGACTGTCTCATGAATCGGATGATGCATACATCCAGAGAGCCAATAATTACTTTGAGCAAACTATCCAGATGATGAAAGAGATCGCCCCTGAGGAGAACCCTATCACCTGGAATGACGTGCAGATAGACTACATAGGACCATCGGGCCAATATTCCTCTGCTACCTCCTGGTATCTGGATCGCAAGTCCGTTCTGGAGGATATCTGTGCCGGAGTTCATCTTGACCCATTTATGTTAGGATATTCCTATGGTCCACCCTACAACTGGGCTCAGATAAAATATGAGCTTATTCAACGTAACGTGGTCTCCATCCAGTCATCAGCTAAAAGATTTATGGAATGGATCAGAAATATTGAGTTAGCTTTAAGAGGAATACCTCTGGAATCGGAGCATCATTTCGACAACAGAAGGACGTTTGACCTTCTGGAGAAAAGAAAAACAGAACAGATTCATATAGATAATGTAATAAGAAAAATGGAGGCTGGATTTTTAGATCAGGATCAAGCCAAAAGGGAGATCGAGGAAGGCAAGTGAAGAGTGAAGAGTTAAGAGTAAAGAGTAGAGAGTAAGAATATAAAAGACGATCTGGAGTGTCAAGCTTCAGCCTGACTTTAAAAAATTGAAAAATCCACGGTATCACAGGTTGTCTCAACCTGTGATAGAACATCTTAAGATAGACATAAAACCACATTTTTTAGTTTGTAGACCCGGGTTGCCCTCAACCTGGGTCAAACTTTAAATATTGGAGAAGTGAGTTAAATTGGTAAAAAGAGCTGTCTGGCGAAAGTGCATATTCGACCCGGTGCTTTTTGCTCGTGAATTTCTGGAAACAGAACCCCATCCTGGACAGATAAGATGGCTTAAGAATTCAATCAAATCCGAGAACGCACTCCATACCGGCAACCGCTGGGGCAAATCCTTAGTTCAGGCAATCAAGATTTTACATCGTTGCATTTTCAAAATCAGAAAACTTAAATATAATACTGCATTAAAATATGAAGCGGTGAATGCCAGTATAACCCAGGATCAGGCAAATATCGTCTTCGATAAAGCCACCCGGTTGATAAAAGGGAAAAAGGGAATAGAGCTTCTGATTAAAGATATCAAATTCACCCCCTTCCCTCATATAATTTTCGGGAATGGTTCGGTTTTCTGGGCAAGATCCACCCAGAGAAGGGGCGAGTATCTTCTGGGTCATGATTTTGACTATTTCAACTTCGATGAGGTGGCATTTGAGCCACACCCGGATTATGTGGTAAATCAGGTGATTCAGATGAGATTAGCAGATAGAGCCGGGATTTTGGATTACACCTCTACCCCCAAAGGGAAAAACTGGTTTTACAGAAAATGCCAGAACTTAATGAAAAATCCCGAAACCGGTTATGTGCAAAAAGGCGATTCCAGAGAGAATCCTTTCATCAGTGGAGAATATTTACAGAGGAAATTAAAGAACTTATCCTCCCAGAAAATAGCTCAGAATATTTCAGGTGAATTCGTGGATGATCCGGACCAGGTTATTTTAGAAAAATACATCTCTTTTGCCACCTCAGCCTCAACCGGACTTTCTTCACCCATTCAAGGTCACAGGTATTGCCACGGCTGGGATCTAGCTCGTAAAAGAACTTTCACTGTGGGGATTACCCTGGATATAACAAATAAACCATACCAGGTGGTGGCATTTGAAAGATTTCAGCGGGAGTGGAAGGACGTTTTTGTAGCCATAAGGAGAAGAAAAAATGAATATGGAGGTGAGGTATTAATCGATTCCACCGGTTTAGGGGATGTGGTTTTATCGGAATTACAGGATATTAAGGCTCAAGGATTTAACTTCGGAGAAAGAGGGGGCAAAGCCAAATCTGAGCTCATCGCCAACCTGCAACAGGCACATGCTTTATGCAATATAGCCTATCCTTACATAGACCAAAAAGAGGAGAACGGGGACATATGGACACTCCAGGATGAGCTCAGAAATTTCTACTGGGATTCAAACCAGGATTGCGATGCGGTGATGGCTTTAGCCTTAGCCCTGTGGCTGGTTCGGGGTAATATATCACAGCCCATTGTCCTCTCACCTAAGGTGGATAAGATCTAAGAAATAACAAGAGTAACTCCTGATTGAAGATATTGAATAAGTTAATTTAAAACTCCAAACGGAATAGCTAAAATCGAAGAATGTTGCCAGCTTCTATTTTTCTTTGTAAGTTAGGAACCAGTTTAATTTTCCACCCTAAATTTTCTTTAACACTATTAAAAACAAAAGGTTCTAAGTCTCGTCAAATAAAGAATCCTTGAGTATTCGTTTTTTTTACCTTATTTTAAAGACAGCAGGAATTTTCAGGATTATGCTAAATTTTTATTGACAAAGAGAGTCTTTCCTTCTATCTTATTTAATGGAAATGTGTAAAAAAAACGATATCAGAAGAATTCTACATATTTTCTTCGTCATTTATAGCAGAAGGGCAATTCAGCAAATCGGGGGTATTTAAGACTTAAAGCTGTGATGAGCTAAAGAGAAACTTATTTTTGAATCTGAAAAAAATGTTCGTCTTAGCGTATTATTATAATTTGTCAACAAAGTTTCTGTGGAGGAAAAGTGATATCTAAAAAAGATCTTACCCGATTATTGAATCTAATCCTGGGATTATCCATTCTCTTTATTTGTTTTAATGGAACAAGCGATGCTCGCATGCTACCCCAGGAGGAGATAAAGCCCAGCGAGTTCACCGGGGCATTCAAACCTGCTGTTGACCCTCCTGAAGCTCAGGTGAGGGTACACCGGGTGGGGAATGTATACTTAACTATGACCAACTGGGGTTTTTTCGGAAGTCAGGGAAGACAGCTATACGAAACTATAGGCGGGTGTTTCAGCCCTAGTCCAGATAGAGAAGCTGTTGCTCCCTCCTTTGAGATGCCCCCCAACTCAGGATTGGAATACCTTTATCAGGCAGCTTTGTGGATAGGAGCAGTGGTTGAAGGTGAAACCCTGGTAACCGTAGGCGCAGATGGGTGGTTTGCTATCAACGAGATGGCACCCGCAACCGGGTCCGAGGGGGGGATAATTGAAAGTTCCACCCGACCCGGAGTGCAGTGCTATTCCCCTGATGCAATCTCAGAGCAGGATATAATTGCTGTTTATTATGATACCGCCGATGCACCTTTAACCTACTCAGATCCCCGAACCGACTGGGACGAGAGAAAACATCATCCCCTGGGAGTGGAAATCACCCAGAAAAGTTACAGCTGGAGCTACGCTTATGCAGAAGATTTTGTCTTAATCGATTTTAACATAAAAAACATAAATAAGGGTAAAATTATTGAGAAGATATGGCTGGGTTTGTATGTGGATGCTGATGTCTATCATATTAACGAGAATCCCAATGGATCGGAGGAGGGGGCTCAGGATGATATTGCCGGGTTTAAGGATTCGGTCATTGCCCGGGGAAGAAAGGTCGAGATCGCTACCGCCTACATAGCTGATAACGATGGCCAGCCCAGCCGGGGTATTTACACTGAAACTAGTGCCACCGGAGTTTCTGGCGTCAGAGTGGTGAGAGCACCAGCAGAGGTTAAAACCTATTTTAACTGGTGGATCTCCAATAGCGATGGTTATCCCAAAGACTGGGGTCCCTGGCTGAGAAGCAATCAGGATAAATGGGCTGTGATTAATCCCTATAATTCAGGGAATACGTTCCCGGATGATGCTATGGGAACTCCCGGAGGTGATAGATCTAAATACTTTGAGTTATCCAATGGAGAATGGGACTATGATCAGATTTTTACTGCAACTTATGCTGCGAAACATCCTGATGCGGGATGGCTCAAACCCCCTACTCAGTATGAAAATGATTTAGCAGATGGATATGACACTCGCTATCTTATGTCTTTTGGAGAATTCCCTTACTTACCACCTGGGGACAGCGTAAAGGTAACCATAGGTTACGTCGGGGGAGAAAATTTCCATGTGGATCCCACCAACAGAGCTAGGTATCTTCCCGGCAACCCAGAGAAATACTATGCAAATTTGGATTTCTCGGATTTCGCTACCAACTCCCTGTGGGCGGCCTGGGTTTATGATAATCCTCTGCCAGGCGAGGATACAGGCGATGGAATTCCCGATTTTAAGGGTCCCCCACCTCCCACCCCTCCTGAAATATCAATAGACCCAAAAGATGGTGAAATAAAAATCCGATGGAATGGAAAAAAGTCTGAGAAAGGAAAAGACTCCTTTACTTTTGTCGAGGATTTTGAGGGATATAATATTTACACCAACACCACGGGTTTTAACTCCGATTGGACCTTGGTGGCTTCCTATGATCAGACTAATAATTATACCATCACACAATGGCACAGATATTTGTATCGAACCAGAAAATGGACCTTAATTGAGGCTTCAATCACTCTGGACTCGCTAAAATCATCGTTCAAAGAACCTCCTATAGGAGATAATCCGCTGGTATGGACCAGAAACAATCCCTATGTATATACTGGTATTGACACTCTGGTGTTCAGCATCCCCCAGAAAGACTCTCTGGGAGAGTGGGCCCGGGATACCCTCACCGGGCTATGCTTGCTGGATACCGCTTATACCGTGAGCTATCTGGATTCCCTGTTTTTCGAAAAACAGGGATGGAATTTGGGTTTTGGAGATATTAAGGTGTACAAAGAATATGCAGATAGCGTGGATCAAGAGTTGATTCCTGAGACTGACACGGTACAGGATCGCTATTGGGATTATGAATTCAAAATGAGTGGCTTTTTGCCCAGCCAATCCTTTTATGTCTGTGTGACCACCTTTGATTTTGGTCATCCCCCAACAGATATACCCTCATTAGAATCGGGTAAAAGCATTAACAAAACCCTGGTTTACGCTGTTGATTCTCCGGAATTGGTCCGGGAAAAAGGAGACGAGATAATAGTTTATCCCAATCCCTACAGAGGGGATCAAAGGGTGGAATACAGAGACTATGGATCAGAGCCCGGAGCCACCGAGTTCGACAGAAGGCTTCACTTTTTGAACCTACCGGCTAAATGTACCATAAGGATTTTCACCTTGGACGGGGATTTGGTGAGAACTATATATCATGATAAATCTCCAGAGGACGCCACCGCTTCCTATGAGGAATGGAATATGATCTCACGAAATACTCAAGCTATTGTTTCTGGAATTTATCTTTACAGCGTTGAATCACAATACGGGAATTATATTGGTAAATTCGTGGTTCTGAAGTAAAAACCGGCTATTGTTTTTTTAAATCATAAGTATCCCCCGGGCAATTTTACCTTATTACTATCCTACATAAATCCAGTACTTCTGGACAGATTAAATTGCCAGATCCACTTCCCCCTATCATAAACAAGGCTTTAGTGTGAAGATTAATTGACTGCGTTAGCAACTGCAGAGAGGTCTCGATGTTTTTCAATTAATCCAGGACTTGCTGCTGGTTATCTTAATAGCAGCATCTTTTTAGTTTGGGAAAAATCTCCCAGTTTTAAGCGGTAAAAATAAATTCCGGTAGCCAGTTCTTCACCCTTATCATTCTTCCCGTCCCAGATTACCTGGTAGGTTCCGGAGTTTTTCCTTTCGCTAACCAGTGTCTTCACTTTTCGTCCCAGTATGTTATGAATTGTTAAAGTGGTGGTAACAGGGGTGTTTTCTGTTAACTGTGAACTGCTAACAGTGAACTGAATAACCGTGGAGGAATTAAAGGGATTGGGAAAGTTTTGGGAAAGTGAAAAATCTGTAATTGCTACTTGTTTCTCCTCTGTCTCAATCTGGGTGGGGGAGGAGCAGTTAACCACCGTAATGCTGGAGGATAATTGATTCAGGCAGTAAATTCTGTTATCCAACGAATTATAAAGTAACCTATAAGGACCCTCACCGGTATTCACATTTCCTAAAACCGCATCAATAGCCCCATCCAGGATAGTTATGTTATTGCTCCCCCAATTTGCACAATAGACTCTATTGTTTTGTTGGTTATAGACAATGGCTTTAGGATAGATACCAGCTCCAACTTTAGCTAGGACAGAATCCTTTTCTCCATCCATTATGGAAATAATGTTCTCGTAGTTGTTAACACAGTAGATTTTATTATTTAGATGGTTGTAAGCTAAATCCCCCAAGCCCATACCTCCTATGCAGGGCCAGTCGATACGGTCATTGATTACTCCATCGATTACACTGATGCACCCTGCAGCCCAATTGGAGCAGTATATTTTGTTATTGACTGTATTAAGAACCAGGTCTTCAGGTTGGATTCCAACTCTGATTATAGCTAACACTGAGTCTAAGATCCCATCGATTATGAAAACATTTGATTTTTCATTGTTCGCGAAATAAAGCTTATTACTAAGAGGATTAAAAAGCAATCTGCCGGCGCCATAATCTACCTCTATGATGTTGGAAATCTTATCTTTTACTCCATCGATAACTGAAATATTATTCCAGTAACCCTTAACACAGTAAACTTTGTTGGAAACTGAATTGTAGGCTAAATCCACAGGATAATAATAGGTAGAAAGAGAGGCTAAAACCGTATCAGAGCTTGCATCTATTATGGCTACAGAGTGATCGGAGTAATTGGCACAGTAAACCTTATCGTTAGTAGGATTGTATTCTAGGGTATAAGGGTCCTTTTTTACAGGGATCCTGTTCACTACCAAATTGTTGGCAGCATCAATTACGCTTATATCATTGGTCATCTGATTGGCACAATATATCTTGTTGTCTGTAGAATTGAGGATTAAATCCACGGGTTTGCAGGCAACGTTTAGTGAACACATCAGAGCATCATTCTTCCCGTTGATTAGTGTGACATTGAAGCCGGAGTAATTGATGGAATAGATTTTATTGTCTGTTGAGTTGTGTACCAAAGCTATTGGTTCTGAACCTACAGGTATGCTCCTTGAAATTATATCGGTAGCCCCATCAATAATGGTAACATTATTAGTCCCTGAATTTCCGCAGTAGATCCTGTTAGTTAAGGATTGGTAAAGTAAAGCTCGAGGGTAATTTCCGACTGAGATATGAGTCAGAACGGAATCAGTTGTCCCATCCAGAACCACAATGTCCCGGGTATATCTGTTACAGCAGTAAATTTTATTGCCCAGGGAGTTATAGACTAAAGCAGTAGGTCTACCAACTACATCAACTACTTTTAATAAGGAATTTGTAGATCCATCTATTATATAAATATTACGGCTTCCATAGTTGGCACAGTAAAGTTTGTTGTCCCACGAGTTGTAAACCAGTGCCACGGGGCTCTCACCCACCTGTATAGTGTTTAAAACAGAATCGTTTGCCCCATCAATTACAAACATTTTATTGTTTATCTTGGTGACGCAGTATATCTTGTTTTGAGCCGGGCTGTAATTTAAAAATTCCGGCTCCCCCTGTACTTCGACGGTAGTTATTATATAATCTTCAGCTCCATCAATCACAGTTATGTTATGGCTTTTCTCATTGGCACAATAGATTTTATTATTTACAGAATTATAAGCCAATCGGTAGGGAGATTTGCCTACTGAAAGCGTGGCTAAAACTGAATTGGTTTCGCCATCTATAATACTCACAGAGCTTTCAGATTTATTAGCGCAATAAATTTTATTATTGGTGGGATTGTAGACTAAAGCTGTAGCTCCCTTACCCACGTCTATCCCCGCAATTCCCTGATCCGTGGCTCCATCTATTACCGCAGTTCTCGTTCCTCCACACACATAAATCTTATTATTTTTAGTATTATATGCACCGGCTTGAGGATAGACTACTCCTCCATAATTGTCGGGAAGCCAGATCGTGGCTTCCACGTAATCGCCAACTGAATAAGCGGGTATTGTTAATCCTAAAAGAACGATAAGAATCATTGAAATGATTAATATTGTCTTAGACATAAAAACCTCCAGTGATGAGAAACTAACTTATAACATAGCTTATTAAAGTAACTTAAAATCTCGTTTCTGTCAACTGAAATCTTTAAATCTGTTATAATTTATATCCTTAGATTAATAGAATACGATTTTTAAGATCATCTTCATAGTTAAGCTTTATTCCTAAGATATAACGCTTATGTTTTATCCAGAAAATGTTATAAAAGTCGAGTTAACCTAATATTAACAAAACCTCATCAAACAGGACCTTGGGTTTTCCCAGAACTATAAAAAACAAAGGCAGTTCAGTTCCTGGCGTAACTCTAAGATATCCTTATACTTAAATCAAATTTTGATATTTATACATAAATAAATCCTTAAGATGAATGTAGATTCGAATAACATAGAAAGGTCCTTCTGTTGTGGGAACTGGAATTGACATTTCAAGAACTCGAAGGTAGCTTTTTACGAGTGTGATTATATTTATGGGTAGTGGAGCTCAGACAATTTTCTATGGAGGAATTGTCTTAGACGGATTTCCAATTTTTCTTGTTCTGTCAGGTCTTGCCCGCTCTGGCGGGTGTGACCTGACAGCGTCATTGACTTGCCGGGGTGCCCCACAGCTCTGCTGGGGGAAAGCATCCCCGACCTCTTAGTTGTAGTAGTCACTACTTAACCTGACAGTCCGCGGTTTGTTTTTCTGTCTGTAAGGTCGAATCGATCATCTTCTCTAACGTGTGCGTAACCTGCGGGCGGTCCCGGCGGGGGCTTTGCCGCAGGCAAGTACCCAGTGCCGGGCTGTTATGCAGTGTTTCTACCCATTAATCGCATCGAACGCCTTCTCCCGATGCTCATAAAGCCTCTTTGCGGCTCCCAAGGCCACTTCGTAAGAGTCGCTTTCCAATGCCTCCATGATCCCCTTGGCTACGGCTTCGGCGCTCATTACGTAAGCACTCTCTGCTGGCCTCCGCCGAGAACCTGGTAGTCCGGTTGCGACAATCGGAGGTGCGATTTCGAACACCCGAACACGTGTGTGTGCAAGCTGATGTCGCAGCGAAATGCTCAGAGAATGGATCGCTGCTTTTGTCGCGCAGTAGACAGGCACTGAGGCCAAAGGTGTGAAAGCCAATCCCGACGATACGTTGATTATTGCAGCCTGCTGCCGCTTCCTCAGCACTGGGATGAACAACGCGCACAGGTGGATCGGTGCAGCTAGATTAGTGGCCAACTCGGCGTCGGCGTGTACAAGATCTCGATCACCTTTCGTAAAATCGATTGGCCGCTGGATTCCTGCGTTATTGACGAGAATGTCAATCTCGGGCAAGCGCGAGTGCACCCACCGTAGAAGATCTTGTCGTGACCGGGGCCTGCTTACGTCGCAGACTTTCACCTGCAATTCTGGAATACCTCGCTTTGCTGCTAATAACCTCCTGCGCGTACGCCCACATATGGCGACCGAGTTTCCGTTCACGACTAGCGCCTGTGCCAAGGCGAGTCCGATGCCCGTTGCGCCTCCAGTTATCAGTACCGAGTTACCCGACAGTTTCAAAATGCACCTCCGCTTCTACGTACGTAAGGTGAACCACATTCCTGCACTGCATAACATTTATTAGGTGCTTAATGCTTTATTTATTCTAAAGTTAAAATATTCATCATTAATTCTTTTCAAAAATAAGTCGCATTAATCTGGTATTCAATGTTAAAGGTTCTTTATTCAAATCTGAGTATCCGACAATATACTTGAAACCAATATCTTCAAGTATATTTTTTATTTCATGTACTGAATATAATCGCCAAGACATATTTTTAGTAACTATATTATCTTTATGATATCTCGTTAATTTGGAATTAACTCTACTTTTAAGAATATCAAATTTTCTTTCTTCAACTATTTTGATCCCTTCAATCTCTCTTTCATCTCGTTTTGAAAAATGTTTTAAAATATAATCTCTGTTTAATATTTCTATTAAGAAGCGTCCTTTTGATTTCAATGAAGAATATACTTTTTTTAATATATTTTTTTCTTCAAAATCGTCAAAATATCCAAAACTTTGGTACATAATAATCACTGCATCAAAACCTTCTCCAAAATCCACATGACGAACATCTCCCTGAATAAATTTTGGCTCAACTGAAAATTTAGAAGCTCTTTCATTTGCAATTTTTATATATTCAGAATTGTATTCAATACCTATGTTAATGCACTTTTCTTTAGTAAGCTCAATGCTATGTCTTCCTGTCCCACAAAAAAGGTCTAAAATTTTAGAATTTTCTGATAAATTAAGGACATCCAACATAAAATGCACTTCTTTTCTCGTTTTCTCTTTAGGAATACTTCCAAAACCAGTTTTCATTCGGAAATCATCGTACAAATCTTTAAACCAATCCATCTTTCTAATTACATAATATTTTGTTATTCATCTGTTTTCCCAGATTTCGTAGCACCTAACACGAGCATCAGCTGACGAAGGGCGAGCAACGCACCGTTCGTCAACAACAGATTAAGGCCTTCTCGATTTCACAAATTTTATGGATTTCATCATCCGCCCTTCGGTCAGCTGAATGCAAAGTTATATTTTCATAAGGAAATTGATAATATAATCTTGTATTTTTAACAATTGTTATTTTCTTCTTCTATTTATCTATCGAACATATAAATTCACCGACCAAATCAAGAACAGATTTTTCCTTCTGCCAAGCAGCATTCCCGAATTGACCTGAAAGATAGTCGGCTGTTGTGACAATGACCATGTTAAGATCATCCACTAAGACGATAAGCTGCCCACCATGCCCCCAGGCAAAATCATAATCATAAAGACCGGCTCTGGATGACCACCATAAATAACCATAATCTAAAAAACCAGAATGAGTTAGTATCTTTCTACCATACGTATTATATGAGTATTTCTGGAAAGATTGTGTAATCCAGTCCGACGAAATAATTTGATTACCATTGTACAATCCCTTGTTTAAGTACAATTGACCAAATTTTGCCATGTCTCTTGGAGAAATACACATGTCACCGCTCCCATAATAGTATCCCAAACTATCTGCCGGCCAATACCTGAGGTACGCATTTAGCGGTTCAAAAAGAAAAGTATTGGCAAATTCAAAAAGCGATATTCCCGCGGCCCGTTCCAGGATAATTGACATCATATGTGCAGTAAAATTTGAGTAACCAAACTGAGTGCCTGGATCGCTGGATAACTGAAATTCTTCAATAAATGGTATCCAGTTCGAACTAGCGAAAAGCCTATCAATATCTCCTGAAAATTCTTCCCATGGGTATCCTGAACGCATTTGCAGAATTTGTCTGATTGTGATTTGGCTTTTTCTCGGATCAATATTTTGCCAGTCAATTTCAGGGAAAAATTCCATCATTTTTTGATCAAGGCTCGTTAATATATTTTCCTGTAACGCAATACCCGTTAAGGCTGATAGATAACTCTTTGTAACAGATGCTGTAGGATTTGAATTGTAGACATTCATCCCATTAAAATATTTCTCAGCAATCAGATAACCATTCTTTATTATAAGAAGACTGTAGAGATGGTCAATTTGTTCAGCGTTCAGGTATAGATTCTGGACGATTCCTGGATTCAATCCTTGTTCTGCCGGTGTGGATACTTCCCAATCACTCAATTGGAGGGGTGTGTAAAGAGCAGGCTCAACACTAAAAACAGCCGTATTTTCATCCCAAAGACCCTCTGGGTCGGTAGCACGGAAAGTAATGCTTTCAGAGCCCACCCATTCATTATTTGGGATTGTGATAGTGGCAATCCGATCTATAATATCAACCATTAAATCATTATTACCACACGTTGTCCATGTTATTTCAGTTTTTACGTTATCCAAATCAGAAACATAATTGTCAAGTATGATACATGAAAAAGTGTCACCTTCAACAATGGTTTGATCAGGAATAGATGCTACAACCGGAGGTTCATTTTCTGAACTACTTTGCGCAGGTTTATCTTTATCACACGCTATGAAATATATTATTATTGGGAAAAGAAATAAAACATAGATAATTTTGACATATTGCATAAAAAGAATTATAACTCCTGTTTAATTTAATATCTCAATATATATTTCAGGCTATGTTGAATTATATCTTATAAATATAATGCGCGCATACCTGAAGCGGCGAAGCCACTGTCCACCTGCAAGCCGTTGTTAGCTAGCTTCTCTCTAAATGAATTGCATGGTTATTGCATTTACTTTATCGTTTGACATACACATCTAAAAAACTCCATTCACTCAACTGAATTGATCGTTCCAACTCGAAACTTGCCTCCAGTGTAATTTGAACTAGCGGCCTAGTGTATATATACCCCGTATACACATACGTCTCATTACTCGAGAGGTGCCGATATTCCATCTTGTAGGCACTCATCACCGGGTCGTATTCTATAAAGCGTCGCAA
>CAYURP010000042.1:0-23155 GCA_964447175.1 uncultured Ignavibacteria bacterium | reverse complement strand
CGATACTGTCCTGTCCCAGAGGGGAAAACCCCAATTTAGGATGAGTGGGACCAAAAATCGCCACCACCGGAACTTTCAAAAAGGATGCCAGATGCATCAATCCGGAATCATTAGTCACCAGAACCTCACACATCCTAAGAACTCCAGCCACCTGATTAAAAGGAAAATCAATAACTTGAATAACCTTCGGTTTTCTGTTCGAATCCCATTTTCTGGATAGCTCTTCAGTTATCCAGGATATTGTATTTATGTCGTTTTTATCACCGAACAAAACCACATTCAGTGGATGTCCCTGAACAAGCATTTTTACAACTTCAGCAAATTTTTCCTTATTCCATTTTTTTGCACTCCACCTTGCACCTGGAGCCATACCCATTAAAATTCTTTCCCCGTTCCAACCATTCTCAGAGAGAAACTTATTTGCCCAGACTTTGTCTTTTTCACTCAGATAAAATCTCAGAATCTTACTTTTGGATTTTAAGTCCAGCTTTTGCAAGGATTCCATATAACAATCCAGTGTGTGTTCAGATTTAACCTTAAAAGTTTTGAAATATACCATAAAGAGTCGAGCCAACCATTTTTTACAGTAATTAACTTTGATCTTTGCCGGAATAAGGTTTCTGATAAAAAATGATCGCAAATTGGAATGTAAATCCAGGATCAAATCGAACTGGAGAGTTTTTAATTCCTTGATCAATTTTGTAAAGCCATTGATACCCTTGTGATCTCCCTGGGTATCAAACTCAATTATCTGGTCGATTTGGGGATTATGAATAAGAAGGCTTTTGTATTTTTTTTTGCAGAGAAAATATATTTCTGAGTCAGGGTAATCTTTTTTTAAAGCTTCAACCACGGGCAGGGTGAGGATAATATCACCCATGGAGCTTAATCTGATAATCAATATTTTTTTTATCTCTATCATGTGAAAGAGATTACTCTAGTGACATTTCCAAGATGTCTTTCTTTTAAGACTCAATTTTCACAATTACATTAATAGTTGGATAAAATATAATCAGGATCAGAGGAATATCAAAGACAAAATTCCCAGGCCCAGGCAATAGTAAGCGAAATTTTGGAATTTGCCCTTTTTCAGAACGCCCAGAAGAAATTTGATGGCTATATATCCAAAAACGAAAGCAACAAATCCACCTACAATATAAAAAACAATCTCGCCCGAGTTAGGATTCTCATCTAAGGTCTCTTTTAATTTTAGAATAGAGGCACCCAAAATAACAGGCAGGGATAACAAAAACGAGAATTCAGCGGATTTCTCTCCTTTTACCCCTCTGAAAAGACCCGTGCCAATAGTGAAACCGGCCCTGGAAATGCCAGGCAGAAGAGCAAAAGCCTGAGCCACTCCCACAAGAATCGCATCCCCGAAATTGAGTTTATCTTTCTTCACCCTGGTGAACTGGGTAAACCACAGAAATACACCGGTCAGGATCAGCATGCTGGAAGCAATAGCGGGACTGGAAAAAGCTTTCTCTACATATTCATTAAAACACAATCCTATAACTGAAGCTGGCACAGTACCAACCAGAAGCAGACCCAAAAGCTTCAGATATTCCTCTGATTCCGAATCTTCCTTTTTGAAAATTCCCCTCAATGATCTTATCAGTTTCCAGATTTGTTGACGAAAGATGATAACCACCGAAAAGAAAGTTCCCAGATGCAGAAATACCTCAAATCTGATGGATTCTAACCTGATCTTCAGGACATATTCGGTCAAAACCAGATGGGCCGAGCTGGATATGGGCAAAAACTCAGTTAGCCCTTGAACTATTCCTAAAAGGATGGCTTTAAGAATATCCAATTTGTCCTAAGTAAAAGTTATGTACCTTTTTGGAATGATCTTATGGATGTTTTTGGAAGTTATCAATCTATATAGAAATTGGCTCCCACTATTATTCCATAGAACTCATCCATCTGAAGTTCGCCCACCAGAAATGTATTGGGAGTTAATTCCAAGCTCACACCCAGATTGAGCCCCATCTCCAAATCAGTCTTGTGATATTTCTCCCAATTCCACTGATACCAATGCTTCCAACTTTTTCTCTCCATTCTCAAATTCAGTCTTCCGTAAGGGGATATCAACCTTCCGTTATTAAAACAGAAATCTCGGGATAAAATCATGTTTCCTCCCAGAGCTAACCTGGTGCAATTCTCCACGTTGGAAATCTCCATACTCCCCCCCATTGAAAGATCCAGAGGATCGCCGATTTCAGTTTCCAGTATTCTGTATTTCAGATCAACTCCCACAAGAATTCCGGATTCATCATCTCTGTTATCATACTCATAATTCACTATCCCCAATTTCAAGCCAAAATCCATGTAATCAGCAATCCCCGATCTAAATCCTCCATAAATAGCAAAAGCATCATCATAAACCCCAGCATAGCCCCCAAAACTATAATTGCCCCTCAACAGGGTGGGAGCTGTTTCCAGCTGGCCCAGGAATTGCGAGTGTGCAGATGGGGTAAAGATAAACAAAACCATCACTGAAACAAGCATAAATTTAATCCTTCTCATCATCCCTCCTCTATCTAAATTATTAGATGATTCGAGTTTGGTCTCATCACAAATTGACAGTGATTTTTCCTAAAAATTCATAGTTATCCCACCCATAATACTAGAATAATGGGTGGAACTTGTATCCCATTCCTCCTGCCTGGTTTTGATGTGGGTATATCTTAACTCGGCAAAGACCTCAAAAGGCAAAACTGCTGATTTAAGCGCAATTCCAGCTACGGCGTGCAATCCCAGACGGCTCTCGTTTTCAGGTACGATTATCGGTTCGAGCATCCCCTCAATATCCAACCTGTAAATCAGGTGGTGAAATCCTGCTCCAGCACCCACATAAGGTCTGAAAACAGGAATAGAAAGCAAATGGTATTTGGCAGTAGCATTTAACGAAAAATCGCTTACCGTGAAATCCCCTTTCAGACTGGCAATACCCATGAAAACTGAAACCTCCTTTTTCTTCCAGGCATACTCTGCTGAGAGTTCTAAATCCACTAAAGGTAAGGTTCCGATCTTCAAGTGAGCGCCAAAAAACGGCATCTTGTCCAAAGACAAAGAAGAGGAAAAGGCATCCAGACCAGGATTATTATAATTTTGAATAATCCCACCCCTCACCCCGATACCCAAGCCGGTTATGGCGTAGGACGTCGAAAAAAATAGAATCGTCAAAATCCAGGTTAAGGCAATTGTTCTTCTCATTTCTCCTCCAATTTATTTTATGCCGATAAATGCTGACATCTTTTTTTGCCTGTTTTTATCTCTCCGAAAGGAATAAAATAATTCCGATTTACAAAAAGTGCAAAGGTTACTTAAAAAAATCTTTTCTCTTTTTACGCCTGACCTCAGCAATTGTTTCAGGTTAGCTTTAGCCAGATCCAGTCTAATTCTGCCTTTACTAAAAACAAGGCAATCCCGGGGAAACAAAATAGCCAGAGATTCCGAGATCTCATAACAACATTTCCCAATGGAGGGCCCAAATACAAATTCTAAATCCTGGGGATTTGATCCGAAGTAACTTTTTGCATTTTCCACTCCTTCCTTTATAATTCCCATTAAAGTACCTTTCCAGCCAGCATGGATAAGCCCGGTGATTTTAAGCACAGGATCCACCAGAAAGACGGGCAAACAATCAGCCACCCCTACTGTTAAAACTATACCCGGAATATTGGTCAGAACACCGTCACATTCCTCCATTTTAAGTTTCCCAAAACTCTTTTTATTCTTGAGGATTAGTATTTTTTTCGAATGAACCTGTTCTGGTATCACCAGAGGGAAGTTTTTAAGCCCCAGTTCCTTTAGAAATCCCTTTAAACTCTTTTTTGGAGAACTTTTCAGAAGAAAACCATGGAAAAGGAAATCGTATTTTTCCAGAGGTGAAAAACTGAGATATGCAGTTTTATTTAACTCCCGAAAATGAGTTGTTTTACTCATTCCTCTACGCCCTTGTCCCTTTCCACCATGATCACCCCTTTTACCCTTCTGATTTTTTTAATGGTTCGGTTGAGATGTTTGAGATTTTTTACCTCAATCAAAACGTTCCCGCGTGTAGCTGGTTCACTGGGTTTTATCTCAGCTCCTCTTATATTGGTATCAGCATCTGCTATGGCTTCGGTTAAGTCGTGCAGAAGACCCTTCCTGTCCTCCACCATTATCTCCAGGCTGACCATAAATGACTGGCCTTTTTGAGCATCCCATTCCACATTCACCTTTCTATCACTTTCACCCAGTATTTGTAAAGCATTGGGACAATCTGAGCGGTGTATGGAGATCCCCCTTCCTTTGGTGATGAACCCCACAATCTTTTCTCCTGGAAGGGGCTGGCAACACCGGGCAAACCTGAACATCAGATTATCCATTCCTTGAACCCTCACGCCCGTTATACCCCGGGCTTTTTCCAGTATTTTTTTGACTATGGGTGCTTTTACCTCTTCGGTGGGCATAAGTTTAGTTAAAATCTGTTTTATTGATATGTCCCCTCTGCCCAGGGATGCATACATCGACTCCTCGTTGGAAAAATTTAAGCTGGAAGCTAAATCATCCAATTCCTCTTCGGATAAAGTTTTAATGTTGTTCTTTTTAAGTTCCTTCTCGAAAATCTCCTGGCCCAACTTCAGGCTATCCTCATAACCTTTTTGCTTGATCCACCGTCTGATCTTGCTTCTGGCTTTGGATGTTTTGACGATTTTAAGCCAATCCTGAGAAGGGGTCTGATGGGGAGAGGTGAGTATTTCCACCCGATCCCCGCTTTTCAAAACCGTATTCAGGGGAACCATCTTTCCGTTTATCTTGGCTCCGATACACCGATGGCCCACGTCCGAATGGACGGCATAAGCAAAATCCAGAGGAGTCGAACCTTTGGAAAGCTGTCTTAAGTCACCTTTGGGAGTGAAGACGAATATGTCGTCGTGAAAAAGATCTATCTTGAGATATTCCAGAAATTCAGAGGGGTTGGTTAAGTCCTTCTGCCACTCCAGAACCTCTCTTAACCAGATCATCTGCTTGTCCGAATCGTCTGGAGCTTTCCTGCCTTCCTTGTACAGCCAGTGGGCAGCTACTCCGTATTCAGCAGTGCGATGCATTCGGTATGTTCTGATCTGTATCTCCACCATTTTTCCCCGGGAACCGATAACCGTGGTATGCAGTGATTGATACATATTGCTTTTGGGGGTAGCTATATAATCATCGAACCTTTCTGTCACCGGAGTCCATAAACTGTGAACTATCCCCAGGGTCTGGTAACACTCTGCATCGGTATTTACGATAATTCGAATGGCAATAAGGTCATCTATCTCCTCAAAGGGTTTATTTCGATTCACCATCTTGCGATAGATGCTGTAAAAATGTTTGGCTCTGCCGCTGATATCCGCCTTTATGCCGTTTTCCTCCAGCTCCCTTTTCAAAGGCGTAGTAAACTCCTGGATATACTCCTCCATCTCTTCCCGGGTGAGATCAATGTTCTGGGATATTCCCTGGTAGATCCGGGTATTCAGATATTTAAGACATAAATCCTCCAGCTCGTCTTTAATCCGGGACATCCCGAAACGGTGAGCCAGGGGTGCATAGACATCTAGGGTTTCCTGTGAGATCCTGTTCTTTTTCTCCGACGCTAATGCATCCAGAGTTCTCATATTGTGCAGCCTGTCAGCCAGCTTGATTATGATCACCCTTATATCTTTAGCCATGGACAAAAGCATCTTCCGGTAGTAATCCACCTGTCTTTCCTCAGTGGATTTGAACTCCACTCCACTTATATGGGTCACACCATCCACCAATTCAGCGATCTCATCTCCGAATTCATTTCTTATCTGCCCAATGGAGACATCTGTCTCCTCGACCACATCATGAATCAGTCCCGCAGCAATGGAAGCCGAATCCATGTGCTGTTCAGCTAAAACGAAAGCCACCTCCAGGCAATGTTCCACATAAGGATGGCCCGATTCCCGAAACTGCCCCTTATGTGCTTGATTCGAGAACTCATATGCCTTTCTCAAAAGTGGAATGTCCACATTGGCATTAAAAGACTCGATCTTTATTATGAATTCAGCTAAATTCATCTAATTTGACCGTATAGCTTTACCCTGCAGAATCTTTTTAACCCTGAGGATGATCTCCTCCGGGTCAATCTTTTCCATACAATTGAAATCAGGGCACCTCTCAGAGTCACATTTATAACAGGTCTTTACCGGGGGTGAGATTACTTCATGCCCTTCACCATAGGGACCCCATCTTTTGGGGCTGGCAACAAAAAGCGGGGAGAAAAGAGCCACCACCGGAGTTCCCAAAGCTGAAGCTAAATGCATCGGCCCGGTGCTGTTGGAGATCAAAAGGTCTGCACCCTTTAATAGCAAACACAGACCCCTGAGATCAGTTTGGCCTGTGAGATCAAAAGGTTGATTTCTCATCGAAGCTCTCATCTTTTCGGACAACTTCATTTCCTTCTGGTTCCCGGTTAATATCACCTTTGCGGATAACCCCTGTATCAGTTTATCGGCTAATAAAGCGAATTTTTTCAAAGGATAATTTAAAGAGGAGTGCCCGCTGCCAGGATGGATGACTATTTTTACATTTTCTTCCCTGATATTTAGATCATCAAATATCCTTTTTGAATGTCTTTCCTCCTCAGGTGATAAGTATATCTGGGGCATCATCTTTTCCTTATGCATGCCCAGAGGAGCAAGCATATTCAGGTTATACTCCAATTCGTGCTTCTCTATTGTTTTACGATGCTGATAAATCCTGTGGTTGAAAAGGAATCCATAAGCACGATAACCGGTTCCGATCCTGACCTTAATTCCTGTTAAAAATAATATAAGCGCCAGCCTGAGGGTGGGCCGTAACAAAATCACAACATCTAATTTTTTGCTTCTTAATAATTTCACCAATTTAAAAAATCCCTTGAGGTTTTCCTGATCCTCGGTGATTACCTCATCCACCCAGGGATTGTGGTTAAAAAGATCCCTGGTGTAAGCTGAGACCATCATAGTTACCTGCGAGTTGGGATAACTCCTCTTTATTGCCTCAGGAACGGGAGTGGCCAGGACCACATCCCCGATACGATCTGTTCTTATAACCAGGAATTTCTCTTTACCCTTTAAATTCAGTCTTTTCATATGACTAACTTATCTTCTTTTCTTTGACTAAAACTCTACTATTAAAATAAAATCGATAACTAACCCTATCAACTCTTTTTAAAAATATCGGATAAGATGAGAAGAATCAAGCAGTTTCTTCCATATTCAGCTGAGATTTACCAAGATGCCACAGCTTGGCATACTTGGTGAAAACGTGGAAGGAAGAGAAACAAGCTAAAAGAAAACCATGCCAACCATCCAGAAAGCCAGCTTTCTGAATAAACATTTTGAAGAAGATAGCAGGTGGTTTCAAGATCAAATCAAAAAGGCTTGTGTTCTTACCCTTTTGAAAAAGCTTTTCTGCTCCCAGGGTAGTATATCTATCCAACTTCAAAAGATAATGATGTATATCCGGATCAGTATAATGCAAAAGCTCACTTTTCAGAAAACCAGTCTTTCCATTAAGGATCAGCTTCTCGTGGACCAGGGAGCTATCAAACTGAGCTTTATTTTTCTTGAAAAATCTTAAACTGTGATCTGGATACCATCCGCTGTGCCTGATCCATTTACCCAGGAAATTGGAAAGACGAGGAATATAATATCCATCCAGAGTTTCATCTTTTTTAATTATAGTTTTGATCTCCTGTTTTAATTTCTCAGAAACCACCTCATCCGCATCAATGGACAAGACCCAGTCACAGGATGCCTTTTCTCGGGCAAACTCCTTTTTTTTGCCGAATCCCTCCCATTTTAAATCGAAAATTTTGTCAGTAAAAGAAGAAGCAATTTCTTTAGTCCGGTCCTGGCTGTAGGAATCCACAACCACAATCTCATCTGTCCAGCTCAGGCTTTCCAGGCACCTGCGGATATTTTTCTCCTCGTTATAGACAATGACTATGGCAGATATCCTGGACATAATAAATCTTAATTGGTTTTTCCCATCAGTTGATAATAAACCTCTTCTGTTAACCTGCCCCATCTATTAAGGCTAAATTCTTCTTCTACTATTTTTCTGGAAGCTTTTCCCAGGACTTTCCTTAACTGTTCATCTTTTAAGAGAAGTAAAATAGCTTCCCCTAAACTTTTGCCATCCCTTATGGGAACAATTAACCCATTCACTTTGTGTTTTACCACCTCGGGCACGGCATTGATATTGGTGCCCGCCACCGGCTTTCCCATAGCCATATATTCCAAAGCTGCCCGGCAGATGGTCTCAGAACCAACGGATGCAACTACTGCAACATCAAAAAGGGAAATAACTTTTCTAATGTCAGCAACTCTGCCAACAAAAGAAAATTTATCTCTGATCCTGAGTTTTTCGGTCATCTCTTTTAATTGATAAGATTTAATTTGAGCCTCCTCACCTGCAATTACGAATCTGACATTACCGGAGAAGTTCCTCAGGACAAAATCTGAAGCTTTAATGAAATATCTATGCCCCTTAACCGGCGAAAGCCTTCCCACTATCCCCACCACCAGACAATCATCTGGTATATCCAGTTTTCTTTTCCAGACAGGATCGGGAGTCTGAGGAGCGAAATACTCCTCGTCAACTCCAGGTGATATCTTCAAAGCCTTCCCTTCATCCAGGCTTAAGCTTCTGAGATAATCTTTTTTCAAAACCTCAGCAGTTGTAATTACTTTATGAGTCAGGTCTTTGTTGAGATAACGATTGAATAAGTTATTTTTGGGAGGTCTGACATCCCCTCTGGTTCTTATAACCGGTATTTCTTTTTTAAACCAGCTCACGCAAAGGGCTGCCAGAGTATGTGTCTCGGCCCGATGAGCATTAATTACATCTATTTTTTCTTCGTCAATCAGATCAGAGGTTTTTTTAATGTTATAAAAAAAGCTAAAAGGATTCAATCGGCTCAGATAGAGTTTATCATAGATTTCCAGCCCAAACCTTGAAGCGATATCCATTGGTGGGCTCTGGGGATCTCCTGCCAGGATAACCCTGTGCCCCCGTTTTTTTAAAGCCCGGGACAAGGTTACGGCATAGTAGGCACAGGCATTGTACCATCTCACGTTAATCAGTTGCAACACGCAGAGTTTTCGCAATTTCAGCCTTTTCCTTTAAACTTTTTATTCCCCCTAAGAGTTCTAAAAACTTCTCTTTTACATCCGAAACCTTAATTTCCTCCAGACAGAAAAACTTTTGGCAGCTATGCTTTATTTTCTCACAGTCAGGGCAATCGACGATCTTTTTAACCCATTTGTGACGGGCGGGATCAGGAAAAGTCCAGCTAACTTCAGAATGAGGACCAAATATAGTTACTGTAGGTAAACCTACTGCTACTGCAATATGCTTGATCCCATTATCATTCCCAATATGCATGTCACATCTTTTTAAAATAGCTCCTAATTCCTGAAGAGTGGGTGTGAGTGTCGATACTATTGGCTCATTTTTCATCAAGGAGTTAAGTTTCTCCACCACTCCATTTTCACCAGGACCCCAGACCAGGATGATTTTAGCATTATATTGATTCATCAGCCAATCGCAAAGCCTGGCATACCTATCCAGAGACCAGCGATTAAAGTGCCTCCTGGATGTGGGTGAAACTGAAATGATAAAATCTTTTTGTTTTATATTCTTTTGTTCAAAAAATCTATTGGCAAATTCTTCTGCTTTCTGAGAGAGAAAAAAATCCAAACTTACATCATTACTATTTATACCTAAAACTTGTAAAGCACCCAAGCGACTCTGGGCAGCATAGGTCGGGGTTGAATCCGATCTAATTTTGATATTATAAAGCATCCCTCTCCCCTTAAAATCATAGCCCATCCTGTATTTTGCTCCACTGAAAAAACAAGCCCAGGCAGACCTGGGATTGCCAAGAAAATCGATAACCGTATCAAAAGATTTACCTCTGAGCTCAAACACTTTCTGTGTTAAGTAAAGGGGGTTATTATATTTTTTTTTATCCCAGACAATCAATTCGTTCAAATAGGGATTTTGATATAAAAGAGATGCAGATTCCTTCTCAGCGAGAAAAGCGATAAAGCTTTGAGGAAATTTTTTCCTTAAAGCTCTCAGAGCCGGAGTGCACATCAGCACATCCCCGATCCTGCGAAGTTGGATAATCAGAATATTTTTTGGTTCAATCATTGATTTTTATTATGTTTTATTATTTGGACCTAATCTAACCACCCAAATCCAAGGGTGAAGACAAGCTTCACCCCTACGCGGTAATATCTCTTTCTTGTTCACGCGTAGGTATGGGATTTATCTCTCTAACATCCATCATCGTTTCGCGTAAGGGCGGAGTTCATCTTCCTAACATCCATCATCGTTTCGCGTAGGGGCGGAGTTTATCTCCGCCCTAATAATTCCTCCTTCAAAGGATTGTTCAAAATATATCGTTTCTTTTCCAAGTAATCTTTTTCGTTTCTGATTATATGATCATAAAAACCTCGCTGCCAGAACTTATCCTTAACACCCAGATTTTCTTTAAATTTCCTTGCAACCAATGATTTAAAAGCTTGGATGATTTTAGATAAACTGTAACTTTTAGTTTTATTCAAAACGACTATCATGTGAAGATGATCCGACATAACAACAAAGCAATCGATCAATATATCAAACCTGTTTTCAATATCATCTATTTGTCTTTTAATAATTGTCTTCGCTCTTTCATTTTCAAAGCATTTTTTCTTTTCTTTGCAACTTATAGTTACGAAATAATATCCCTGTGAAGAATAATCAAAGTCTTTCAGACGCAGTGAATTTCTTCTTCTTTTAATTTCCTTTGCAAACATCGATTAATAATTATCCTGCATTCCATTCTATACGCGTGGCGGTGGTGTTCACCTCTGCACATATCCATTGTTTCCCGCGTAGGAGCGGAGTTTATCTCAGCCCAAACCCAGGGTGAAGACAAGCTTCATCCCTACGTGGTAAATATTATTCCTACAATTTAAATTGCATCTCATACAATTTTTTATACACACCCTCCTCTTTAATCAACGATTTATGATTGCCTATCTGAACTATTCTTCCCTCATTTAATACCACTATTTTGTCTGCATGCTGGATGGTGGATAGCCTGTGGGCTATCACGAAGGTGGTTCGGTTTTTCATTAACCTGTCGATTGCCTCCTGAACCAACAGCTCGGATTCGGAATCCAGAGCTGAGGTGGCTTCGTCCAAAATTAAAATTGGGGGATTTTTGAAAATGGCTCGGGCTATGGCTAATCTCTGACGCTGGCCGCCGGAAAGCTTGACTCCCCGATCCCCGATCTCGGTCTGGTATTTCTGCGGCATCTCCTGAATGAAATCGTGGGCATTGGCTGCTCGGGCTGCGTTTATCACTGAGTCCCTGGATGCTCCGTCATAACCATAGGCGATATTGTTCCACACCGAATCGTTGAAAAGAATGGTCTCCTGAGTCACTATGCCCAGAAGATCCCTTAAGGATTTCAAATCGAATTTTTTAATGTCATTTCCATTTATCTCGATTTCTCCTTTAACGGGATCATAGAATCGAGGCAAAAGATCGACCAGGGTCGATTTCCCTGCACCTGAAGGACCCACCAGAGCTATTATCTCTCCGGATTTCACATCTAAATTTATATTGTGCAAGACCTCTTTATCTCCATCATAACTGAAACAGACGTCTTTATACCTGATATTGTGTAAATCAGGAGAGACTTTGATGGCTGGCACTGGTGATTTTATCCTGGGTTCTGTATCCAGAACCGTAAAAATCCTCTTGGCCGCTGCCAAACCCTGTTGAATGTCGATATTCACATTAGTTAACGTCTTCACCGGCTGCATCAAGGAGAACATAGCCAGAAGGAAAAGGAAGAATCTGTCTGTGGTTAATCCACCCCCCACAAGAATAGTTCTGCCTGCAAACCAGAGGATTAAAACTCCTACAACTACGCCTAAAAATTCAGTTAAGGGAGGGCCTAAGGAGCCAACCCTAATCAGCTTCACCATGGTTTTGAAATAGTCCTGAGCATAATTCATGAACTTTTTTATCTCGAATCTCTCCATTCCAAAAGCCTTTACCACCCTTATCCCGGATATAGTCTCCTGCAGTACCGAAGTGAGATTAGCCATTTTCCTCTGGGTGATGGAGCTTTTCATCCTCAGGCTCTGGCTCAATTTGCTAATCAGATAGAAGCTGGGTGGAAAAATGGCAAAGGCGATCAAAGCCAACTTCCAGGAAGCCCAGAAAACCACAGCCAGATAGATCACTACCAGAAAAATCTGCCGCAGAGCTTGGGTGAAGCCGTTAGCTACAGCTCCCCGAACCAAAGTTATGTCATTAGTTATTCTGGAGATGAGGGTGCCGGTTTTAGTCCCGTGAAAATACTCCAGGGGCAAAAGATGATAATGGGAGTAAAGTTCGTTCCTTATATCCATTATCACCCCCTGCTCCACCCTTACAATCAAAAAGCTCTGAACATACCAGAAAATATTTTTTATAAGGAATACCAGGAGAATGAAAATGCACAGTCTTTTCAGGCTTTCCATCTTATTATCAGTTTTAAGCCATCCGTTGAACTTATCCTTGATCTTGCCAGGAAGCATAACAAACAAGCTTTCAGATTTTTCCTCATCCTGTATGGGTTTATCAACTATCTTTTCACTGGCAGGTGCTTTTTGTTCATAAAGCACTATCCGGGTAAAGGGAACGATCATGGTAATAGAAAATCCGCTCATCCCGGCAAATAAAACCATAAAGAGAATAGACAGAAAAAGATACTTGAAGTGGGGTTTCAAAAAACTTAAAAGCCTTAAGTAGAGCTTCATTTCCTTTTATTTCTCCTTAACTCGACCCAGTTCCATTTGAGAGAATCTCTTTCCACCCGAGTTTTTCAACATATATAAGATTTTACCCTTTATATTTTGGACAGAGACCTCTCCATTTACCGGGAGCACGATTTGATGAATTTCCCCTCTGGGACCGTATTTAACCGGATCAGAATCCAGGAAAATGGCTAATGTGGGCGTTCCCACGCTTACTGAAAGATGCATAACCCCGCTATCTCCTGAGATCAACAGATCACATCTTTCAAGCAAAGCAGGTAAAAGATACAACGGGAATATATCTGCTATCAGGAATTTCTCCTGGTGTAATTTCCTTAATTCTCTTATCAACTTTCTTTCTTCGGAACCGTGAATGAATATGATCTTAAGATTGAGTTCCTCCTTTAACCACTTGGCCAGTTCAATGAAATTATAAAGTCCCCATCTCTTCCTCCCTCTGGCGCCAAGATTAATACCTACCAAAGTATCATTGCCTGATATCCCTTTTGACTCCAGATACTCGTTGATCAGATTTTTACTCTTTTCGGGTACATCCAGATTGAGCTCAAAGGTTTTGAAATTCCGCCCCAGATGTCTCAGAAGATCCAGGTGCATATCAATAACATGACGGGATTCTTCAGGTTTGGGAACCTGGATATTCAAAAAAAGATCGCTTTTTTCCTTTTTATGTCCAACTCTGTATCTGGCTTGGCTCAGGTAGGTAATGAAGCTATTGTTCAAAGAAAACTCGTTTTCATCGCTTAAATCAAAAGCCAGATCGAATCTTTCTTTTCTCAATTTCAAAACAAAGGATAAAAGCTTGAAGGGATTGCGAATAAATTTTCTTTTGTCTGCAACCAGAACCTCGTCCACCAGGCTCGAATCATACAACAATTTATGAAATTTCCTGCTCACTAAAAAAGACACTCGAGCATAGGGAAAAAACTGCCTTAAAGCTGTAAGAAAGGGTGTGGTCAGAATCAGATTCCCAATTCGGTCATCTTGTCTGACCATCAGGATCTTTTTAACTCTAAAAAGATCGATACTAATATGCCTCTCATTATTCTTTTTTAAAAAAAGTCGTAAAAGCACGGGCAATTTCGATTTTAGCTTTTTCTCAATCTCCTTGTACCACATAGGCTCTCAGGTTTTAACTTTAAAATTCAGTCTAACATAATATTCTTTTAATGTCAACATCTTTTCTTCTAAGAACCAGATGCAAGTCTTACTGAAATGTGAATCTTCAGGTTCACCCGATTTCCTTTGTTAACTTGGACTTACAATACAATTCTAATCTTTCTCTTTAAGCCAAACCCGGTTAGCATTATGGGGAATAGAAAGCTCAAATCTTTCTTGGGATAAAGGGAGGTTTATCTTTCTTTTTTTAAATATAACCTTAAGAGTTTCCCCTTCCGATGGTATTTTAATCTCCATATATCCGGGAAACTTTCGACCTTTATAATCTTTATATCTTTTAAATTCAATTCTTAAAAATTCTCCACTCTTTTTACTTTTCCACTCGCTTTTGCTAAGATGATTTTTTCTTGTATCTACCCAGAATCTCTTTTCCCAGAGATCATCTTCTGATACATAAAGCAGCTTGTTCTTTTCTACTTTGATGAATTTCAAGCTCTCCTGGTCTGATCCATTTTTCCCTATTACCAGATTCAAAAAATCTTTAAGCTCAATTCCCCATTCCCAGCCTTTAGTTTGGGAGAAGTTCTGGTAGGAATCAACATAGTATTCATTACTTTCAGGAAGATAAAAACTAACACTGTCGTTATTCATAACAGCTTTAAATACATTAAGATACGAACTGGATTTAAAGTATATGCTGAAGCTTCCCGGTTCTATGTAAAATATCTCAGCCTCGGTTGAAAACCTTTTCCCCTTACCTTTGAATTTAAACTCCAGATATAATGCCATGGAGTGAAGTTCTTTTTCATTAAATCTTAAAGCTTCTATAGTTTTTTCAGGTTTGATTTCTTCAGGTGGGGTTAGTTTTCGGGCAGGAAAACAATCAACAAAAAAAAGAATAGAAAGAATCAAAAATATTAAACCTCTTCTTGGCATATTTAGGAAAAGGGCTTGAATTTTAAAGTTAGAAGAATCTTATACCCAGAATAGCGCTGAAAAGAGCCACAAATGGTCTGATCAAAACCCAGAAGATATTGAGATTAATTGCATAGGTTATCATCAAAATAAAAATCAGCAAAAATGGACCGAATCTCTCCAGTTTAGCCATTTGGTAGGCGTATGCCGGAGGCAGAAAACCCATTAAGATTTTTGATCCATCCAGGGGTGGGATAGGGATCAAGTTGAAAACCCCCAGGATTATATTTATCAGAATACCCCAGCGGAGCATAAGCAAAAGCACGTCTATGAAAGAACCTCCACCTGTACCGTAGGGAAAGCTGGTGGCTACAAGTTTGAATACAATAGCCAAGCCAAAGGCAGCTAAAAAGTTGGATGCCGGACCTGCAAAGGAGACCCACATCATATCCTCTCTGGGATTTCTGAAGTTATAGGGATTTATGGGAACAGGTTTCGCCCATCCCAGTTTGATTATAAACAACATCAGGGTTCCAATGGGATCCAGGTGAGCCAGGGGGTTAAGGGTCAGCCTGCCAGCTTCCTTAGCTGTGGGATCACCTAATCTATAAGCCACCCAACCATGAGCATATTCGTGAATGGTTAAAGCAAACAGAATAGGTGGGGCTATAATTAAAAGTTCTGCAATAAAATCCATTGATACCCTTTTTATTTTTTAGGCAGGGAAACTCTCCCTGCCCTATGTAGAAACAAAAAAATCTATTTATCCAATCAATTCAACTCTATCGTTTTGATACGAACCCACTGTCGTAAATATAAAATCTCCATTTTTTATTTTTACCATTAGTTACCCCAACCCTTGAGGTGGATTTTATTTTGCTTACTCCCTCCCTTCTATCCTCAACCCAGATTCTTCCGGAGCAAAGGTCTTCACCATTTAAGGAACGATCCAAACCCATAGCTTGGCACAATTTGCCCGGACCGCTGGTTAAGTTTTTAATATTTTTCATTCCTCTTCTTTTCATCATCAACTCCATTCCCTGATCTGGCTCAATAGCTCTGATAAGAACCGCTGCTGGAAAACCTTTTTTTTCGGTGACCAGGTTCAAACAGTGATACATTCCATAGGTGAAGTAGATATAAGCATAACCCGGAGGTCCAAACATAACCTTGTTTCTGGGGGTCATTCCCCGGCTGGCATGGCAGGCTGGATCGTTTGTTCCGATATAGGCTTCGGCTTCCACTATCTTGCCTGACAAAATCTTTTCCCCTTTCTGCACTACCAGGTATTTTCCCAGAAGGTCTTTTGCCACCTTTAGAGTAGGTCTGTTGTAGAATTTTCTCTTCAGCTTTCTCCTCATAAAGGTTATTCTTCTATCTTTTCCAGCACGTAGCCGATCCGGTTCAGGACAAAGGGATGGGTTTCGTTTTTCTGAAGATTGACTACTGCCACAATCCCCTTTTTATCGTTAATATCACCTAAGGCATCTACTGCAAAAGCCCGGGTAGTCCAATCCTGTGATTCAAGCTTGTTTAAAAGAGGATCAATTGCCCGAGAGCTTTTTATTTTCCCTAATGCCTCTATGCTCAGATTTTGAACATTTATATCCGGATCACTCAAAAGAATAATCAAGGTATCCACTGCTGGTTCGCCTATATTAGCCAGGGAGGAAACAGCAGTTAATCTAACGCTGTAATGAGGATCTTTGAATGCCCGGATCAATGCGGGAATTCCGCCCGGGGTCTTAAGTTCACCCAGAGCATAGGTTGCCGACTTTCTTACTGTTTCCACCGAATCGGAAAGAACGGAAACTACCACGTTTAAAAAGGCTGTGTCACCCACCTGCCCCATAGAGGTGGCGGCAGCACCTCTGATCCTGAGATCGGGATGATCAAAAAGTTTAGCCAGATGGGGAGCAGCTTTGGGATCGCCGATTTTGCCCAGAATAGTCGCAGAGGTTCTCAGCACTTCCTTGTTCTCAGAGTCCAGTCGATCTATCAAGGGCAAAACCGCCGGCTCTCCAATTTTGGTCAGAATATCAGTCAGGGTGAGCATCTCCCGGGCATTATCCGTAGTCAGCTTCTCCACCAGATGCGGAACAGCCAGAGCTCCCATTTCAATCAATTCCTTCTTAGCCGGCTCTACCTTATCCTGGTATTTCACCTCACCGGAGGAAGCAAGAACAAACAACTCATCCACCTTTTTCTTAACATCATCCGCGAACGTCACACTTATAAATACCATTAACAAGAATAAAGTAATTATATTAACTCTTCTCATTCTTACCATCATTTATCTTTCTACTCATTACTCTCTACTTTTTACTCTCCACTCTTTCCTGTTTCTCGAATTCCAGATCAATCCCCGCACCCCATTTAGATGGAATAATCCAGTAGGAATTGTCAGCCCCGTTGCCATCATAATTATCTTTTCCCGAAAGATCGAGAAACAGCCCGATGGATCCGTACTCTCTTCTGGGATTGCCGTATCCCTGGGTATTATGTGTTCTCTTGACCATATAGCCGTCATCCCCTGACTCGTCGATTATCACGCCGATTCCGTTAGCACTTCCCGCACCCTGGGAAAGGTCATAGGCGCTGTAGCTGTCATCACCCTTTTGATCCAGAAGAAGACCAAAGGCTAAATCGTGGCCGCAACCTTGCGACACGCCTTTGGATATGTAAACATCATCTCCGGTTTTATCAATCAAGACACCTAAAGAGATATGAATTCCTGCACCTTGAGCATACTGATAGGAGAGGTATTTATCGTTACCTGCTTCATCCACCAGGCTTCCCAACCCAAACCAGTAGCTGGAGCCCTGTCCAAATATGTCAGAGTTGTAAACGTCGTTACCCTTGCCATCGCACAGAAATCCGAGTCCGCCTGAAAGATCAGGCCTTGATCCGAAGGCAAAACCCTGGGATAAACTAATGTAATGGTCCTCATACCTCAGGATATCCTTATATTTCCCTCCGGCAAAGTAAGAGTCATTTCCCACAGAGTCCAGAATTGCGCCAAAACCCGCTACATATCCAAAACCCTGAGCAAAAAGAGCAGCAGAGTACTCATCATTTCCCTTTAGATCCATGAGGATACCCAATCCGAAGCTGCCCGCCCCCTGAGTAAAAGTGTCACCCAGGTATTTATCATTCCCTTCCTCATCCACAAGTACACCCACGCCAAAAAAACCGGAACCCAAGGAGAAATTTTGAGCCAGATACAGATCATCCCCCCACCTATCGATTAAAAAACTCACCCCGAAAAATCCAGAGCCAAAGGCAAATCGCTCCTGGGTCTTATAGAGATCATCTCCTCCCAGGTCTATTATGATGGTGGATGCAATTTGGCTTTCTTTATCATTGGAAAAATAATACTCATCATCCCCTCCCAGATCTATAATTAAAGCCGGCGAGCCCTGGTATCTATTGGATTTGATCCCACCGATTATCAGATCACCCTGGTCTGTCTTTAAATATAGAAGTGTATCCTTTTTAAATAAATCATCATCCGTTAAATGGTGAGAGCCACCTACCAGCTCGTAAAGATTCTCTTTAGCCTGATCCAAACTCAGAGCCATATCCATTCCAGCCTGAAAGATTTCTTCTCTATTAATCTTCTGCAGAATGGGTGTCATAGCTTTAAGGAGCTTTTCCTCATACTTCTGATCTTTATCCAACTCCTCTGCTGATTTAAATTCATCCTCCACCTCCTCCTCCAGCATCTCAGGCATGTGTTTTTTCAAAGAGTCGAGCTCCTCCTGGCTCAAATCCTTTATGGCTTGAGACATTTCATATCTGGATTCCAGTATCCCCATTAATAAAACTGCCAGAGATTCCCTTAGCTTTTTAGGTAATCTCTGCGCCTGGCTCATACATTTTTTCTCAGACCCATTTAAATTCTTTTTATCTTTATCCAGAAACCGAAACAGTGCTTCCTTGATATCCAATTTTTCATTATTAATTTTAAATTTTTCATTTTTAATTTTAAATCCCATTTCCGAACCAGATATAGAAACCAAATCTTCCAAAGTAGCAGCAGAAAGAAGCTGAGACGAAATCTTCTGGGTATAGTTCAGGCTCTGCATAGGATTTATCATCAACTGATTTATGATCTCCAATCTGAAGGAATCGATATCCACATAATCCTTTCTCAGGGTCAGATCCTTCTGGGTCATCTTGATACATTTCAAAGCTTCATCCAAAGCCAGCGATCGAATGGAATCAGGATTTATCTCTTGCTCTTGTGCCCAAATCGAACCAAAAGACACCAAGAAAAATATTACCGAGATTAGTAATGGCTTTTTCATTTTGAATTTTTCATTTTGAATTTTGAATTTCGCTCGGAGCCTCCTTTTTCTTCTGGGTTATCTTGAGCACAATTATGCTTACCTCATACAGGAAGTAAAGGGGAATAGCCAGCATAACCTGGGAGAAAACATCGGGCGGGGTTATGGCCGCAGCTAAAATAAGAATGCTAAGAACCGCAAACCTTCTTCCTTTTCTTAAAGTTTTATCCGTTATGATTCCTAACTTACCCAGAAAATAGGCTACCACGGGAAGTTCAAAAACAGCTCCAAAGGCTAAGGTGGTATAGCTGATAAAACTGATGTAGGCACCGATTTTGATCATTGGTTCCAGTTTTTCCGTCCCAAAACCCATAAGGAACTTAATGGCATTAGGCAGAACAATGAAATAGCAAAAGGTCCCTCCTATGATGAAAAATATAGTGGAAAATATCACAGCAGGAACCACAGCCTTAACCTCCCTTTCGAAAAGACCCGGAACCACAAACCTCCACAACTGGTAGAAGAGCACCGGAATGCTCAAGATAATTCCTAAAATTATGGACATCTTTATCCGAACTGCAAAAGCTTCGGTGGGAGACATAAAATACACTTTGTTAACCGGTCTGGCCAGAAAATCGATAACCTGATCCGAAAAGAAGTAGGTCACAATGGAGAAAATCAAAATTGAAACGAGACATTTGATGATTCTGCTTCTCAGTTCCTCCAGGTGATCCAGAAAACCCATTTGTCTTATTTCTTTAGGCATATAACAGTTTTTTTTGTTGGTAGCCGCAACCTTCAGGTTGCGTTCCTAATTCTTTTCCCAATAAAAGAGGGACAATTACCATTATTAGAATTTATCCTCCAACTCTTTCAATACTGTATTTGCCTGTCTTTTGTTTAAATTAAACATCTTAATGGTCTCATTTATCTCTGCATCAATCAACTTTTTGTATTTCATATAATCATCAACTGCCTTTATTGCATTCCCATCATCAGTAGGAACCACAACCTTATCCTTGACTCCCTTTAAGATTGCCAACTCTACGAATCTTGCTTTTGGTGTAGTACCACAGTCAACAGCTTCACCCTCTATTCTCAGGCTCGCTTTACCAAAAAATTCTTCTATTCGCAGCTTGCTTTTATCTTCTATTTTGGGTAACTCAATGGTCTGAGTCTCCCAAGAAGGGTCAATAAAATCCTTTGGGAATTGCTTCTTTTCTTTTGAGGCGTACACTTCCGATAAAACGTGCTCGGCATAGGTGTGCGAATTGAATGGGTTTTTCTTTCCTTTCGATCTCTTTCCAAAAGTCTTAGCCTTATCCAGCCTGTTTCTCACCAGCTGACAAACCGCATCATAAACTTCTTGTCTTTCCTTTTTGGTCAAGCCTAAAATGTCGAAAAAAATATCATCTAACTTTTGACGATCCTTTTGCTTTACTTCTTCTATAACTGGTAATATAGCTCTCTTTGAAAGTTCTTTAAACGCTAGTGCAATTCGCTTTCTAATGTTCGATGCAATTTTTGAAAAATCAATTGTTTTAAAAGAATTAAGCTCATACACTGGAATTTTCAATGCTCCCTCACCTAATGCTTGGAAGCCGCCTATGTGTCTGAATAAAATAGCTATCGTAGAGTTTAAAAAAGCAGCTGTTTCTGTAACGTGCTTATCTAAATTTAATCCATAAAATTTATCGCTGTCATATATTTTATCTTTTAGTAAAAAGGTTATATGGGTATCATAGAAAAACTCGCTCCACAGGATTTGAGCTGTCTCTCTTTTACCCAAATCGAACCACCTTGCACGTGATGCACAAGTTGGCCTTAAATGAAAGCCTTTCTCCTCGCCAAATTTTATGTACTTCAATACATTGCTTTTGCTTAACCCATGCTTATCTTTATGCACCATCAAGACTTTATACTTCAGGTCAACTTCAGTAATGTTTATCTTCCTACTTTCACGAGGCGATTTGATTAAAGGTCTTATGAACTCCTTTTCGATTTTATGTGCGGATATCATCTCTTCTGTCAAATGGAAGAAGTCATTCGCACCACTAGTAAATCCTCTTCTTATTGTAGTTGTTATCTTATTTAAAGAAACAAACAGACTTTTCCCCCTGTCCAGAATCTTAAAATAGATATCCGGTGCCTTTAGGTATTTCCCTCCCCATTTAGACCCCACATAAACATTATCTTCCATCCCCTCCTCATAAAGCTCCTTTTGAGATTTGGGATAAATCCGCATTTGTTTATCTTCATATAAGCTTTTAACCCTGTTGATCTTTCTAATTAACTTATCGCAGGCATCAAACCTTAACTCATCGCTATCTTTAGGTATAAGTTCATCCATCTTCTCTTTCAGGGAGACAAACTTGGCAATGTTATTTTCTCTTTCTTTCTTATTGGAACATCGTTCAACGACAGTAATCGAGGTATTGATATCCGCCTTTGCGAAAGAACGCTCAACTTTACTCTCGATAATGGCAATAATTTTAAAATTATCTAAGAAGAATTTTTGCAGATCAGCCCCGTATCGAACATCTAACCAAGAATTAGACGTAACAAAACCTAACCGCCCACTCTCTTTTAGAAATTTGGCACCGTGAATAAAGAAGTAAACATATATATCTGATTGCTGGCTGATTTTGAGCTTTCCCCAATCCTTGAATATAGTCTTTCTGATAAAATCCTTATCCTCGATCTTCTCCTGCCTGATAAAAGGTGGATTGCCTACTACACAATCCATATCAGGAATTTTGACTTTAACAGTATCTTCTCCTGAAATATGTCTGAACTCATATTTTATTCCACTATGCTTTGGGACCTCAAAATATTTGCTTTTTGGTATAACGCTGAAGGCATCGATGGCTTTTATGTAGGGAAAATTTTCTTTTTCAGTTAAATCAGGTAAAACCAAATTGATGGTGGCTAAATGAGCAGGAAAAGAAGCAATATCAGTTCCCCAAAGTTGCTCTAAAAGTTGTTTATGTTTTTTCCTTTTTCCTAAGTGCTTCAATCTGGCATATGCCCTGACCAAAAAAGTCCCTGCACCACACCCCAGGTCTAAGACAGCGTCATTTCTGTCTTGAATGCAAAAACCGTTAATCAAGTCAACGGTTGTAGGAGGAGTAAAGTATTGTCCCATTTCATGCCGCTCTCGTTCCGGTATCAAGTCCTCGTAGACTCGTCCTAAAATCTCATAGTTAATTCCAGTGAAATCATGCTTGTTAAAGTCCTCTAAAAAACGAGTTATGACTTCTACTTCGCTTTTATTAACATTTAACTCATCAAAAATTCTAATCTCATAGATGGTATCGTAGTCCACATCCTTAACTATCTTCTCAAAATACCTCTGCAAAACATTGCTCAATTCAGAAGGTCTCTGAATTGTATGGATTGGAATCTCCTCTATCTTTTGGGGGAAATGAGCTTTAACAATGTTATAGAACAGGATTTTGTTAGTCAAAATATAGGCTGCTATCCGTCCAATCTTCTCATAAACAGAGTGATCTGTATCTTTAGCTTTGGCTCTTATGTCAGGGTGCCAACCCTGTTCATTAATCCATTTTCTTAACTCTATATAGTATGCCTCATCACTGAGACATTTTTCTTTCAAAGCGTAAGTAAAGGCTGGTGAATTAATATCCACAGCTGCTTCCAGCTTCCTGATGAAAAATTGATCCAAAGGCAAACCAACGAAAACTTTTCTTCTCTTGAAAACATCCAGTTCCAAAGCACTCAAAAATTCTTCTAAGAACTTCCTTATTTTCTCCCAATTCTCTTCCCTATCAACTTCTTTAATATCTTTAACCCAGATAATATTTTTATACCAGTGCTTCACTCTATCATGTAACGGAACGCCTTCAAGAAAAGTATCCCATAAAATGAAATCCCTCATATTCCAGGTAGCGAAGTACTTCGCTCCTAGATTATATGCTTTCTTACTGGCCGTATTTATCAAATCA